>JAWOCF010000123.1:0-19749 GCA_046483935.1 Bacteroidales bacterium | reverse complement strand
TAGCGATTTCCTGGCGGGGCTGGTTATTGCCTCCATCATTGCCATCATCACCATCAGCTACCGCATCCTGAAAACGGCCAGGATGAATCCTTCCATTTCATTGCGGTATGAGTAAAGAGTTGAGAGGTTGAGAGGTTGGGATGAGGGTTGCTTTTTGTGTAAACCTATTTCAGGACGAGTCACTCCCAGTCTCCTGGTCGCCAAGTCTCCCCCTCATCTTCTTCTCAACCTCTCAACCCCTAAACCCCTCAACCATTACTCATACCGCAATGAAATGGAGGGATTCATCCTGGCCGTTTTCACGATGCGGTAGCTAATGGTGATGATGGCAATGATGGAGGCAATAACCAGCCCCGCCAGGAAATCGCTAAAGCTCATGCTGGTGCGGTAATGATAGTTTGACAGCCAGTTGGAGCCGACCCAGTATACTATGGGCCAGGCAATCAACGTGGCAAGGCCGATCAGGGCAAATATTTCCTTGGAAATCATCAGCCAGATGTCGGTGGCAGAGGCCCCGAAGGTCTTTCGGACCCCTATTTCGCGGGTGCGCTGGGCCACTGTAAAAGCCATCAGCCCATAAAGCCCCAGGGAGGCGATAATAATGGCCAGGATGGTGAAGGTAACTGACATGCTTGCGTTTTGACGTTCCTGGACATAGAGCTGTTGCAGGTCCTGATCCAGGAAAAAGTACAACAGCGGGTCTTTGGCCGTGAAAGAGCCCCATGTCTGTTCTATCCCGCTGATGGTTTCCTGTGGATTGCCTGGCGAGAGGCGCACGCTGATATACCCCCAGTTTTGAGTGCTGTCCTTAAAGTGCATGATGCAGGGGGTAATTTGCTGACGCAGCGATTCAAAATGAAAGTCCTTCACGACCCCGATCACGGGCCGCAGGTTGGAGGCCTCATTGGCGTCTCCTCTGATGATGACTGTCTCAAAAGGATTCTCAATTGAAAAGTTAGTCACTGCCCGTTCATTGATCAGGCAGCCTTGCTGGTCGGTCAGCATCTCAGGGTCGAACGAGCGTCCCTGGGCCAGCTCAATACCATAAGTCTTCAGGTAATCATAATCAACCCAGTTGGTTTGCATCAGGAAGGTCTCCTCGGGCCGGCCCCGCATCATGTAGCCATTATTGTTGTTGGTATGCCCCGGAACCGAGGTGGAGGCCGAAACGCTAACGATGCCGGGCTGCTGCAGCAGTTCTTCCTTGAAGGATTGCACCTGAGGCCCCAGCACTTCAGCCCGGCGAATCACCAGTACTTGTTCCTGATCAAAGCCCAGATCCTTATTCAGCATGTACCTGATCTGCCGGTGCATCAGCAAGGTGCTCACGATCAGGATGATGGAGATGGAAAACTGAAGGATGGTCAGGCCGCTTCTCAGGCTCAGATGTTTGCGGCTATGTGTGGTCTTGCCCTTTAGCACCTCATTCGGATTGAACGATGACATATAAAATGCAGGGTAACTGCCAGCCAGCATCCCGATAAAGATCACAAAGATGATCAGGGCAGGGAAGAAGTACCAGGTCCTTAGGTTTTGCAGATCCAGGTTCAGGTCCAGCATCTGGTTAAACCAGGGCATGGCAACCTCCACGATCATCATGGCAATGATCATGGCCAGGATGGAAAGTATGATTGTTTCCAGCAAAAACTGCCCCACCAGCAGATTCCTGGAGGAGCCGCTTACTTTTTTGATGCCTACCTCGCGGGCCCTTTTGGTGGCCTGTGCAATAGAAAGGTTCATGAAATTGATGGCTGCAATCACCAGGATCAGCATCCCAATGCCGCCAAAAATCCAGAAGTATTTCGGGTCGCTGGCTCTGACAAGGGTGCCTTCGATGGTTGGATCGACCTTAATTTGCGAAAGGGGTTGCAGAAAGAGGTTGTATTTGTTGCCCTGTGAGAGAAATTCATCAAAGGAAATACCCATATATTGCCGGATCTCTGGACTCACCTTCCTGATCACCAGGTCCTGAAAACGGTCATTGACCTGCTGGGCCGTGGCCTGAGGATGCAGCATGACGTAGGTGTGAAAGCTGTTGGAGAGCCATTCCAATTCCGAGGAGCGGGGGTTGCTGATAAAGGAGCCGATCATGTTGGCTTTGAAGTGGGTGTTGTCAGGAATGTCTTGCATAACGCCCGTCACACGGTATAACTCGGTGGTGGAGCCCACCTTCAGCATCTTGTTGATGGGTTCTTCCTCTCCGAAGATTTTTCTGGCAGTACTTTCCGAAAGCACTACCGTGAAGGGTTCGCTAAGGGCTGTTTCTTTATTGCCACGGATCAGAGGGATGGTGAAGAAGTCGAAAAAGGTAGAGTCGGCTTCAATAAAGTGGTCCTCTTCAAAGAAGATGTCATCCTTCTTGATGATGGTTTCTCCCCACGCGTTCATTCGCAGAAACTCCTGTACTTCAGGAAATTCATCGCGCATATTAGGCCCTATGGGAGGGGCCGTGCTGGTGACCTTGATCTCCTGGCCGCTCAGGCGCGCCTGAAGAATAACCTTGTAGATGTTATCCTTGTTCTCGTGGTAACCATCAAAACTCAGTTCGTTGAGGATGAACAAAGCGATCATCAGGCTGGCGGCAAGACCGATGGCCAGACCGAAAACATTGATCATCACATAAACCTTTTGCCGCTTCAGGGCCCGGATACTGTATTTTAAAAGGTTGGAGAACATAACTGATAGCGTTAAGGTAAAAAGGAAAACCCCGGTTAAAGTTAAAATTAAATATGAGGCTATGACGCTGCCAGATGTATAAATGTTACTGCCGATAACAAATTTTATCCTGCAATGGTTCCGGAGCCCACACATTCTTCATCCTGATACCATGCAACAAACTGCCCGGCAGCCACTCCTTTCTGCTGTTGATCAAAGAGAATGAAGAGGCCCTGGGGGCGCATGATCAGGGTAGCCCACGACAAGGGCTGACGGTAGCGGATGCGGGCCAGGTAGCGGGCTGTCTGCCCTGGTTGCAGGGCCCGGTCGGGGCGTATCCAATGCACCTGGCCGGGCTCTACCTTCAGGCCTTCCCGTAGCAGGGCAGGATGGTCATCTCCCAGGCCTGCATAGAGGATGTTTTGCCGGGTGTCGGTGCCGATCACAAATACTCCTTTGGGCATTCCCCCGATATTCAGCCCTTTGCGCTGGCCTACCGTAAAATAATGGGCTCCGTTGTGTTCGCCCGCCACGGTGCCATCTTCAGGATGCAGCTGCGGGGGGCGGCATAAGGTTTCCAGCAGGGGCAGGGGAGCCTGCGACCAGTCCATATCAGGTGGAAGGGCGGGACGTTGCAGTGAGGCCAACCCCTCAGGAATCATGATCGTGGGCCCCTTTTTGGGCTTTAGTTGTTGCTGCAGAAAATCGGGCAGTCTTACTTTTCCCACAAAACATAATCCCTGGCTGTCTTTCTTGCCGGCAGTCACCAGGTCCTGCTCCAGGGCAATCTCCCGGACCCTGGGCTTTTGCAAATGGCCGATGGGAAACAACACTTTTGCGAGTTGTTGCTGGTTGAGCTGACAAAGAAAGTAGCTCTGATCTTTATTGCCATCGGCTCCTGCCAATAGCCGGTACCAGGTTTTTCCGTCCTGCTGCAGGGTATCCTTGCGGCAGTAATGTCCGGTGGCCACCATCTGGGCCTGCAGCTTTTCAGCGGCCTTCAAAAACACATCAAACTTGATTTCACGGTTGCACAGCACATCCGGATTGGGGGTGCGTCCTGCCTGGTATTCGGCAAACATATAATCTACGATCCTGGCCTTGTATTGCTGGCTGAAATCGTATACATAATAGGGAATGTCGAGTTTCTGGGCTACCAACAGGGCATCGGTGCTGTCTTCAACCCATGGGCATTCGTTGTTCAGGGTCACGGTGTCATCATGCCAGTTTTTCATGAACACCCCAATCACCTCATACCCTTGCTCTTTGAGCAGGTAGGCAGCCACCGAACTATCAACGCCACCCGAAAGCATCACGGCCACTCTTGGTTTTTTATCCATAGTCTTAAAATTACTAAGAAAAATTCTAAAATCTTAATAATGAAAGGTTCATATGAATGCAGAGGGTCATTTTGCCAGGAAGGTCATTCGTATTTGATAGGATTCCTCAGGATTTTCGGGATTGGGAATGGTGGTGGATACCTTCAGGGAGGTTTCGGTCAGTTCGATAATGTTGAGCACCAGGGGAACAGGTAGTTCGGGGCTTTCGAGCATCAGCTGGGTTTCATTTGCCAGGAAACTCCAGGTGCCGGGTTCTGTGCCCAGGTAGACTGTTCCATCCGTTTGAAAATCCACTTCCCCATTAAAATCTTCCAGCATCTGTCCGGCGCCACCTGCCCCTGTGCCGTTAATCAACAGGCTGTCGGATACCCATACCGGGGTGGTCAGCAACTCAAGGCGTGAAGAATCATCATCCTCACAGGCAAAAAACAATACCAGCAGGGCCGGGAATAAAAGGAATACCAACTTGTTCATTCTTCTTTTTTTTAATGAAATGATTATTTAAAGATAAAGGATTTTCCCTTCTTAAGCAAAAGATGTCCAATATCGTTCAGCAGTGTCCGGTTTTAATGCATTCTGAAAGAGTGAAAAGAGGACGGTTCATTGTATAATGATCTGAAAATGCATTTTATATAACGTATTGCATGAAATTTGATAGAAGGATGTCATTTCACTCATATTTTATAGCATTAAAAGTCATGGTAATGAAACAAAAAAAATTACTGTTCACCATCCTTATGGTGTTTGCGGCTGTGTGTACCTACGCAGCCAAGCCTACCGATGCCTTTCAGGAAGACAAAACCTACCACGGGTTCCGCCTGTTGGAAAAGCGGTTTGTACCTGAGGTAAATGCTGACTGCCTTTATTTTATACATGAAGGCAGTGGGGCGCGACTGATGAAGATCGCGGCCGATGATCCCAACAAGCTGTTCAACATTGCCTTTAAGACCCTTCCGGACAATAGCACCGGGGTGGCACACATTATGGAGCATTCGGTGTTGAACGGCTCGCGCAACTTCCCTGTCAAAAGCCCTTTCAGTGTGCTGGTGCAGGGCTCGCTGAACACTTTCCTGAACGCCATGACCGGTGCTGACATTACCACTTATCCGGTGGCCAGCATGAACCCCAAGGATTATTTCAACCTGATGCACGTGTATCTGGATGCAGTATTTTTTCCACGCATCTACGATGATCCCCGCATCTTCCTTCAGGAAGCCTGGCATTACGAACTGGATGATGTGGACAGTGACCTGGTATATAAAGGGGTGGTTTTTAATGAAATGAAAGGAGCCTATTCAGGACCTTACCGCGAACAGATGTACCAGGTGAGCAAAGCCCTGTTTCCTTCCAATACTTACGGGGTCTGTTCGGGAGGGTATCCTTCGGTCATTCCTGAACTGACCTACGAGGAATTTCTTGACTTTCATCGTACCTATTATCATCCTTCAAACAGCTACATCACCCTTTATGGAAACGCTGACCTGGATCAGGAACTGGCTTTTATCCATGAAAAATATCTCTCGGGGTTTCAACCCTCGGGGGCGCACTTCGAGCTGACGCCCCAACCCGGATTTGCTTCTTTCAAGGAACTGGAGTTGCCCTATGCTGTGACCCAAGGAAGCGATGTGAAGGACAATACTTTTCTTTCGGTGAATTTTGTGGCCGGCACCGACTTAAGCCCTGAAAAAAGAATGGCCCTGGGTATCCTGGCCGATATGCTGGTGAACAACCAGACAGCCCCCCTGAGGCTGGCACTGCAGCAGGCCGGCATTGGCAAAAATGTGGGCGCCAGCCTGAGTACCGGGAAGCAGAGTGTTTTTAGCATCCGGGTGGAAAATGCCAACCGTGAGGATGTCGGGCAGTTCAGCAAAATCGTGTTTGATACCATGAGAGAAATGGCCCACAAGGGTTTCGACAAGGAAATCCTTCAGGGAATCATCAACCGCAGGGAGTTTAACCTGCGCGAGGGAAATACCTCCAACAAGGGGTTGATGTACGTGATGAATGCTTACCTGGATTGGTTTTTTGCTGATGACCCCTTTGCAGGCCTTGAATTCGAATCTTCTCTGGCCTATGTGAAGAAAGCCCTTGAAGAGCCCTTGCTGGAAAACCTCATGCAGCAAATCCTGATCGATAACAATCATGGAGTGCTGCTGGCCTTGTATCCTCAGCCCGGGCTCGAAGGAGTTAATACCGACCGTGAGCGCCAGAAGCTGGCTGCTCACAAAGCCACCCTGAGCCAGCAGGAGCTGCAGCAGCTGGTAGAGCAGACCCGCGAGCTGAAAGCCTTCCAGCAACGGCAGGATTCACCACAAGACCTGGCCACTGTGCCGCTGCTTTCCCTGCAGGACATCTCTCCTGAAATTGCCTGGTATCCCCTTCAGGAAAATCAGGTGAAAGACGTTCCGGTGTTCCATTACGATGTTTTTACCAACGATATCGTATACAGCAGCCTGTATTTCGACATGCGGGTGTTGCCCCAGGAGCTGATTCCCTATGCCCGGTTGCTGTCGGCCATCATCCGCCAGGTAGATACCGAAAAAAGAAGCTATGGTCAGATGGATAATGAATTCAATGTTCATACCGGTGCTTTTTACACCTACCTGGAAACTTTCAGGCAGAATCAGTCGGAAGATGAACTCCTGCCCATGTTTGTCGCTGTTGGCAAAGCCACTCCTGAAAAGACCAGGAAATACTTTGAACTGGTTGCCGAAGTGCTCAATGATTTCAGCCTGCAGGATCGTGAAAGGGTAAAAACGGTGATTGCCCGCCATCAGGCAGGGGTAGAAGCACAAATGAACAACGATGGTGTGGGCATTGCCATCCGTCGCCTTACTTCTTACTATTCCCGGAAAGGGATGTTTGATGAGTTGACCAATGGCCATGGTTATTACCAGTTCATCACCCGGCTCAACCATAATTTTGATAAACAATATGAGGACCTGGCGCAAAAACTCAAACAAACTGCAGATCTTCTTTTTACTGCAAACAATATGAAGGTGCAGGTAACAGGCAATAAGAGCAACTATAAAGCTGCCAGCGGCGGCCTGAAAAAATTCATTGCTGCCCTGCCTGAAAGTAAGCCTCAGGTTCAGCAATGGGATCTGAAGCCCATGATAGCCAATGAGGGCATCCTGACGGCCTCCAAAGTGCAGTATGTGGCCCAGGGATTCGACTACAAAAAGCTGGGTTACCAGTATGATGGCAAGATGCGCGTGCTCAACCAGATCCTTTCGCGGGACTACCTGCAAAATAAGATCCGGGTAATGGGAGGCGCCTATGGTGGCTGGGCGGCTGTGGAACCTACCGGCAACCTTTATTTTGTCTCTTATCGGGACCCCAACCTGAAAGAAACCCTCGACAACTACAAAGGAGGATTCTCTTTCCTGGAATCCTTTCAGGCCGATGAAAAAGAAATGACCCGCTTTATCATCGGAACCATTTCAGGTATCGACAGGCCCCAGACGCCCAATGTGCAGGGGAGCACTGCCATGAAGTATTATTTCGAGAACATCAGCCCCGAAGACCTCCAGGCCGAAAGGCAGGCCATCCTGGCCACTACTGCCGATGACATCAGGGGCATGGCAGGGATGGTTGGCGATATGCTGCAACAGGATGCATATTGTGTTTATGGCAATGAAGGGAAGATCAAAGAAAACGAAAGCTTGTTTCGCAAGCTCTTTCCCATTACTGAATAATCATTCCTTTTAAAATGAACATGAAGGCCGTCTCAGAAGAAGATTCTGAGACGGTTCTTTTTTGGCGCCTGTTGAAACCTTTGAAGTTGACCTCTTCGGGCAGATCCCTTCCTGCTGATTGAAAATCGCCTTTCTTTCCTGCATGTTGTCAGATTGGGTTTCCAATGGCGTTCATTTGCCTGTCCCGCACCCTGATTTCCTCCTGCCAGGGCCATAACAACTCCAGGGTAAATTCGGACTTAATTCGGACTTAATTCGGACTTAATTCGGACCAAATTCGGTCATGACCGAATTTGGTCCGAATTTGATCCGAATTTGGTCCGAATTTGATCCGAATTTGGTCCGAATTTGGTCCGAATTTAATAAGGCCTGGAATCATCGAAGGGGCAGGGAACCATCATTCAGGATCAGGATGGAAGAGAGGTTGTTTTTCAACGAAATTATTACAGGGCTCTTGCTAAAGAATCCGGTATGTTTTCATCCTTTTTGCTGTTCCTTTTATTAATTTTACTACTTCAACAAAAACCATACAACATGAAGCCCCTGATAAAACCCCATGAGCTGCTGGAACAATCTTCTATTGATGAACTGATCATGATTGATGCCCGCCAGGGAGCCGATAGCCTTCAGAAGTACCAATCGGGTCACCTGAAAGATGCTTTTCGGGTAGATCTGGAAAGTGATCTTTCTGACATTAAGGACCATCCCCGCCAGGGGGGAAGGCATCCCTTGCCCACCCCGGAAGCTTTTGGCCGGCTGCTGGGAAAACTGGGCATTACGCCTCAGGCGCATGTGGTGGTTTACGACGATCAGAATGGGGCCAATGCTGCAGCCCGGTTCTGGTGGATGTTGCGGGCAGCAGGCCATCAGAAAGTGCAGGTGCTGGATGGAGGCTTTCAGGCTGCCCTGAAAGCCGGCTGGCCCGTGAGCACCCGGCAGCCGGTGGCTGAGCAACAACCCCCGTATCCCGTGAAGCAATGGCAGCTTCCTCTGGCCGATATGCAACAAGTGGAACATGCCACCCGTGACCACCAGAGCCTGGTGATTGATGTGCGCGAAGCAGGCCGTTATAAGGGTGAGTATGAACCTTACGAAGAAATTGCCGGCCACATCCCGGGGGCCATCAATATCCCTTACTCCGAAAATCAGGATCAGGAAGGTTTTTTTCATGCGCCACAAAAGCTCAGAGAACTGTATGCACCATATTTGAATAAGGTTCAGGAGGGACGGGTGATCGTTCATTGCGGATCGGGGGTTTCTGCCTGTCCTACATTACTGGCTTTGGCTCACGCAGGCTTCGAAATCCCTGCATTGTATGTGGGGTCCTTCAGTGAGTGGTCGCGCAACGAAAAGCCTGTGGCCACTGGTGATCTGTAATTGAAAAGACACTCTGTTATTCATTCATTCCTGAAATTGTTTCTATGTTAAAAAAACTCCGGATGGCAGGTTCCCTTTTCATTGGAATACTGCTGCAGCTTTCCCCCGGTTTTGGTCAGTCAGCGGTTATCCCTGCTGATTTCATGCATCAGGACCACCATCAGGGGCTTCAGCAATTATTAGATTCTGCCGGGGTGAGCGGGGTAATCCTGGTTGTTGATGTTCAAAGCGGGATTCTATTCTCCAACCAGCTGCAACTTGGCAACCAGCAACATTTGCCTGCTTCAACCTTTAAGATTCCCCATTCGATCATTGCCCTGGAAACGGGGGTGGTGCAGGATGAAAATACCTTGTTTGAATGGGATGGCCAACCAAGGAGCCTGAAGGTGTGGGAGCGCGATATGATGCTGAGCGAAGCCTTCCAACGTTCCTGTGTGCCCTGCTATCAGCAGATTGCCAGCGAAACCGGACCGGAGCGTATGAAACACTGGCTGGAATTGCTGGGGTTTGGATCGATGGACGTGACCCCCGACAACATCAGCACCTTCTGGCTGGAAGGTCACTCCCGAATCACACCTTTTCAGCAGCTGGATTTTATGATCCGCTTTTATCGTTCACAACTGCCCATCAAGCCCAGCACCACTGAAATCATGAAGAATATGATGGTGATCGAAGATCATCAGCAATGGCGCCTGAGCGGGAAAACAGGTTGGGCCATCCGTCAGAACAATAATACGGGATGGTTTACCGGTTATCTGGAAAAACAGGGACAGGTTTATTTCGTGGTCACCTGCATTGAACCGGATGAAAAGTTTGACATGAAAATGTTTCATCTGGTGCGGCAGCAGATTTCTATGGAAGCCTTCAGAATCCTCAAAATCATTGAAACTTAGTTTTTTAATACTTACAGATGCACTTTTTAATTTTGTAACTTAGTCCCCCGGTTTGTATTTAGCCTTTTGCTGATATCACCGTTCTGTAACCTCAATTAGAAAACAAGAACCCCAATCCATCCCCATCATGAAAAGAATATTATTCATTGTAACGTTACTAACTATGACTTTCACCTCCTGCCAGCAGGCAGCCCAGCAGAATCCTTTTTTTACGGAGTATGACACCCCCTTTGGAGTGCCTCCCTTCGAAGAAATTAAGAACGAACATTTTCTGCCCGCCATAAAAGAAGGGATCATTCAGCAGGAAAATGCAATCAGGCAAATTGTCGGCAATTCGCAGGCTCCCGATTTTAATAACACCATTGTAGCACTTGATTATAGCGATGAATTGCTCACGAAGGTAGTGCCGGTATTTGATAATTATACCTCCTCAAACATTGATGATGAGCTGCAGCAAATTGCACAACAGGTTACCCCTTTGCTGGCCACCCACAACGATAACATCATGCTTGACCCTGATTTGTTCGGGCGCGTGAAGGCGGTATACGATCAGAAGGAAACCCTGGATCTGACACCTGAGCAACAGCGGCTCCTTGAGCTTACCTACAAGGGCTTTGTGCGCAATGGTGCGCTGTTGCATGAAGACCAGCAAGAGCGCTTTCGTGAGATCAACCTGAAGCTGTCTGCTTTATCCCTGCAGTTCGGGCAAAATGTGCTGGGCGAAGTGAACAACTTCAAAATGGTGATTGAAGATGCTGCTGATCTGGCCGGGCTGCCCCAGTCGATCATCGATGGGGCTGCCGAGCAGGCTGCCGCCCAGGGGCTGGAAGGCAAGTGGGTGTTCACCCTGCAGAACCCCAGCGTGATGCCTTTTCTGGCTTACGCCGAAAACAGGGAGCTGCGCCGCCAGATGCAGCATGCTTATGTGAACCGGGGAAACAATGACAATGAGTTCGATAACAAAGCCATTATCGGCGAAATGGTAAACCTGCGGCTGGAACGTGCCAACATGCTTGGGTATGACACACATGCCGATTTTACCCTGGAAGAAAACATGGCGAAGAACTATTCTACTGTCGAATCTTTTCTGACCCAGTTGTGGGAAGCGGCCCTGCCCATTGCCCGCGAGGAAGCCCGCCAGATGCAACAGCTGATTGATCAACGCGGGCTGGGCTTTCAACTGGCTGCCCACGACTGGCGGTACCTGGCCGAGCAAGTGCGCCTGGAGAAGTTCGATATTGACGAACAGGAGGTGCGTCAGTATTTTGAATTGAATACCGTGCGCGATGGCATCTTCAATGTGGTCAACAAGCTTTACGGACTGCAGTTTGTGCAGCGTGATGACGTCCCGGTTTATCATCCTGATGCTACGGCTTATGAAGTGCTGGAAGCCGACGGCACGCACCGCGGGTTGCTGTACATGGATTTTCATCCCCGTGCCAGCAAAAACGGCGGCGCCTGGATGAGCAGCTACCGCGACCAGCATGTCAGCCCCGAAGGGAAATACGTACATCCTGTGATTACCGTAGTGTGTAATTTCTCTCCTCCCACGGCCAATCAGCCTTCATTGCTTACCTACGATGAGATGACCACCTTCTTTCATGAATTTGGGCATGCTTTACATGGCTTGCTTTCCGATGTTACTTATCCATCGTTGTCAGGAACCAATGTGCCCCGCGATTTTGTAGAGCTGCCTTCTCAGATCATGGAAAACTGGGCCAACGAGCCTGAGGTAATGAAAACATTCGCCCTGCATTACGAAACAGGTGAACCCATGCCCGATGAGCTGCTGGGGCGCCTGAAAGCCAGTCAGCAATTTAACGAAGGGTTTTCTACCATCGAATTTCTTGGCTCCGCCCTGCTCGACATGAGCTATCATACCATCAACCAGCCTTACGATGCCGGGCAGCTGAATGATGTGGCCCGCCTCACCGATGAGATGACCATCGAGAAATATGGTATGATGCCTGAGATTGCCTTCCGCCATGGCAGCACACATTTTCAGCATGCCTTCTACTGGGGCTATTCGGCAGGGTATTACAGCTATATCTGGTCGGGCATTCTGGATGCCGATGCTTATGAGGCCTTCCGCGAAACAGGTGATGTTTTTAACCCCGGGGTGGCGCTTTCCTTCCGCCGCAATGTGCTGGAAAAAGGCGGTACCCGCGAGCCCATGGAAATGTTTGTCAGTTTCAGGGGCCGTGAACCTGAGATCGGGGCTTTGCTGCGTCAGCGTGGCCTGGAAAAGAAGTAACCTCTTCTCTGATTAAAACACAAAACCCTCAGCCGGCAATCCGGATGAGGGTTTTTTTATCCCCGGGTCATTAACTGCAGGTGATACTTCATGCTTTTGGGAAAAGCCCCCCCAAGGCATCTTTCAGATAGCATACTGCCCGGGCTTATTGTCATTCACAAAGAAAATCATCGCGCCGTATATTTTTACGCGCTTTTATTACCTTTGGGCCCTTCCTGAAAAACACTTTGGCCCTTGGCTGGTTATAGATTTTGATGACTTATTTAATACCCCGGAATTTTGAATTACATTGCCCTTTTTAAACACAACCGCAAGATATTGCTGTTTGGAATGTTGCTCACCTTGTTTTCAAGCTTTGGGCAAACATTCGTTCTTTCATTATATATTCCCTGGTTCCTTGAAACCTTTGATCTTACCCGCAGCTTTTACAGCGGGTTGTATGCTGTGGCCACCCTGGGCAGTGCTGCCACCCTGATCTTTGCGGGAAAACGGATTGATACCATTCCCTTGCCACGCTTCACGGCTTTTGTGATTGGTGGCATTGTCATGGCTTGTGTGCTGGCAGGTATTGCAGTGAATGTGGTTATGTTGTTTTTTGCAATATACATGTTGCGCCTGTTCGGGCAAGGCTTGCTGAGCCATACCTCCACGACCACTGTTTCACGGTTCTTTCACCGGGCCAGGGGCAAGGCCCTGAGTGTGGCTTTTCTGGGGTTTCCTATCGGGGAAGGGTTGTTTCCGGTAATGATTGTCTCGACGATCCTATGGATTGGCTGGCGTTATACCTTGCTGGCCAGTGCAGGTATCATCCTGCTGGTGCTGGTGCCTCTGACCATATACCTCATGAGGGGTTTTCTGAACAAGCCCGTGGTGGAAGGCGATGAGCCTCTTGCCACTGGCAGCAAACAGCCTGCAAAGGAGGAGCCGGTCTGGTTGCAGAAGCAGATTATCCGCAGCCCTTACTTCTTCCTGTATGCCCCAACGGTATTTATGGTGGGGTTTATGATGACCTCTTTGTTTTTCTATCAGACCTTCATTGCTGATTTTAAAGGATGGACCGTTGAATGGATGGCGGGCACCATCCTGGCATATGCCATTTCTTCGTTTCTTACCTCCATTGCGGCCGGTCCGCTCATCGACAAATACTCGGCAGCACGCCTGTTTCCTTTTACTCTTTTTCCCATGGCCATCGGATTGTTGGTGCTGATTTCATCATCCAGCCCTGCTATCACCCCTGTTTACTGGTTGCTGGTAGGTATTACCGCCGGGCTGAACTCCCCGCTGGTGTCGGCCCTGTATGCCGAAACCTATGGCACCCGCAGCCTGGGTGCCGTCAGAAGCATCTTTACCTTTGTCATGGTGGTGAGTACGGCCCTGGGGCCGGTGGTGTACAGTTTCTTTCTGGAAAGTGGCTTCACTTTCAACCACATCCATTGGGGAGTGATTGGGGTAATCCTTCTCAACGCTTTGTTTGTCCGCCTGTACGGCAGAAAAATCAATAAGTTGCCGGCTTAGCCTGCTGAATCGAGAAGGTCGTTACCGGCTGGCTCAAGATGAATGCTACTGGTTGGTAACTTTTTCGTTGAGCGAGCGGAAACCCTTGCCCAGAATCTCAGTGGCATTAATCACCGTAACAAAGGCTTCGGGATCCACCTGATGGATAAAGTCCTGGAGAATGGCTACCTCCCTACGGGATACATTTACGAAGATGATTTTCTTTTCGTCCTGGTTAAACATGCCGCGTCCTTCCAGGAAAGTACCCCCACGGTTCAGGTCGGTGAGAATCTTGTGGGCAATCTCCTGGTACCTGTCGGAGATGATAAACAGGGTTTTTTCGTAGGAGACCCCTTCCAGGGTTACATCGATTACTTTGCCGGTAATAAAGATCACGATCCATGAGTACAACGGGATCTTCCAGTCGCCGAATGCCACTAGCCCCAGCAGCACAATGACCGAGTCGACCATGATCAGGGTTTGTCCCAAAGGCATCCGGGTTTTTTTGGTCATGATGCTGGCGATGATGTCAGAACCTCCTGAGGTAGCCCTTGATTTGAAGATCAGCCCCAGACCGAACCCTATGGCGGCGCCTCCCACGATGCTGGAAAGCAGCACGTCGTCGGGTACCAGTGCCTGGTCTCCCCAAAAGTATGCCAGCCCGTCAATGAAGATAGAGGTCAGCACAAAGCCAACCACCGTTTTGACCCCAAAACGGGGCCCCAGGATTTTGATCCCCAGAATGGTCAGCGGGATGTTCAGGGCCAGCCCCGACAATCCCACCGGAATGCCCCACAAGTGATGCAGTACGATCCCAATCCCATAGACCCCCCCGGGCACTATTCGATGGGGCGTGATAAAAAAAACAAATCCAGCAGCCAGAATAAACGATCCTACGACAATCAGGGCGTAGGTTGAAAACCACTTGCGGGAGAATAATTTTTCTTTGGTCAGGAAGCTCATGGGAACTAAAATTTAGGTTAACTTCGTAAGGTTTTTTTCACGGCGGCAAAGGTAATCAGATTTTCGATCCAAAGCCCCTGATTTGTAATTCCGTGGGGATTCCCCCGGAATGTTCATTTTCGTGTTGATTCAAACCAATAATCATATCTTAATCACTCCTTCATGCAACCCCGAGAAATGCTGAAAGTGCGCACGGCCCTGGTATCTGTTTTTCATAAAGAACCCGCCCGCCGGCTACTGGAAACCCTCCATGAACAAAATGTACAAATAATTACTACCGGGGGTACCCTGGACTATTGCCAACAACTGGGCATCCCTGCTGTTGCCGTAGAAGACATTACCGGATATCCTTCTATCCTGGGAGGTCGGGTAAAGACCTTACACCCTTCGGTGTTTGGAGGCATCCTGGCCCGCAAAGACCGTGAGGACGATCGTCAGCAAATGGAACAGTATGAGGTCCCGGATATTGACATGGTGGTGGTGGACCTCTATCCCTTTGAGAAAACCCTGAGCTCGGGGGCCACCCAACAGGATATCATCGAGAAAATTGATATCGGGGGCATCTCCCTGATCCGGGCTGCTGCAAAGAATTTTCAACACGTGCTGATTGTTCCTGCTGAGTCGTTTTTCCAGCCCGTGGTGCAGCACCTGGTAGAAAATGGGGGAAAGGTAACCCCCGAATTCCGCCATCAGATGGCTGCTGCTGCTTTTGATGTGTCTTCACATTACGACACCAGCATCTTTAACTTTTTTGATCAAGGTCATCTTCCTAAGTTCAAAAAAAGCATCAATCATTCAGTGGCCTTGCGATATGGGGAAAATCCCCATCAGCAGGGGGTTTTCTTCGGAAACCTGGATGATATTTTTGAACAGGTATGGGGCAAAGCCATTTCCTACAACAACCTGCTTGACATTGACGGAGCCATGCAGTTGATGGCCGAATTTGACGAGCCGGCATTTGCCATCATCAAGCATACCAATGCTTGTGGAGTGGCAATCCGCAGTGATGTTGACCTGGCCTGGCATGCTGCCCTGGAGGCTGATCCGGTGTCGGCTTTTGGGGGAATATTAATTGCCAATCGCAACATTACCGCAAAAACTGCGTATTCTATCAATGAGTTGTTCTTTGAAGTGTTGATTGCACCTGATTTTGATAATCAGGCCCTTGAAGTGCTTCAGCAGAAAAAAAACCGTATCCTGCTAAAGGCAAAACAAACCGATCTGCCCAACGAAAGATTCCGTTCGATATTGAATGGGGTGTTGTGGCAAAGCAGTGATGATGCTGACACACTGGCCGCTGAATGGACAGTGGCTACCCGGCGCCAACCTTCACAACCCCAGATCAATGATATGATCTTCGGAAACAAGGTGGTGAAACACCTGAAATCGAATGCCATTGCCCTGGTAAAAAACGGGCAGTTGCTGGGTTCAGGGGTAGGGCAGACTTCACGGGTAGATGCACTCAGGCAGGCCATTGCCAAAGCAGAAACATCGGGATTGAGCCTCAAGGGTGCTGTAATGGCCTCTGATGCCTTTTTCCCTTTTGCCGACAGTGTGGAAATTGCCAGGCAAGCTGGAATTATTGCTGTGATTCAGCCCGGAGGGTCAGTCAGGGACAAGGACTCAGTTGCTTTTTGTGATCAGGCTGATATGGCCATGGTATTTACCGGAAAAAGACATTTTAAACATTAATTACGTTCATAATTAAAGTAATATTCAATGGGATTATTTTCTTTCCTTACAAAGGAAATTGCTATAGATCTTGGTACTGCCAACACCATTATTATTTACAACGATAAGGTTGTTGTTGAAGAACCTTCTATTGTGGCAATCGATCGCCTTTCGGGCAAAATCATTGCTGTGGGTAAACGGGCAATGATGATGCATGGCAAAACGCATGAAAACATAAAGACCCTTCGCCCGCTGCGCGATGGGGTGATCGCTGATTTTCAGGCTGCCGAATCTATGATCCGGGCGATGATCAAAATGACCGACACCAAGAAACCACTTTTCCCTCCTTCTTTGAGGATGGTGATTTGTATTCCTTCGGGCATCACCGAAGTGGAAGAACGTGCTGTGCGTGACTCCTGCGAACAGGCGGGGGCCAAAGAAGTACGACTGATTCATGAACCCATGGCCGCTGCCATTGGTATTGGCATCGATGTGCTGGAGCCTACCGGAAATATCGTGGTTGATGTGGGAGGGGGAACCAGCGAAATCGCAGTGATTGCCCTGGGAGGTATTGTGTGCAACAAATCGATCCGTATTGCCGGCGATGACTTCAATACCGACATCATGGAGTTCATGCGCAAACAGCACAACATTCTTATTGGAGAACGTACTGCTGAGAGGATCAAGATCGAAGTGGGCGCTGCCCTGACAGATATTGAAAACCCCCCGGCCGATATTGCCGTTCATGGTCGTGATATGATGACAGGAATCCCCAAAGAAATCGTTATCGGTTATGTTGAAATAGCCCATGCCCTGGATAAGTCCATTTCCAAAATTGAAGCTGCTGTGCTCAATGCCCTGGAAATGACGCCCCCCGAACTGGCTGCCGACATCTTCCGCACCGGGATTTATATGGCCGGAGGTGGTTCCCTGTTGAGGGGCCTTGACAAGAGGATCTCGGCAAAAACCAGGCTGCCTGTTCACGTGGCAGAAGATCCCTTGAGAGCCGTAGCCAGAGGCACCGGAATTGCCCTGAAGAATTTTGATAAGTTCCCGTTTCTGATTAAGTAATATAACCCTGTAAAAACAAACCCTTTCAGGGTGCTGTGGGTTCATTCGGTGATTTTTAGTGATCACGCCACCTGGATATGCGCAATCTGTTTAAATTTATATCAAGGTATTATTTTTTCTTCCTGTTCCTGGCCTTGCAAACCATTGCAATGCTGATGGTGGCCAACAGTCATCAATATCAAAGGGCAGTAATGTTAAGATCTGCCAATCAGGTGACTTCTTTCTTTCACCGGGTGCAAACCAATGTTCATGAATACTTTGCATTACGCAGGTTAAATAAGGATCTGGCCCTGCAGAACAACATGCTGTTGCATCAGACTCCTTTTTCCTTTCTGAAAACCGATCAGCAGGAATTTCTGGTGGGTGATACCCTCTACCAACGCCGCTACCTCTATGTGAATGCAAGGGTCATCAACAACAGCGTGACCCGTCGCAACAACTTCCTCACCCTGGATAAGGGGCGACGCCATGGAATCCATCCTGATATGGGGATTATCACCGCAAGAGGAGTCATCGGCATTGTAAACAATGTCTCTGAGAACTTCGCCACGGTGATTTCACTGCTGCACGCGGATGTCAACATCAGTGTGCGCATGAAGAAAAACGGGCACCTGGGCACCTTGCAATGGGATGGAGAGGATTACCGTCAGGCCACTGTTTTATATATTCCCACACATGTGGAACTCAATGTCGGGGATACCATTGTCAGCAGCGGATTTTCAACCATTTTCCCTCCGGATGTGCTGATTGGTACAATCAGTAATTATATCATACATCCCGGCGAGAACTTCTCGACGGTACAGGTAACCCTGGCCCAGGATTTCAATAATCTTTCTTATGTTCATGCTGTAAAGAATCTTTTCAGGGAAGAGCTGGATTCCCTGGAAAGCATGACGATTTCAGGCCTGAATAACTGATCTAGGATAATATGGGAAACTACACTTTAAGATATGTTGGAATCGCGGTGATCGTAATCCTGCTGCAGGTGCTGGTGTTCAATAATATCCTGTTTGCCGGATTTGTGAATCCTTATATTTATGTCTTTTTGATACTACTGCTGCCTGTAGACATTAAGGGAGGGCTTTTGCTGGTGATGGCATTCCTGCTGGGGATGATCATCGATCTGTTCTCCGGCTCCGGTGGCATGCATACGGCAGCTGCTCTTTTCATGGCTTTCATGCGCCCGGGTGTAATACGCATGATCTCGGTCAAAGCAGAGTTTGAGCAGGGCACCATTCCTTCCATCCTGAATATGGGTGCCTCCTGGATCATGACCTATTCATTGATACTGATCCTGCTGCATCATAGCCTGTTGTTTTTTCTTGAAATATTCCGTTTTACAGAGCCTTTGCAAACCCTGCAGCGCATATTGCTCAGTGGGGCCTTTACTTTTGCTTTCGTGTTGATGGGCTTTTATCTTACCGACCGTACCATTCGCAAAAGAAGAGCCTGATGCTGATAAGATGACCAACACCAGGCTATTTTAACTCCTTCACTGTCGTTTGAACAGATACAGGGAGCAGTTAACGGATGATGATCTCAATCCAGGGAGCTGTATACAAGCCGGAGAAAATCAGAAAGCATAGCGGGCTGCAGCCATCGGGTTACAATTACCAGGTCGTTTTCCTGATCTATCACAATATAATTTCCTCCGAACCCCGAGGCATAAAAGACCTGTTCGGGCATGATGTCGAGAATTCTGTTTTCGGTATTCAGCCACCACAAGTATCCATAGGCCGGATTGGCTGCAGATGGCTTTCGCGACATTTCTATCCATTCTTCCGATAGCAGCTGGGTGTCATTCCAACGGCCGTTTCTGGTGAACAAAAGACCGAAGCGGGCATGATCGAGCGTGTTTATAAATAATCCACCACCGGAATGACCACCGCCACTCACCGATTGCATGGTGAGGCCATCGAGTGTCACCCATGAATTTTCGTAGCCATACCATCTCCAGGTGGTTGATGCTCCTATGGGATCCATAATTCTTTCCCTCAACACCACCGGCAAAGGGTTGCGCAACACCTGCAAGGCTGAATAGGCCAGTAAATTAACCCTTACATCATTATATTTGTAGAAAGTACCAGGCTCATGCAATTCGCGGGAGCGCCATTCATCGAACTCCTGACTGCGGGAAGGCCTGTCGGCCCAGTCGTACATCCCAAACAGCTGGCCCGACCAGTCGGACGATTGGTTCAGTAAATGCTCCCAGCTTATCTTCATATTATGGCTGCCTTCAAAACTGCCGTCCCATACGTATTCGTAAACCTTGTCATCAACCGACGAAATGAGGCCGTCGTCCCAGGCCAGTCCAGTAACAGCCGACAGATAAC
>JAWOCF010000011.1:0-3448 GCA_046483935.1 Bacteroidales bacterium | reverse complement strand
GTAAATAATGCCAGGTTGGGGCATACTGTCGTACAAATGCTGCATACCTCATCGCACAACAAACATCGTTTTGCTTCCTCTAAGGCCTCTTCAGCTGTCAGGGCAGGAGACACCAGGTTGAAGTTCATCCTGTGGGCAACAGGAATATCTTTGATGTCGGCAGCAGGAATCCGGATGGCCCGCCTTCTGAGGTGGCTGGCCAGCGACTCTGGCTCCCGGTCATTTGCTGTGGGAACATGATTGGTGATTCCTTCCTTTTCGATAATATGGCGGGCTACCTGGCGGCCATCGCCTATGGCATGGATGGCCGTGGAGGCTCCCCGTTGGGCATCACCTCCTATAAACACTCCGGGCAGCCGGGTCTGGTGGCTCTCACCAATGGGGCTGAGGAGCTCCTGATTCCCGAAATCGAAATCAATTTCCTGGCCGATGGCCGGGATGACCAGGTCGGCAGGAATGTCAAACTCCGAGCCGGGCACCATCACAGGGCGTGGCCTGCCGCTTTGGTCTTTTTCTCCTGGTTTCATCCGGCAACAGGTAATGCTGACCACCTTGCCCGACGAAGTGTTGATCCTCACCGGGGCAGTCATTTCCATCACCTCAATGCCTTCTTCCAGTACTGCCTTGATCTCTCCGGTATCGGCAGGCATGTCTTTTACGGTGCGCCGGTATATGATGCTGACCTTCCCGTCTTCTCCTGCCAGACGGAAAGCCGTGCGTGCCGTATCCATGGCCGTGTTCCCCCCGCCGATGATTACCACCCGGGGGCCTATGGCAGATTGGGAGCCATTCTTAGCTCTTTCCAGTAGTTGCAAGGGGTCGGCAACACCCCTGGCATCAATGCCGGGGATATCCAGTGAGGCTGCCTTCTGAGCCCCTGCTGCAATGTATATGTAGTTGTACTTGCTGGTTAATTCTTTAAAGGTGCCTGCATCAATATCCGACTGAAAATGCATCCTGACACCAAGGGCTTCAATGGCCCGGATGTCTTTCTCAAGGGCCTCGTCTTTCAGGCGGAAGGCAGGAATAACCCCTGATACCATTCCCCCGGGGCGCTTTTTCTTTTCAAAGACATCTGTCTGAAAGCCAGCCTGCGCCAGAAAGCGGGCGGCAGTAAGCCCTGAGGGGCCGGCTCCTATAATGGCTACTTTTTTGTCAATCCGGTTTTCAGTGGCAACGGCGTCATGCTGGTGAAGGGGGGGAGCAGCTTCTGCCACAAAACGTTTGATCTCGCGAATGCGCACGGACTGGTCGTAATTGATGCGCGTGCACTTTAACTGGCACAGATGATCGCAGATCATGCCCGTGGTGCGTGGGAACGGGTTGGTCTGATTCACTATTTCAGCTGCCCTGATAAAGTTTCCCTGGGAGGTATGATAGCTGTAGCCAGGGATATTCTGACTGGTGGGGCAGGTGTCAACACAGGGGGCGTGAATGCAATCAAAGTAGTTCAGGGGCCTTTGGGTTTTTATGTCAGGGTCTTTTATATCCTGTTTTTTGTATAAAGGGCTTTCCAGTGTCCTGGCAGCATATTCCGAAAGGTTCCGAACGATATTTACGGGCAGCATCTTTGGGTCCTTGTCATTTGAGGTGATGAAGCTTTCAAGGCTGTCTGCTTCTTTTTCCTGAAAGGCCTTCCTGATGGTGTCGATGATCTGGTGCGTGCGGCCATAACCACCGGGTTTGAGCAGTTCGGTGCAAATAGTAACGGGCGACATGCCGCAGGCAATCAAATCAGTAATATTGAAAGCATGCGCCCCTCCTGAGAAAGAGATGTCAAGGGCCCCCTGAAAATCATGTTGCAGGCGGGAAGCCAGGTTTACTGCCAGTGGATGCAATGAGCGGCCACTGTTGTACATCATCGGGGCTTCGGGAGGGAACACCTGTTTGTGATTCAGGCTTTCCAGGGTGTTGGTCAGCTTCAGGCTGAACTGCAGCTTGTTGGTATCGGCCAGTTGCTGCAGGTTGTTGATGATGCTCACAGCTTGCCCGTATTGCAGGTCATGTTCAAAGGCCTGATCAGGGACCTGGGTGTCGAACCCACTGGCTCCAAGAATGGCGTGAAGGCGTTCTTTGCCCAATAGGGTCGGATTGAACTTCACTGCGGTATGCAGCTTTCTTTCTCCCAGAAGGTAGCTGGCAATCTTTTCTATCTCTTCAGGCGGACAGCCATGCATGGTCGAAAGGGTCACATTATCCGACAGGCAAGGGTTGATGTCAAGCTCAGTAATCCGGGGATAGATGTCCCTGACTGATTGTATTTTCTGATCCAGTTCAGGGGAGGCATCCTGCATTTTATTTAAAAACCACTGCACGTTGTCTTTCATGATGCCCGCCATGTCGTACCCCACGCTCATGTTAAAGATGGTACCCGGCCCATCTTCCTGGCTCATGCCCAGCTGGTCGCGCAAAATGTGGATCAGGATCCAGGCATCCAGATATTGGTCAAATGACTGTGCAATCTTCAGCTCCTGCGACCACTCACAGTTATATCCCTCATCCTGCATGTCGATGCAGGGCTTGGTGACCTCCAGTTCATCCAGCGTCTGTATCGTTTTCAGTTCTATAAACCGGGAGCCGGTAATCCAGGCTGCCACGATGTTCTGGCTGAGCTGGGTATGGGGCCCGGCGGCTACCCCAACCGGGGTTTCCAGCAGCTGGCCGAAGCGTTTGCTGCGGAAAGGATCATCCGAAGCAGGTGTAAAAAAAAGTTCACGAGGAATCCCAAACAAGTGGTTCTGGGTATTTATCTGATACAAAGCAAGTTGCAAAAGCCGGGGGAGGGGAGTGGGAAAAAACTGATCAGATACCATAAAAAGATAGTTGGTTGAACCGGCAATTTAAAGAAAAAATGCGATTTAATGAGTACTTTGCATTCTATTTTAAAACCATTTACCCTATAAACACTCAATGTTTTCCGTTATGAAGCCTTGTGGTGCCGTCATTATGGCTGCCGGACGCTCCCGGCGGATGAGAAGCGAAAAACTAGCCCTTGGCTTTGATGAAAAGAGTAGTTTTTTGTTACAAATCCTTTCACGGTATCATGCTTTTGGGTGCGACCCGTTGATCGTGGTGGTCAATCCACTGGGAGAAGCGCTCATGCCCCGGCTTCTGGAAGGATTTTCTCATCAGGTGATGGTAGCTGTCAATCGGGCACCTGAAAAGGGCAGGTTCCTGTCCCTGCAGCAAGGGCTGAAAAGCTTGCCCTCTCTTCAGCCTACGTTCATTCACAATGTCGACAATCCTTTCGTGAATGATCAGCTGTTGGCTCAAATGCTGAGCCAGGCACCCGATGAGGGTTTTGTGTCACCCGTTTTCGAAAACCAGGGAGGTCATCCCCTGCTGCTGATGCCTGATGTCATACAGGCCATTGTGGCCCATCGGCATGAAGACTCACGCCTGGATCACTTTCTGAAAGCATTCCCCAACAGGAGGGTGCAGACCGAAG
>JAWOCF010000282.1:0-5668 GCA_046483935.1 Bacteroidales bacterium | reverse complement strand
ATTTCTCCCTCAATATCATGCTTCAGCCTGAAAATATGGCCATCCTGAATACCACGGCGGCTCATAATGATCTGTATTATGGAAAGGCCTTCATGACCGGCCTGGCTCATATTCATGGTCCGGTCAATCAAATTGTGATGGATATCTCTGCCCGCACCAACCGCGGAACACAAATATTCCTTCCCCTGGGTTATACAGGAGATGTGGTGGAAAATAACTTCATTACTTTCATTACCAAAGATACTACCGTGGTGGCTAAAGCTCTGGCACCTTCTGAATTATCTGGTGTGACCCTGAATTTTGACCTTGAGGTGACACCCGATGCAGAGGTGCAACTGATCTTTGATTCACAGATCGGGGATATCATTCGCGGCAGGGGCACCGGAAACCTGAAATTTGAAATTACTTCGCTGGGCTCGTTTAACATGTATGGCGATTACGTCATTGAGCAGGGTGATTATCTGTTCACCCTGCAAAACCTGATCAACAAGCGCTTTAACATTCAGCAGGGGGGGAGTATCCGTTGGGCTGGCGATCCGTACGATGCTGATATAGACCTCACGGCTGCCTACCGGCTGCGTACGCCCTTGTATGACCTGATGATGGAAGTGGACTCTTCTGATACTTACCGGCGCAGGGTGCCCGTTGAAACCATTCTGGTGCTGAAAGACAAGCTGTTTAACCCAACCATTACTTTCGACATCAACCTGCCGGGAGGTGACGAGACAATCCGCGAAACCATCGAACGGTTGATTACTACCGAACAGGAAATGAACCGCCAGGTATTTTCCCTGCTGGTGCTCAACAGGTTTATGCCTACTTCCACCGATCAGTATAATACGGCCCTTGGATATGGCGTGGGAAGCACTTCTTCGGAGTTGTTATCCAATCAGTTAAGCAACTGGCTCTCTCAAATCAGCTCTGACTTCGATATCGGCGTCAATTACCGGCCCGGAGATGAGATCAGCAGCCAGGAACTGGAAGTGGCCCTCAGCACCCAATTGTTTGATGACCGGGTTACTATTGATGGAAACATCGGAGTGGCAGGCAATCATCCAGCCAGTCAGCGAACCAGCACCCTGATCGGGGATGTGGTGGTGGAAATAAAGATTACTCCCGAAGGGAAGTTTCGGGTGAAGGCCTTTAACCGTAGTAACACTTTCGACCTGATGAATACCAATTCGCCTTATACCCAAGGGGTAGGAGTGTTTTACCGGAAGGAATTTGACAGCCTGGGCGACTTGCTGCGCAACAACAAAAGAGTTAAGCCTGATGCAGCCTACCTGCCGGAAGAAGAAACCGGATTGCTGGAGGAATAGCCCACGGGGCACTGAGTGACTGGCTGTTTGTGTTCCTTCAGGGATGTTAAAAAAAGAAGCCGGCATGTTGATTTCAACATGCCGGCTTCTGAATATAGAGAAAGGTCCTACAACAAATGGCCCATCTTGGTTCTTTTGGTATCCAGATATACCGTGCAATGATCATTGGTATCCACAATAATGGGGATGTTCTCGGTAATCTCAATGCCATATCCGGTGAGCCCTGTCTTTTTGCTGGGGTTGTTGGATATCAACTTGATACGACAAGCCCTGAGGTCTCTTAATATCTGGGCTCCGATACCGTAATCTCTTTCATCAGCTTTAAAGCCAAGCTCAATATTGGCTTCTACCGTGTCCAGGCCTTTTTCCTGCAGGTGGTAGGCTTTGAGTTTATTCAGCAGCCCGATTCCACGGCCTTCCTGATTCATGTACAGCACAATGCCACGGCCTTCTTCTTCAACCATTTTCATGGCCTTATGAAGTTGTCCGCCGCAATCGCATTTACAGGAGCCAAAGATGTCGCCGGTCACACAAGAGGAATGCACGCGCACCAACACTTCATCTTCCGGGCCCCAGGTGCCTTTGGTCAATGCCAGGTGCAGTTTTCCGTTGGTAGTCTGCTGGTAAGCCGTGAGCTTGAAATTGCCCCATTCGGTGGGCAAATCTACCGTGATTTCTTTGGTAATCAGGCTTTCATTTTTTATGCGGTAGGCAATCAGATCTTCAATAGAAATGATCTTCAGATCCAGCTGGCTGGCAATCTTAAAGAGTTCGGGCAACCGTGCCATGGTACCATCCGGATTCATGATCTCTACCAGGACTCCTGCAGGTTGTAATCCTGCAAGACGGGCCAGGTCGATAGAGGCCTCGGTATGTCCTGCCCGTTGCAAGACGCCTCCTTCACGGGCCCTTAAGGGAAAGATATGCCCGGGACGGCCCAGCTCGGAAGGAATGGTTTTAGGGTCAGCCAGGGCAGCCACTGTCTTGGCGCGATCGGAGGCCGAAATGCCGGTAGTGCAACCATGACCGTTCAGGTCGACCGAAACGGTAAAAGGCGTCTCATACAAGGCCGTATTCTTTGGCACCATCAGGTCAAGATCCAGTTGCTCGCAGCGCTGCCTGGTAATGGGCGCACAGATCAGGCCACGCCCATGAGTGGCCATGAAGTTAATGATTTCCGGAGTGATGGTTTCAGCAGCAGCAATGAAATCCCCTTCATTTTCACGGTTTTCATCATCCACCACGATAATTACCTTTCCGGCTTTAATATCTGCAATGGCCTCTTCGATGGTATTCAGTTTGTTTTGCATCATTATTATATTCAGGTTCTGTTGTTCTGTACAATCACTGATTCTAACTTCTGACAGATCTTTTTCCAGTTAAAATGTCTTTGTATAAATTGATATCCATTGGTTGCCAGTGTGTTATATTTTTCAGGATCGTTTAACAAAGTTACTATTTGTTTTGCATAATTCTCAGGATTATTTCCAATAAGGATGTCCTTTCCTTCCTGTGCACCCAATGCCTGATTGGCCAATGGGGATGTAATACAGGGCAATTTCATAGCCATGGCTTCCAGCACTTTATTCTGCAAGCCGGTGCCTATTTGCATGGGGGCTACAAATATCCTGGCACGTCCGTAATAGTGGCGCATGTCGTTCACCCAGCCTGTTATCCTGACCCGCTCCCCAGCCAGGGCCTTTACTGCTGGTGAAGGATTGGTGCCTGCCAAAACAAGAGATATCCCCGGATCATGCTGCCATACCAATGGCATAATCTGTTTTACCAGGTATCGGGCTGCATTGATGTTGGGAGGATAGCCCATATTGCCGGAAAATATCAGATCGAAGGTTTTTTCGGTGTTCAGGGGTTGAAAAAATGTGGTATCTACACCATTGGGGATGATGACGATTTCTTCCTTGCGGGGATGGCCGATGGCTTCCCGGTCGGGCAACGAGATAATGGTCTTTTTATCAAAAAAATCAAATACCCTGGCTTCGTATTTCATGACCCTTTGATACTCGATATTCAATACCGGTTTCAAATACCAGGGAGCAATTTCCATGCGTCGTTTCAGACCTTTGGAAAAAACATCCTGATAGTCAATGGTTTTGTCAGTTTTTACATCTTTCAGGTAATGAGCCATGCGGATTAACTGGCAGTAAATGTGGTCGGGCTGGTGCTCTTTTAGCAGACCCTGTATCTTTTGACGGATTTTGTCATCAAAGAAATAGGCCACCTGAAAAGGCAAGGTGCCAAACCAGTTAAATGTAAGCCGGTTAATGATCCCATATTTTTTCAGGGGAATAAAGTAGAGGTGCCTGACAAAAGGCTTCAGGGCTGCATGAGCATCAGGATGTACCGTCCCTTGATTCAGGGCACAGAGTATAATATCGTGATTTTCAGATAGTTCCCTTAGCTGATAAAAGGCACGCAGCTTGTCGCCTTTTTCAAGGGGCCAGGGCACCCGGGAAAGTAGTACAAATATTTTCTTTCGTATCCCTGGAGATGTTTCCATGTAGTAGTGATGCTCCTTTACCCTGTGGCCTGTTGCACATGGTTATTGAGCTCCAAAGGTAAAAAATTAATTGCTTCAGAAGCCTTTGTAAAAGTCATTCAATGATTTCATAATCGTTTCTGTATCATAATGCTCTTTTACAAACTTCCTGCCATTCTCGCCGATCCTTTCAGCAGCGGCCCTGTCATCAAGGTACCTGACTATGCGATCAGCCATTTGCATGGGCATATCGGCAAGTAAAATGTTGACTTCATCTTCGCACCCGATGCCTTCGGCACCAATGCTGGTGGAAACAATGGTCTTGCCGGCTGCCATGCCTTCAATGATTTTTACACGCATGCCTCCGCCCGAAAGCAATGGCACCACCATCATTTCCAGGGGCCTGAAAAAAGCTGGTGCATCGGGTACTTCGCCCAATACCTCAACACTGGGTGAAGCATACCGATAAAAGCGTGCGGGCATGTTCTTACCTGCCAGGTAAAACTTTAAGGAAGGATTGTGGCGGATTACCCGTGGCCATACCTTGTCCAGGAACCATTCAACCCCTTCCTGATTGGGGCGCCAATCCATGCTGCCCAGGTGATATACCGTGCCTGGCCTGAGCTTATCGGATGCCTGGATTGGTTGTCCCTGCAGGGGAATGCCCACCGGAATAAATATTGAGGGCTTCTGAAAACCCTGTTGCCGGAAAAACTGCATGTCAAGTGGTGAAACAGCTACCAATCCATCAACCTGGTGTATCACATTCAACTCATAACGTTTCAGACGGGCAGCCAGGAGCTTCAGGTATTGTTTCTTCAGCAGGCTGTTGCTTGCCGTGGCCATGCGCTCCCAGATAAAGTGCTCGATGTTGTGGGAACGGTAGAGCACCGGGGCAACCGAATTCCGGCGAATCACGGCCAGGTAGGGCGTCAGGTAAAGACCTTCCAGCTGAATGATATCGAATGATTGCTGTTGAAGGATTTGTTCCAGGCGTCGCTCCATGAGCCGGTTATAAAACCGCTGAACATTATACGACTTGCCGGAAAAAAGATTCAGAAAGGCTGGTAAGACTTTCACCCGGGTATCTATTTGTTGGGCCTCAAACCCTGTTGCCTGAAGATAATCGTCAGGCAGCTGTTGCCGGGCCTGACCATTTGCAGCCTGGTCAAGGGCCACCACCTTCACCTGGTGCCCCAGGTTGAGCATCCCCTGGGTGATCTGGTGCATGGCAATAGAGCCACCATCAATCGGGGGATAAGGCGTTTTGTGACACAATTGCAGGATTTTCATATCTCATGGTTTTCCCCGGGGGGGGCTGCTCGCAGAAACCGGGTAAGTTTCTCAAACCGCCTGGTATATCCTTCAATGTCAAACAGGGAAGAATCGGTGGTGGATTTGATGGTCAGCAGAATGCCCAAAGGCAGCAGAATCATTGGGGCCAGCCACATGCCCTGGTGGGCTTCCATGACGCCTTCGCGCACGAATTTTTCGCCCATAATAGAGAGCACGTGAAAGACCACAAAAAAGAGCACCGAGATGACCATGGGCAAGCCAAATCCTCCTTTCCGGATGATGGCTCCCAGGGGGGCACCGATCAGAAACAGCACTACACAGGCAAACGAAAGGGTAAATTTACGGTG
Source organism: Bacteroidales bacterium (assembly GCA_046483935.1). Classification (GTDB taxonomy): domain Bacteria; phylum Bacteroidota; class Bacteroidia; order Bacteroidales; family UBA7960; genus JAWOCF01. Next base: position 209 of record JAWOCF010000282.1, on the reverse strand, counting down.
AAACTCAATCTGGTAACGGGCCAGGGCACGCCGCCGCAGCCTGAAGTCTTCATGCGAAAACTGTGTGTGATCTTTATTGCTACGCACCAGGTTCATGGTCCGGTCCAATATTGTTTCACTCAGAATGCCCGGGGTAAATAATGAATCTTTTGACAGCATCCCTTCAATCTCGGGAACTTCCGTATGAATCAGTGCGCTGTCGATGCGCG
>JAWOCF010000032.1:0-5857 GCA_046483935.1 Bacteroidales bacterium | reverse complement strand
TCTTCAAGTCAGTCGACGGCTACAGCACTTCGTTCTTCATCGATTACATCCTTGATAACAACATACTTATGGCGTACAAGATGAACAACATAGTCATCCCTCCAGAGCGCGGCTTCCCATTCATGCTCGTTGCGGAGAGCAAGTGGGGCTACAAGTGGATCAAGTGGATCAGCGAAATCGAACTCTCCGATGATGTCGACTACGAAGGGTACTGGGAACGACGCGGTTTCTCAGACACTGCCGACCTCGAAGAATCGTTCTTTGATTAACTCCCGCCGAGCGATCTTCTTACGGCAAGGAACCTCTAGACGCCAAACCGCAATCAACGCGTCACTGTCTGTTTTCAAGCCATTCGCTCAAGGGCCACCGGCCTGGCTTGAGACGTTTGGCAGAGCCAAATTCGTAGCTGCTCCCATCGACTGTCAGACGAGTCGAGTCATCCGCGATCAGTATTTTCAGGTCGCGCTGCTTCAGGGGCAGTATCTGATTTTGGTTCTTCAGCAAGGTGATTGCCTCCAGGGCTGCAGCATAGCTGCTGGCAGCAAACGCTTCTGATCCAAACATGGTATATCCGGCAGGGTCATGCCAGGAATGCTCGAAAAGCCCCAGCTTGAACTTAACAAACAGAATCCTGCGCACGGCATCATCAATCCTGCTGAGGGGGATTTCCCCACTCTGCACCAGGTCGATGATATGTGTGGCAAATGATGCATCGTAAGGCACCATGCTCATGTCGATTCCGGCCATGACAGCTATTTTGGCTGCCTCCCGCGAGTCTTGAGCCACCTGGTGCACATCGGCCAGGCGGTCCACATCCTGCCAGTCGGAGATCACAAAGCCTTTCAGGCCAAGCTCTCCCTTAAGGATGTCGGTAATCAGATAGCGATCAGCATGGCCCGGAATGCCGTTCACGGCGCCTGAATTGATCATCACCGTGAGGGCCCCCTGCTGGATGGCCTCTCTGAAAGGTCCGATATAATACTGTCGCAGCAGGAGTTCGGGGATGTAGGCCGGCGAACGGTCTTTGCCACTATGAGGGAATCCGTATCCGACAAAATGCTTCAGGCACACTGCTGCCCGGGTGGTGTCGGCCACCGAGCTGCCTTGTGAGCCTTCCACAAAGGCCTTCCCCATCACCGTGTTCAGGTAGGTGTCTTCACCGAAGGTTTCAAAGATCCTTCCCCAGAGGGGCTGCATGCTCACGTCGAGCACCGGGGCGTAGTTCCAGGGCAGGGATGAGGCGCGCAATTCATAGGCGGTAATGGCGGCCATCTCTTTGGTCAGGCGGGGGTTCCAGGTGGCTGCCATGGCGATCTGCTGGGGGAAAAGTGTGGAGCCTGCTGTGTAATTGGCCCCATGCACCCCGTCCATGCCAAAAAGCACCGGGATTTTATGGCGTGAATGGGCCAGCACATACTCCTGAACAGACTTTACCAGCCGGTGCCATTCTTCTTTCGAGGGTGGATAGACCCCTTTGTTCTGCACCGAGCCTACATGTTGCCCGATCAGCAGCTGAGACATTTTGGCTGAATCCAGCAACAGGCTGTCGGTATCAGTCCAGAAGTCGCCCTGTGTCAGGGCTGTCAGGCCGATATTGGTCATCTGCCCGGCTTTCTCCTGCAGGGTAAGCAGGTTGAGCAGGCTGTCGGCCTGCTCAAAATAACGTTTATCAGCATCCTCAGAGCCAGGCACCTGAAATCCTGACCCCATAAGGATCAGGACCAGGACGACCGGAAGCAATAATTTGTTTTTCATTCCATCAGATCCTTGAGTAATCACTTTTATTCAGGGGCCTTTCCTTTTAGGGAATCAGGAAAGGGATGTTTACCGTGCCGGCATTGTTGTGGTTGTCGGTAACATAAACCAGCAGCCGGTAGGCCCCTGGCTCGCGGGGAGCCCTGAACTTTACTTCGGTGGGGCTGGCCGAGATGATCAGTCCTTCGATGGTTTCAGGCCTGGCTTCAAAGTCGCCACCATCGCTGAGCTCCACGGGTTCGGGCATAATTTCCGCCCTGACCGACAGGGAATCCATGTTCTGGTGTTCTACATCCACAATAGCCAGGTATTCTTCATTTTTCTCCAGGTTCACATTGTCGAAACGGTCTCCCTGACTTTCAATGGTAATGCCTGTTACCTGTGGCGCCATATGTTCAGGCCAGGTGCCTGTCCACAGGTACTCCATCACATTGACCGCCTCGGTTTTCTCACCCTGTTCGGTGAACAAGCCGTACCACGAAGGGGTGCGCTCCTGTTTCTGGCCCCACAAAAAGACATAGGATCCCATGCAGTTTTGCGGAAGGCCCAGCACTACCTCTTCATATCTCTCTTTGATGGCCATGGCTTTTTCGGTCGATGTTTGTTCAATGGGCGATCCCCATTCGGTGGAAGGCATCTCCCAGTGGCCTGTAGCACCCCATTCGGTCAACAGGAACGGACCATCATAGCCAGCCTCTTCCAGGCGTTGTTCCAGGTTGATCACATCGCCATACATCTGCACGGAGATAAAATCAAGGTCCAGGCAATGTTCCTTAATATAATCCACCTCTTCTTTTCCGATGCCTGCCAGCATGGTGGTGGTCACATGGTTACCATCCACTTCTTTGATCATACGGGCAATGTCATTTACCGCATTCCATACCTTCTTGTTGGTGTATCGTAGGTTCAGCTCATTGCCGATGCCCCAGCCCAGCAGTGCCGGGTGGTCTTTCAGCTCCATGACTTCCTTCCTGAATTTCTCCAGTTGCTGAGCCACTGCGCCCTGATCATCATAATCGAACCCATGACGTTCGCGGGCAACATCCAGGCCCATCATGACCATCAGGCCATTTTCATGGGCTGTATCCAGGATCTCTTTGCCTGAGCGTTGTTCATTATCGGTGCGCCAGGTGCGCACTGAATTGCCTCCCCGGGCGGCTACCTGCGCAATAGGACCCAGTTCGCCGCCGGCCCCTTTCACAAAGAATTCTTCCCCATTGACAAACAGCCGGTATTTCCCTTCTGTCTGCTTCATTTCCACATGCGAAGGACCCTGTTGTGCCGCCTCAGTGTCCGATTTGCCGGTGCTGCAGCTTACCATCAGTAAGGCAGAAAATGCAAGTGCGATGATATTTATTTTTCTCATGATACCGCTATTTTATAAGTTTTGATTCCAGTTCTTCCAGTGATTTTCCTTTTGTTTCCGGGATGTATTTCCAGACAAAAAGGAAGGTGAGCAATCCAAAAAAGGAGTAAATCAGATACGTGTTGCTGGAGCCCATGTATTCCAGCTGGGCCGGGAAGATGGTAGCCACCGAAAAGCTGACAATCGAATTCCAGAAGCCCATGATGGAGATGGCCAGACCCCGCAGCTTATTGGGGAATATCTCTGAGAGCAGCGTCCACATTACCGGCCCCAGGGAAATGGCAAAAGAGGCCACAAACATGATCAGCCCGATGAGCACCCAGGTGGAATTGATGTTGATGGAGTGCTTCAGGATGATTTCTTTATAACTGTTGTAGGTATCCTGGCCAATACGCTCTTTGATGAGGCTGAAAAAGGCTACCTCATCTTCAAAAGCCTTCCCTTGCAGGCTTTCCAGCTTTTGAATATTCTCCAGATGAATGGCAGGAGCCTCCATCTCTATGACTTCCTGATTCAGTGCGATCATGGAGTCAGCATCAATGGTGTATTCTGCGTTGCGGAATGAAAACCCCACAATGGCCAGCGAGATGAAGATGCCTGCCGCCCCGATATATAACAGGGGCTTGCGGCCCAGACTGTCGATCACCACCAGGGCTAATATGGTCATCACTACGTTGGTGACGCCAAGAATGGCTGCCTGCATAAAAGCAGCATCTTTCCCGCCACCAGCCATTTCAAAGATCATGGGGGCATAATAAAAGATGGCGTTGATGCCGGTAATCTGCTGGAAGAAGGCAATCCCGAAGCCAATGATTAATACCGTTTTCATGCGGGGGGAGAAAACATCGGCCCAGCGGGCCTTGTCTTTGTTTATCTCTTCGTGCAGGCTGCGGTTGATTTCGTTAAATTCGAAGGTGGCCTGTTCCGGCCCATGAATTTTATTAAGCACCTGCAGGGCTTCTGTATCGTTTCCCTTCTGCATGAGCCAGCGTGGACTGCGCGGCACCACAAACAACAGGAACAGATAGAGCAAGGCGGGCACTACTTCCACCCCCAGCATAACTCTCCATTTCAGATCATTGTCGGCAATGGTTTGCTGGAAATAATAGTTGGCAAAGTAGGCAATGGAAATCCCCAGCACGATGTTCAGCTGGTTGAAGGTCACCAGGGAGCCACGCAGCTTGCGGGGAGCGATCTCAGCGATGTACATCGGGGCAATCAGGATGGCCATCCCAACACCCAGCCCGCCAATCACCCGGGCGGTGATAAAGGTGACCATGTCGAAGGCCAATGCTGTGGTCAGGGCACTGATGGTGAAGAGCATGGCAGTAAACATCAGGATTCTGCGCCGCCCGAAACGGTCGGCCAGCCTCCCGGCAATGATGTTTCCCATAATGGCTCCCAGGATCAGTGAACTGACCGAGAACCCGATGAGCATTGACCCGGAGTTTAACCCGAAGGTCTCCCGGTAAAAGGGGGTGGCCCCCGAGATCACAGCACTGTCAAAACCCAGCAGGAAACCACCCAGGGCAACGATCAGGGAGATAAAAACAGTATAGAGTTTTTTGTTCATTGCAGATTGTTTACGAATTAAAGGTTGGTTAATTGGTAATTTCAAATTCAAGTCTCTCACCACTGTTTGAATCAGCAGCTACCCACAGGTGATAGGCTCCGGGCTCCACCACATAATTCATCGCAGGATTGTGAAATCCCAGGTCATTGATGGCGATGGCGAAAGTTATTTGCTGCGATTCACCGGGCCTGAGCATTACCTTCTGGAAGTCGCGCAACTCCCTGATCGGGCGTGTACGGCTTCCAAACAGCTGCCGGGTGTATATCTGTACCACTTCGGCGGCTTCATGCATCCCGGTATTTCTTAAAGTAAGAGATACCTGCAGGGTATCCTGCCGCCCGTATTGTTCTTTGTCGAGCTGTATATCCGCCATTTCAAATGTTGAATAGGACAACCCGAATCCGAAGGGATACATGGGCTCAAAGCCGTAATCCAGGTAATGCGAGGTATTGCCAATAGAGAGTTGAGGGGCTTCAGCAGGGATGTCTTCCATGCGTTCCCAGGTTTCATCGCTGGCAGGCTTTCCCGTCTTTTTATGATTGTAATACAGGGGGATCTGCCCCACATGGCGTGGAAAGGTTACCGGCAGCTTTCCCGAAGGGGATAGCGCTCCGAAAAGCAGGTCGGTGATGGCCGGACCCGCCATGGTTCCCGGGTGCCATGCATACAGCACCGCATCCATCAGCGGCTCCACGCTTTCGAAGGTGAGGGGCCGTCCTGCCATGATGATGGCTGCCACAGGCACTGTGGTCTCAGCCATCAGCCTGACCAGCTCTTCCTGTGCCCCCGGCAGGTCGATGTTGGCCCGCGAATGTGACTCCCCCGAGAGGATCGATTCTTCACCCAGAAACAAAAGCACCAGGTCAGATTGCTGCACGTCGCTGAGGATCGCCTCAGCGTCCATGATGCTGTCAGAGCGGCTCAGCTCAAGAGCCCGGTGATAATGAATGGTGATTCCGTTTGCGGCACCATATTCCCTGATGGAGTGAAGGGGAGTAATGGCATGCTCTTTGCTTCCATCAAAGATCCAGGTGCCCAGCTGATCATGCGGGGCATCGGCCAGAGGGCCTATTACTGCAATGCTTTTTACCTCTTCGCCCACTGGCAGCACCTGGTTGTTCTTCAGCAATACTGCACTCTCTGCGGCCAGCTGCCTGGCCGTT
>JAWOCF010000031.1:0-9702 GCA_046483935.1 Bacteroidales bacterium | reverse complement strand
AGCCATCGCCCAGATCGGGCCAGGCATGATAGGCTACCCATTGCCCGGTGTGATCCAGGGCCGGGGATTGCAGATGATGAAAATCCATTACATCCTCAACAGTCATCGCACGCTTACCATCTGCCAGGATTGATAACGGAACCATGAACATCAGGAAGAATGCAAACATCCTGTTGACTTTCAGAAGATTGTATTGCATAATGATGAAGAATAAATTGTTAATGAAGAATAAATTTCCTTAAAATCAAGCCACCAGCCAGTTTGTCAGAGTTGCTGATGATTGCTTTCTGAACCTCAAAAATAAGAATTCCTGCGGGTTATGAAATATAATGTTTTAGTATATTATGGCGGCGGGGTGATGATTGTCAGAGATTTGTCATTGCTCGTCTTAAAATCATATGTTTACAACCGCAATCAAAAGGGTCGTTTTTTCCATCAGGATCTTTTAAATATTCCATGATGAATGATCTTTTTCTGAAAAGCACGTATCTTGCAAAAATGTTTTAATTTTATGTCATGAAAAAAGCCCTTCTATACCTGACCGTGATATTGCTGATTCTCAATGCAGCAGGGGCTTTATTCGGGGGCTGGCACCTGATGATGCACCCCGATGGCAGTTCGATGGGAATGACCGTGCAAGTACTGGAACATTCGCCTTTCGACAGCTTTCTGATCCCTGGCATTCTTCTTTTCTTCTTTCTGGGGATGTTTAGCCTGGTGGTGCTGGGCACCATCGTCTTTGATCATAGACAATATCCGTGGTTGATTATGATTCAGGGAGGCATTATCCTGGGCTGGATTCTCATCCAGATGATCCTTTTGCAAACTGTCGTGACCCTTCAGGTAGGCTTTGGTGCCATAGGCCTGCTGTTGGTGGTCTGTGCATGGATGCTGAAGGAGTTGCTGGTTGCCCAGGGGTCTTCCCTGGAGGACTTCATGCCCTGAACAGCGCGCTCTTTTTCTCAAGTCATAAATCCTGTTGTTATGCAAACATTGGCTCAACCTGTTTCGCCCTCTCAAAGGATTCACCTGCTGGATACATTGCGGGGGATGGCAATCTTTGGAATTCTGATGGTTAACATGCAGATCTTTTTCCAGCCCATGATCAGTATGATCAATGGACATACCGCTTATGCAAGCACTATGGAGCTGCTTTCGGGAGTCTTTGTCAAGTTCTTTTTTGAAGGGAAATTTTATGTGCTGTTTTCCATGCTGTTTGGTTATGGCTTTTATCTTTTTATGAATAAAGAAACCGCGGGCGGCAAAAGCATCATTCCGGTCTACCGAAGAAGGGTGTTTTTCTTGTTGCTTTTCGGGATATTGCATGTGGTGCTCCTGTGGGCGGGTGATATCCTGGTGTTCTATGCCCTGTTTGGGTTTCTGTTATTGCTGTTCCGCCACAAGACCGACCGCAGCCTCATCAAATGGGCCCTGTGGCTTGCCCTGGTACCGGTGGCTGCCGTGGGGGGATCGGCGCTGCTGATACAACTGGCCCGCCTGGCCCCCGATGGCGGACAAGCGGCTATGGCCAGTATGCAGCAGAGTGTTGTTCAAATGGAGGCCATGGCTGATCGGGCCGCCGCTGTGTATGCCACGGGCTCTTTCGCGGAGGTAACTGCCATTCGTATCCAGGAATACCTGGCCTTGCTTCCCGGCATGATCTTTTTTTACCCCATGGTGCTGGCCATGTTTCTGGTGGGGCTGCTTGCTGCGCGCAAAGGCCTGTTAAAGAATTATCATCAACACCTTTCTTTTTTCAGGAAAGCAGCTCGCTGGGGATTGCTCCTGGGGATAGTCTTTTCCGCCGTGTTTGTTTATGGCTATCTCAACAGCCAGCGTCAGATCCCCGATCTGTTAAGTACTTTGAGCTCTTTGGGATCTACTGTGGGCGGCTTCTTTATGAGCCTGTTCTATGTTTCATCAGTGGTGCTGCTGTTTGCCCGAGGCAAAGCCTCTATGCTGCAGCACATTTTTGCCCCGGTAGGCCGCATGGCCTTAACCAACTACATCCTGCAATCGGTAATCTGCACCACTTTGTTCTATGGATACGGGTTTGGATGGTTCGGCAGGATCACCCTGGGAGAAGGCATCCTGCTTACCATCGCCATTTTTGCCCTGCAGATCCCCTTTAGCAGGTTCTGGCTCAGGCACTTTCATTATGGCCCCCTGGAGTGGCTCTGGCGAAGCCTTACTTATATGAAGCCACAACCTTTTCTGAAAAAAGATGTTGACACCCTGAGGCCTGCACCGCTCTGACCCTGATTCATGAGGATCCTTTCGCTGAAAGCCGCCCCGGACTCTTGTTCCGGGGCGGCTTTTTTGTACTTCCTTTTAGCATAATCCGGGCCGCTCCTGCACCTGATCATCTCCGGGGTTGAAACGTAGTTGGAACGTAGTTGATATGAAAATTTACGTTCCAACTACGTTTGAAATATCATTTAACCATGATTTAAGTACATTCTGTATTAAGCTTTGTTGTATTTTTTAGGTGAAGCCGGTATCCACTTATATCACAAAAGATTATGGCACTCTCCAAAACAGGGATCAATGATATTTGCTTAGGATAACAGTAAATTTGGAGCCTTGATTGTTTTTATCAGCGGAGATCCCTTTTTTCTGCGTCATCAGCGTTCTGATTCTTTTGAATTGTCTTCTTGAAATTCAGGTAATTTTTGAATGGGGTTTGAGGTGGGAGGTGCGGGGTGAACCTAATAACAAAAGAGGCTGACAGGGTTTGCTGTCAGCCTCTTTTTCAGGATTATTCTTAAAATAGCTGGTTGTTATCCGCCATAATAGATGGCTGCTCCCGGACCCAGTGGCAGATCCAGCACTACCCAGCCAATGAGCAGCAGGCACCAGATGGCAAAGAATACTACCGTGTAGGGAAGCATGGTGGAAATCAGGGTGCCAATGCCCGCTTTTTTATCATATTTCTCGAAATACACGATAATCAGGGCAAAGAAGCTCATCATGGGCGATATGATGTTGGTCACGCTGTCGCCAATACGGAACACCGTTTGGGATAACTCGGGGGTATAGCCCATGAGCATGAACATAGGCACGAATACCGGCCCCAGGATGGCCCATTTGGCCGAGGCACTGCCCATAAACATGTTGATGAATCCTGAAAGGATTACAAACATTATTAGCAGGGGAATCAGCCCCACATTCATGGTTTCCAGGATGTCGGCCCCGCGGATGGCGATAATCAGCCCCAGGTTGCTCCACTTGAAAAAGGCCACAAACTGTGCTGCAAAAAATACCAGTACCAGGAAGGCCGTCAGGGTCTTGAAGTTGTCGACCATGCCTTTTACCACATCGGCATCCGATTTGAACCTGCCGGTAATGAAACCATAGACAATACCCATGGTGGCTGTCAGGAAAAACAGGAAAGCAATGAAACCCTTCAAAATGGGGCTGGTGAGTAGAGCGTTTCCAGGGCCACGCAACAATCCGTTTTCAGGTACCAGGCCGATGCCCAGAATCACTACCCATGCCAGGATCACTACCAGTACCCAATTCAGGGCCTTGCGCTCGCGCGGGGTGATGGCTTCGATGATGTCGGGCTTAACGTCGCCCTGATAGGACCCCAGACGGGGTTCAATGATCTTTTCAGTCACCCAGGTGCCGGCCAGTGCAATGAAAACTGAGGAAACCGCCATGAAGAAATAGTTGGCTGTGGGTTCTACCACATAGGCGGCATCAATAATCTGGGCAGCTTCGGTTGATAACCCCGCCAGCAGCGGATCGATGGTTCCGATAAACAGGTTGGCACTAAAGCCCCCGGATACCCCGGCAAAGGCGGCAGCCATCCCGGCAATGGGATGACGCCCCATGGAATGGAAGATAATCGCCCCGATGGGGATGATCAATACGTAACCCAGGTCGGAAGCGGTATTGCTCAGAATCCCGGCAAGAACAATGACGAAGGTGATCATTTTGGGAGGTGACTTCAGTACCATCATCCGGATGGCTGCACTGATCAACCCGCTGCTCTCGGCAATGCCGATACCCAGCAGGGCTACCATTACGATACCCAGGGGGGCAAACCCGGTGTAGTTGTCTACCAGCCCCAGCAGGATGCGGTGGATGCCTTCCTTTGACAGCAGGTTCACGGTTTCTACCGTTTCTCCCGTGCCGGGATGAAAGGCCGTCCATCCCAGAAAATGACCCAGAGTAGATAGCAGCAGCGCCAGGATCGCCAATATTGCAAACAAACTGGCAGGATGGGGCAGGGCATTCCCTCCACGCTCAACTAAGGACAGGAACCCTTTCATAGTGCCTTTTTCTTTCATTTCGGTTGTTGTGATTTTAAAGGTTAATAGAGTTGATGGTTCATTAAATCTTTTTTAAGGTTTCTGAGAGATGATGTTTTTCCCAACAGAGACATTAAAAATTTCTATGGCTGTGATTTTATCCCTGTTTACTTTGGCTTTTTTGTCATGACAAAACTGAAAAAACCTTGTGCCACAGGCGTTTCACGGGGCAAATGTAATGGTTTTTTCTGATCTGCCTGTCCGCAGTATTCTCAAAACTATTTTTTTTTGGCCCGTTAGTGCTGATAAATTTTCTGCATTCTTTTTTATCTCTTCAGGACGGATTTTCGGTGGTAGTTTCATAAAAATTTTTAGTTTTGCAGGGCAATCTCTGATTGCTTATGATTAAAATATCGGCTTTTGTGGAAACCTGCCAGGCATTTTATTGTTCTTCTGCCAGTCTCCTGCTACAGTAGCTTGTTTAGCGAACACTTATTTTGTAGCCAATGGTTCTCGTTGAAGGAATAAAAAGATGCTCTACGGGTCTTTCAAAAGCTTTTTTACCTATAGTATCAAGAATATAATTTAAAATAATATGAAAAAACTTTCCGTGATTGCCTTCGGTGGCAATGCCCTGTTGAAAAGCGGCCAGGCTGGTACCATTGATGAACAGGAACAAAATGTTTATGAAACCTGCCAGCATCTGGTGGATCTGCTTAAAAGCGGATATGATATCGTGATCGGTCATGGCAATGGCCCCCAGGTGGGTAACGTGCTGCTTCAGCATGAAGCCGGCAGCCGGATGTTCAGCATCCCAAAACAGCCCATTGATTTCTGTGTGGCTGAAACACAGGGTTCCATTGGCTTTATGATTGAACAGCAAATGCGTAACGTGCTGGCTGAGCATGGCATCAAACGCAATATTGTTACCCTGGTTACCCAGGTGATTGTGGATAAAAAAGATCCTGCCTTCGAGAACCCTGCCAAGCCGGTGGGACCTTACTATACCAAAGAAGAAGTCGATGAGATCACTGCCGCACATCCCTGGGTGTTTCATGAAGACCCCCGTAAACGGGGCTGGCGCCGGGTAGTGGCTTCGCCCCGCCCGGTCGACATTCCCAACTGGGAAGCAGTGGAAAAGCTGGCTCGTGAGGGAAATATCGTGATCACTGTCGGAGGCGGAGGCATTCCTGCCTATTATGATGAAAATGGAAAGATGACTGGCATTGATGCTGTCATCGACAAGGATCTTGCTTCCTCGCTGCTGGCCAACAAGATCAAAGCCGATGAATTTTTTATCCTGACCGACGTGCCCAATGTGTACATCAATTTTCACACCCCTGAAGAAGAAAAACTGAGCAGGATCTCAGTGTTGGAAATCAAAAAGCACCTGGCCAGTGGGCAATTTACCGAAGGCAGTATGGCGCCTAAAGTAAGGGCCTGCATCGAATTTGTTGAAAACGGTGGCAAGGATGCCATTATCACTGAAGCTGCCAGCCTCGGTAATGCAGATGCCGGAACCATTATTCACGGATAACAGAAGTGTTTATCCTTTTGGGAGTGGTTTTCTGTCATTACATTTGCCCAACATTAAAAGAACATCATCAAAAACAATTTTCATAACCTAAAAGAAAAATTATCATGGCCTTTAACTTAAGAAACAGGAGTTTTTTGAAGTTGCTGGATTTCACTCCGCAGGAAATTAAATTCTTTCTGGATTTGTCATTAGATCTGAAGAAAGCAAAATACGGCGGGTATGAACAGCCTCGCCTCCAGGGTAAGAACATTGCCCTGATCTTCGAAAAAGCCAGTACCCGTACCCGTTGTGCTTTCGAGGTGGCTGCTTTCGACCAGGGAGCCCTGGTTACCTATCTGGGGCCCAGCGGCAGCCAGATCGGCAACAAGGAATCGATGAAAGATACCGCCAGGGTGCTGGGACGCATGTACGATGGCATTGAGTATCGGGGCTTTGCCCAAACCACGGTGGAAGAACTGGCTGAGTACTCCGGAGTGCCCGTATGGAATGGCCTGACCAACGAATTTCATCCCACTCAGATCCTTGCTGACTTCCTGACCATGATGGAGCACAGCGACAAGCCCCTGAACCAGATGAAGTTCTGCTACCTGGGCGATGCCCGCAACAACATGGGCAACTCACTGATGGTGGGTGCTGCCAAAATGGGTATGGATTTCCGCGCTGCGGCCCCCAAATCAGTACAGCCTACTGATGAGCTGGTAAACCAGTGCCGCGAGATTGCGAAGCATACCGGTGCCAAAATCACGATTACCGACAATGTGGAAGAGGCGGTGAAAGATTGCGACTTCCTCTACACCGATGTATGGGTATCGATGGGCGAGCCCGATTCAGTATGGGAAGACAGGATCAAGATGCTCAAGCCTTACCAGGTAAACATGGATGTTATTCGCAAAACCAACAACCCCAAGGTGAAGTTCCTGCATTGTCTGCCTGCCTTCCACAACCGTGAAACGACCGTAGGCGAACAGATTTACCAGAAGTTTGGCCTGGATGGCATGGAAGTGGTCGAAGAGGTGTTTGAATCAGAACATTCTATTGTCTTTGATCAGGCCGAAAACCGCCTGCATACCATTAAGGCGGTAATGGTAGCCACTTTGGGTGCCTGACCCGGAGACTTGGAGAGGGGGAGACTTGGAGACTTGGAGAAGGGGAGACCTGGAGACTTGGAGAAGGGACCCTGAGATTCGGAGAATTTAACAGTCTTCCATTTGTATGATTCCCAAATATCCTGGATACTAAAAGAAGACCCGGCACCTGATGTGCCGGGTCTTCTTTCTTTATTAGGAAAGATCTCCTCCCTCAGTCGTCTGTTCTCCAGTCTCCAGATCTCTAATTCTCTAATTCTCCAATTCTCCAAGTCTCCGAGTCTCCAAGTCTCCCCCTCTCCAAGTCTCCGAGTCTCCAAGTCTCCGAGTCTGCTACTGATTCTTTTTTTCTTCCTGTTTTTCAGGAACGGCGGTTTCCAAAGCTTCGAACACTTCCTGAAGGATCTCATCAATGTTGATGTTTTCCATCGCGCTGCGAATCACCGGGCCAATTTCCAGCATGGTGCTGTCCAGTACATCCATGGTCAGCTGCATCTGCTGGCGGAACGCTTCACGTTCGGTTTCATCCCATTCACCTTCTTCGGGTTTAAAGCCTTCCTGCTCCATTTCCAGGCGCACCTCCTCCATGGCCTTACGCACCTCCTCGCGAGCCTCCTGCATTTCCTGCCTGAACTCCTCGCTGTTGAATTCGGCCTTTACTTCTTCCATGGCCCGGCTTACTTCCTCGCGTGCCTGCCGCATCTCCTCACGGAATTCTTCTGACTTGAAGTGTTGAGTTTCCAGCTCCACTTCTTTCATGGCTTCACGGATCTCGGCCTGCGCCTCACGCATCTGCTGGCGAAACTCTTCGGAGTTGAACTGCTCACGCAGTTCCTCATTCACTTCCTGCAGCGACAGGCGCATCTCTTCCATGGCCTCACGAAGCGCGGCACGGTCTTCCTCCGAAAGCTCATCCCAGGTAACTGACTGCCCGTTGTGCAGATGTATTTTGCTGGGTTCGCCCTCTGGTGGGGGGGGCGGTGTTGTGTCTGGTTGAGATTCCAGTTGGTTAGTCATATTGGCTTCCGGCAACCGGAAGTCAGAAGTCAGGCTGGTTTCCAGATAGTGATCCGTATCGGCATGGGCATGGTTCAGAGTCATGGCAGGATTGAACCAGGCCACCGAAATGGCAGCTGTCAGGATTACCAGCAGGGCAGCCATCCGCTGTCCGGGGTTAAAGGGTCTTGTTTTCATGGTCATAATGTTTTTAATTCTTGATAATAAAAAAACCTTGGATTGGGTTGCAGCCACTACCGGTTGCAGGGTAGCAGCACGTTCTTGTTCCAGGGCAACAAGTGCCCGGGCATATATCATGGGTTTTCCGGTATGATGTACCACCCACTCGTCCACACAGCTTTCCCGCTCGCGCCGGATCTGACGGCTGATCCACCAGGTAGCCGGATGGAAAAAGAACAGGATCTCCATGAGGTTCTGAAACATGTTGATGATGTGGTCGTGGCGACGGATGTGGTGCAGCTCATGCAGCAAAATGGCTTCTACCTGTTCGGGGCTTAAGGATGAGAGCATCGACAGGGGCAGCAGGATTACCGGCTTGAAAAAGCCAATCACCGCAGCCACACTGATGTTGGGTGTCTGATACACCGGGATCATCCGCTGCAGGCCGATGCGGGTATGCAGGGTCTTGAGCTTTCTTTTCAGGCTTTCGGGCAGGGGTTGAAGATTTTTACGCCGCAGGGCATAAAGCCGTGAATAGTTGATAATGCTGTGCAGCGAAAACAGCACAAGCCCCGTTGCATAAAACCAGAAGAGCCAGGGGGTGAAGGCCTCAAACCGCTCCAGCAGGGCAGGGTAGTCTTTGGGGATCAGGTAGAAGGAGCTGCCCTGGCCTGTGGCCCGGAAAACCGTTCCCTGCAGATCCATGGAGACAATGCGCGAAGCCTGCGAATAAATCCGGTACTGGCGGACAAAAGTAAAGACAGTGACTGCCGGGATGGCTGCCAGTGCCAGCAACGAGAGGTTATACCGGATAGCCGGCGAAGCATTGCGGGTCATAAACATGACCAGTCGCCACAGCAGGGCAATCACCAGCAACTGCCAGATGGCGTTGAGCAATGTCCAGCCAAGGGCATTGATCAGTGGGTGAGATATGCCTTCTATGACACTCATGGTTATTCTTTTTCAAATTGTTTCAGGTATTCCCTGATTTCCTGCAGGTCGTCCTGCGAAAGCTTCTCCTGATCCAGGGCTCCCATCACCATCCTGCTGGCCGACCCGTTAAACAAGCCATCAATCATCTTGTTGAGAAACTGTTTCTGGGTTTTCTCCCGGCTCACCAGGGGGCTGTATATATGGGTGCGGCTGCTGGTATCACGTTCCAGAAGCCCTTTCTCGGTCATGATCTGCATGGTCTTCAGGGTGGTGGTATACCCGATGTCGCGCACCTGTTCCATTACCTCGTACACTTCACGCACGGTGGCCGAGCCTTTCTCCCACAAAATCTGCAGGATCTCCAGTTCGCTTTCGGTAGGTTGTATTTTTTTCACTTGATTCATAGCTACGATTTCTTTCGTAGTACAAATGTAATGCCCCGGTGTCTTCCTTAGACCCCAGAGTCTTCCTTCACACAGCGGTAGACATCAAGCTTTTTGTGTCAAGTATCATTTTGTTCTCTTTCGATTGCGATCCCGATCCCGATTTCGATTTCGATTTGGATTATAACAACATCAATACTTCTTGTTTTTTCTGACAGCTTTTCAGGAGTAAGGCACTAACCCGGAAGAAAATCGTTAAGATGACACTGCAACTAAAAGGGTGATGCTAAGGGCCAGAAACACCGCCTAACGGGGCAAGGGATTTGAAGATA
>JAWOCF010000077.1:0-10799 GCA_046483935.1 Bacteroidales bacterium | reverse complement strand
CTGAAATTTACACTCGTCGGACCTCTGAGCATGATTTGCCCGTCGATTACCATTAATCCGGTAGCATGTGAACGAAGGATATCCAGAACGGTATTATAATGCCCCTGCAGATCCTGCATATAAATCACCTGGCTGGCATTGCCTGAAATCTTGACTTTCTCGTTCTGAAACTCCGACCGTGAAGGCAAGATAGTCTGTGGCTTACTCACCCGCTCCCAGTGTTCGCCCCTTTTGAGCACCGTTTTTTTGCGTGTGCCAAGGGAGGGATGAAATTCAAGCTCCTCAAAATCTCTTGAATTCAGCTCAATGCGCAGGTTGCGCCCCATGGGGTCGCGGGGCACGGAAAACTGTGCCAGGAAGAAGTCATTATAATAAAGATTGGTAAAAAGAAAATTACCTTCCTGGTCGGTGGTATTGGTATGTACATTTCGGCCTTCCTGATTGACCACCATTTCAACATCAGTCTCTCCGGTGGGATGACCACTGGAGGTTGGCTCCACCTGACCGGTAACCGTCAGACCTGATGCCCTGCCATATTGGATCTCAGGAAAATTGCCTGCAAGGATCTGTTCCCAGTTGAAGCGGCGCCAGCCATGAGTCATCATTAGCAGGTCCAGCGACTGTTGCATATAGGCCGAAGGATCAACAAAATAGTCCAGAGGCACCTGTAAGGTTTGATTCAGGTCGCTGGTCATCAACAAATAGGAGGCAATACTGGACGTGACCGGCTCAAATTCATGGGCCGAGCCTACCACTGCCAGCGAATAGCTGGCAAGGCTGTCGGTCATTGTCCCGGGATCAAACTGAACATCCACCTCCAGGGCATGCAGGTTGTCAATTTCCAGCTCCCGGGTAGATATTTCTACAGGAGCCAGGTCATGATGATTAATAAATACCAACCGCTCGGCCAGGGGCTGCCCGTTGGCATCGAACACGGTGATCTGACAAATGCCCGTAGGAAGGACATCCAGCGGCATACTGGTGCTAAAGGCCCCTTCACTCAGGGTGCCATTTTTCATAAAATAAGCATGTGAGCGGGTCTGCCCCAGGATAAATATTTCAGGAGCAATATCATACTGTCGGGGATCGAAATTGGCCGTTACTTGAATCTGCACCTCCTGATCGTTCAGATCGGCTCTAAGCTGATACCCCTGGTCTAATGCCCGGGGCATTTCTATTTCATCACGCTCACCATTCTCGAATGTTACTTTGGCCTGATAGGACTTTCCAGGCTGGGGAATAAAAACAAATGACCCCATGCCCTGATGTAGCACCTCAAAGGTAGCTACCTGCTGGCCATCGTTATCCATCAGTTCGCCAGAGGCCTTCACTCCCATGCCCAAAGCATTGGCAGCCTTGAAGGCGACCCTGTTTTCCAGGCCCTGCACCAGGTGACCCCCTTCAGGAAAAACATCAAACTGCATTCGTTCACGTTGTTTATCAATTTGCTTGTTAAAGCGCCGGTTTTGCCGGAGCTCTTTTCTCCTGATATAGTTCTTTTGAATGGGATTGTGAACAAAAATCTCTTTCTCGAAGAAAAACTCCTGACTGAAGTTATGCATCCAGTTGGTGTACCCTCTGACCAGGTAATTTCCTTCTGGCAGGGAGTCATGCAACTGAATGTATCCATCGGCATAGCCATAATCTGATTCCAGCACCACCATATTCACCGGCTTCTTATCCAGATTGATCACTTCAACATAGAAGTTGGCTTTCATGGTGTCAGTCAGATGGTTGGCAGCATCCACCAGGTAACCTTTCACCCAGATGGATTCTCCGGCGATATATTCATCCTTGTCCATATGAAGGTATACTTTCTGCTGAGGATACCTTACCTCCATGGTCTGTATGGCCCCTAATACCTTACGGGCCGGGGGGGGGATACCTTGCTGGGCCATGGAAGGTTGAAGAGTAAGGACCAATAATCCCGACAATGCCAGCAACAACATTTTTAAATTTCTCATAACCAAATTCTCCCGATTTTTATGGTTTCCAATCAAAAAGTGGATAAATGTAATGATTATATAAGGATTCATGTAATCACCTTACATGATAACCCCAAAATCCTTTACATGCAACCAACATGAGAATCTACCCAACTTCTTGTTTATCGTATAATTTTTTATCCAGATTAAATTTTTGTAATTTTAGTAAGAACAACAGAATTAGAAATGATTCGAAGGCAATGAAGAAGATGCCCAAACCCCATTAACCGTTTCCTTTTTTAGCATTTATATAATGAGAAACAAACTCACCATAACAATTGTTTGGGTCATATTTTATGGGATTGTGAGTTCCTCTGTACTGCACCAGGATGTTGACCATCAAAGAAGGCGCCAACTAATGGTGCGCAACCAGCTGCAGCAAAGGGGCATCACCCACCAGCCTACCCTGGACGCCATGAGCAAGGTACCCCGTCATGAATATGTCCCGCAGCAATACCGTCAGCTGGCTTATGCGGATCGGCCCCTGCCGGTGGGCTTCGGTCAGACCATCTCACAGCCCTTTATCGTAGCCTATATGACACAGGTTATAGAACCAGACCCTGGGGATAAAGTCCTGGAAATAGGTACCGGATCGGGCTACCAGGCTGCTGTGCTGGCCGAGATCGTAGACCATGTATATAGCATCGAGATTATCCCCGGGCTGGCACGCCGCGCCCAGCAAATCCTCTCGGAGCAATATAGCAATATCACCCTCAAACAAGGTGACGGTTATCAGGGCTGGGAAGAACATGCCCCCTACGATGCCATTATCGTAACGGCGGCTCCCGAAGAAATTCCCCCTGCGCTGATCGCGCAGCTCAAGGAAGGCGGCAAGATGGTGATTCCCAAAGGTGCTGCCGGAGCCATCCAGGAGCTAATCCTGATTGAGAAAAACAACGGGCGCATCAACCAGCGCAGGTTAATGCCCGTGCGGTTTGTGCCATTCCTGCGAGACCAGCAGTAGATGGCCTTCCCTGAACCTTAAAGGATGCCTTTTTTCAGCCTTTTGGCGAAGAGTCAGCGGGCAGTGCCACTCAAATCTGCCCCTCTGAATGGGGCCTTAAAATGCGTGTGTGGGGTGGTTTTTTATGAAGAATCTTTTTTAAGAATTTCGGAACACGGATTTTACGGATTTTGACGGATCCTCACGGATCTTTTCTGAATAGTAGCGGCTGCTTGCTGCTAACGACAGGAAACTTCTTCATTTCGCCCCCTCTCCATTTCTCCCCCTCATCTTCTTTCTCAACCTCTCAACCCCTCAACCTCTCAACCATTCATATTAGAACGCGGATGGTCGCAGATCGCTGCGCGAGCGCGGATACTTCGGCATGCTCCAGCACAAGTGCTCGCGGATCTTTTCTGAATGGTTGCGCCTGCCTGCTGCTTATGGTAAAAACATATTATAAGAATCTAATCCGTTAAATCCGTCAAAATCCGTTAAATCCGTTTTCCCAGATTCTTTAAAAAGAAAACCAAGTATTTCGGAACGCGGATTTAACGGATAATACGGATTTTCACGGATAAGATTCTTATTAAATCCTCAAATCTCCAAATCCTCAAAGGTTTATCAAGGTGTCTTATCCTGATTAAATATCCGGCAATGTATATTTATAAATTGGATGTTCATCGTTCGTTGACACCAGGTATATTGTGTTTTCATCTTCGCTCACACAGAAGTAACCCCATCGGTCAAGCTTGAACTTCCGGACAGGATTGCCATTCCAGTCAAACTGCTCTAAAAATATATATCCCGGACTTTTCCGCTGCTGTTCGTGAACTTCCAGGGGCCTTCTTCCGCTATACAAGAGATAAACATAATTATTTTGTGCCGACAAACCCCAGTAGTAGGATGTATTATGAGGTCCCAGCACATCAGATAAATCAGGGCCTTTGCCCCGCTGTTCATCAAAGATCACCGTTTTACTCTTTAATGACTCCGTGTCTGTAAATACCAGCCGCCTGAAATACTTATAAGCATAAACCATCCGGTGCTTGTTGGGGTTTACTCCAAAGTCGCCGGTATAGGCAGCCCAGTTCCTGATGTTTTCATTAAATGATAAATTGTGAATGGGGGTTACATGTGCGATGGTACTGTCTAAATGCAAATGAAAAACCTCCTTGCCCTTTGAAACAGATTCAACGAAAACAAATGCTGAATCATTGAGGCTCTCAATTTGTTTGCTTGAGAACATTGAACCTGAGGATTCCGGCAAAGCTATCCCCATATCAATGATTTCCAGCTCCCTGTTTACAGCATACAGTTTATTTTGTGTCATTTCAAAGATGTAGCACAGCATGTTCTCATGGTGCGACCTGATCAGCCGGGGAAATTGAAATTCCTTGGGGCCCCTGCCAGCCTTTCCCATCGATTGGATTAACCGGAGGTCAGGAAGGGAGTATACCATGAAGTGATGATCGGCCATCCGGTTTTTTATGATCAGAAAACTATCCCGTACCAGCAGCTGCGTCTCCCGCACCTTAAAGACTTCATCAACCGGTACAGAGATTCCTTCCAATTCAACCACCTCTCCGAAGGAGTCTTCATCAACAGCTGCTTCGCCTGGTGTCAGGGGCTGTAAATCAGCGGCATAAACGGAATCATGCAGCAAATTCCCAGTCATTAAATCGTCCTTCTCCTGATTCCTGTTTTGCTGACAGGAGGCTGAAAGCAAGGTTATAAATAGAAAGAATGTTTTCTGCTTCATAACTTAACTCTTTAAGGTTTGCGGTTCTTTATGGGTGAAAAGGATACATTATTAAAACTCATCTGAAAGCTCAGGGCGAAACTGTGCCCGTTTTTTTTGCTATGCTACTCCAGCAGAAACCGCATCACCCGCAGGGGTACTCCTTCCACTCCATTTTTCTTTGCCAGGGCATAGATGTACCCATCATGGAACACCATTTTGGAAGGCTTGATCTCCAGCTCATAATCCTGCACCCGGAAACTGCTCTGTGCCACAAACTGCCCTCCATTGCTGTATACCCATACATTAAAGCTGTTATCGCCCTCTTGCTTTGGAAACTCAAAAAACAACAGGTTGTTGTCGGAGTCTTTAATGAGAGTTGAAAACACTGGCATGGTAATGGGCTGGCTGATGGCGGCGAGGTCTTTTTCCATCTCCTTCACGAAATAATCACGGGCGGCACGATTCTCTTCAGGTGAGGCCCAGGCACCAAATCGTGGTTTCTTTATATTCCGGTATTGCTCAATGGTTTTTTGCTGAATCTCCCTTTGCTCTTCGACAGAAACATGGTTTTTGGCCCAGTCGATCGTTTGCTCCGAAACAAGTTTCCCATTCAGATCATAGGTAAGAATCTGGCCTGTTTCGGGAACGGTAACAATCAGATTGTCTTCTACACTGGCGATTATTGGCGGATGCGACATCCCCAGGTTTTTGATAAAGGGCATGGTAGAACAACCAATCATTCCCCCTTCATTGAATGTATATTCATAGTAAAACATGTTACGCCTGGCCGTTCCGGGAGAAAACGACCGCGGGGAAAAATGATCCCATACAATCTGCTCCTTGTTGGTTTCATAATCAACAATGGCCACGAACTCCCTGACCCGGTCACTCCACAGAACCCAACCTACCACAGCCAGCTTCCTGCCTGGCAAGGGAATGATTTGCCGTGCCATATAATCAAGATGCAATGTCTTGATCAGATCTCCCTGCCGGTCGAAACTCAGCAGTGTGCCCATCTTATCTACCCCCGAATACAGGATATTGCCATCCAGCACGCCATGCAGGTGCGGGAGGCTCTGGTAAGGCTGCCCCTGCTTGTTTTTCACCTGCATCTGGCCTTCAAAATTACCTCGGGGAGAGAACACGGTATAGAAATCACGAAAATGATGGCTTACAATGGCTGTGCCATCCGGAGTTACCATGAGTGATTTGCGGTCGCCAACCCATCGCCCGAGCGTGGTGTCGTTCCAGCTTTCCAGGGCCCTGTCCCAGTCAACCCCCTGGGCATACTCCGTGTCTGGCACCAGGTTTATGGTTCCTGATTGGTATTTATCAAGCAAAGTCTGTGCATGCATTGATGCATGTGAGGAAAGCAGAATGACCAGAACAATCAGTAACTTTTTCATGATTACGCTTTTTTGTGTGAGTGTTTAGAACCCTGATTCTGTTTTTTCGGCAAAGCAACAATCCTCTTTTTTAGTCAGGTCTGACAAAGTGCTCAGACACTACCCCATCGGGCGAGATCACCGTGAAGCTGAGTTCCTGCTGATGGGCAGGTTTGTTGGCATCCATTTCTGACACAAAACTGTTATGCAGCATTGGGTCAACCGGTAGGTTGTTTGCTTCTTTTTTATTGAAAACAATAATGAACAGCAGCAAGCTGGCAGCAGCCAATAAGGGGAAAAGGTATTTGCGGTGGAATGAGATATGCTTTTTTAACGGCTCAGAAAGTACCAACGGAGGAATTTCCATGGCCTGCGGGCACATTTTTTCAAATGCCATTTTAATGGTTTTCACCCGGCTTTGCAGCTGTTCATATCGTAGTCGACAGTCGGGGCAGGTGCTCACATGCAGCTGAACCCTCCGGCCTGTTTCATCCTGGCATTCGCCATCGTGAAAACGTTGCAGCAGCTCCTCATCGATGCATTTCATAACCTTTCTGCTTGAGTTTATTTTCCAGTTTGATTAATGTACGCGACAGCGTCTTTCCTATTGATGAAAAGGGAATTCCCGTGATTTCAGCCATCTCTTTGTAGCCCATCCCTTCGCTGTACAACACACACAATTCCCGTTCGTGTGGCTTCAGTGAAGCAAGACACCTGGCAAGCAGGGCCTTTTCTTCAATGTTCTCCAACTGGTTGCAATCACCTGAAAGGTGCGGCGAAGGCTCTGAATCGACAAATCGGTTGTTTTTGCGCAAATGATCCACACATTTGTTGAGCGTTACGCGGTAGAGCCAGCTTCCGGGGTGTTTCACCGGTTCTCCCCGGTTCGATTTGTCCAGAAAGTCAATAAATACCTCCTGAATGATATCCGCAACATCATAACCATTGCCCAGCATTTTCTTTGCCGTCCGGGTTAAAGAGAGATAATGGCGCTGATATATTTCCCTGAAATCCTTCAAAAATGGTTTGTTTTTATAGATGAGTCGCAGCAGGGGTACTTTTTGTGACAAGTATAAGGCATTTTTTGTTACCGACTGTTATGGCATAAACATGGTAAGGTTTCCGGCCATCCGCGTAAGCGCAGCGATCTGTGGCATCCGCGTTCTACTTGAAGAAGAAAGATTTCTCCACAAATTATACAAATTTTAAGAACAATTAAACGGTAGCATCTGATTTCCTATAATATAACTGGATGACATTAATTCTCTGAGCCCTCTTCGGGCGATTGGCACAAATTCAATGTGCTGCTTCCTGTAACTGCATGAACAATCGGTGAAAATTGTCTTCTTAAAATTTGGGTAATTTGTGGAGATTCTTTAAAAGAATTCCTGAAACCTGAAACCTGACACCTGGTCCACGATATTTATAGGGAAAGAAAAAGGGTGAGGCCCCGGGGCGAAAATCCCAGCCTGGCATCCTGAAGAAAGTTCTGGCGACGGTGGTATTGAATGCCGAATTTGGCAAGGTCGAAGACAAACAGAAAAGCACCTTGTATGATTAGCGACTGACCATAGCCTTTCAGCCAGTCTTCTTTGGTGTTGCTACGCTCAGAGGCATTCCACATCAGGATACCCCCTGTAATATAAACAAGGTCTAATCCGGCATTGATCAGGAAAAGTTTTTCATCTCTGCGATGCCTGCGCATCATCTCGTGGTCCGACAATTCTGACAGATCAGGACGGTGAATCGTAATGAGTGCGTAAGTGGCAATCCCTGCATTGACCAGGTTCCATGCTGCATTCATCTGATGAAAATAACGGATATCATTGTCATACCTGATCCAGCCCCAGGTGCCAATAGCCATATTTGCCACAGCCCAGCCCCCCAGGAAAACCATCCCGGTGCGGTTTATTTCCAGGCTGCGACTATAAAATTCCCGGGCGGTTTGTGCCTCAGCCGTTGGATGCAACACCAGGAGTATCAAAAAGATTAGCACTGTTTTTCTCATGGACCTGACGACTTTACCAGAAACATTAAACGGGCCACGCCCTGTTTTGTTCTGTCCGTCAAAATCCGTTAAATCCGTGTTCCCGGATTCTTTAAAAAGAAAACCAAGTATTTTGGAACACGGATTTAACGGATGATACGGATCTTCTCGGATAAGATTCTTATTTAATCCTCAAATCTCCAAATCCTCAAATCCTCAAATCTGCTAATCTGCTAATCCGCTAATCTGCTAATCCTGCTTTCCGTCGCTCAAGAATCATGCTTCCCGCAAACCAGATGATCAGCGAGATCAGGAAAATGACGATGCCGTAAAGGGTGGTGATCAACGAGACCTTGATGCCTCCGTAAATCATGGCCGGTGAGACATCAACGCCTGTTTCCAGCACCGAGAAGGCGCTATAAAATCCAATGAGCTGACCCAGGATACCGGTAATCAGGCCCAGCAGGCCGATGTCCCTGCCCTTGCGGAAGCGGCGCCGCACCTTTTCGGGAAATGATGTGTTGCCACGCATTCCTTTCAGGAAGTGGTACGCATACCATCCCAGCATAAAAATGAGTATGATCGAAAGGACACTCATAAACAGGGGTCCTCCCATATAAAATAATTCTCTCATAACAGTGGTTTTTTAGGGTTTATACTACCAGCTAAATTAGGTGGCTGGCAGAATTATCGCAAGGTCGAAACCACCTCTAAAGGGGTTGTCTGCCGACGAAGATTGCTAATGGCGTTACTTTTAGCGAAATTTGCTGAAAATTACAAAAAACAAATGAAGAGTAAGTCATCCGATCCGCTGAGCCATATTGCCTACTGGAGCATTGTGGTGGTGGTGCTGACCCTGGTGTTCGGCCGTTCATGGGGCAACAGCCTGGCAGCCTTTTATTTTGTGAGCATGCTGCTGCCCATCGTGCTGGGCACCTCTTACTTTGTCAATTACTACCTGGTGCCCCGCTACCTGCTGAAAAAGAGGTACCGGAAATTTGCATTATATGTAGTGTATACGGCCATCGTGTCGGTGTATCTGGAGATGATCGTGCTGTTGTTTTCCTTTATCTACCTGGGCAACTTCAGCTTTAGCAACCTGGGGCCCAATGCTTCCGATACGGTGTTGCTGGCCGTGATTCTGTATCTTCTGGTGTTCGTGGGGGTTTTTTTCCTGATGGTGCGCCAGGTAAAGGAACACAGACGGATGATCGGCGAGCTGCTGGCCGACAAGCAGAAGATGAAAGATCCTGTGCTGGAAATTATATCCAACAGAAAAACCGCCAGGATCCCTTACCGGGAGATCGTGTACATCGAGAGCCTCTCAGACTATATCCGGATCAACACCACCAGCAGGCAGGTCACCAGCAAGGAGAAGATCAGCCACCTGGCCGACCGCCTGCCCGATGCCTTCATCAGGATTCACCGCTCGTTTATCATCAACAGGGAAATGATCAAAAGCATCACCTATGATGAGGTGATGGTGGGAGGGGTGAATTTGAATATCGGGCGCAGCTACCGCAAGGGGGTGCGCGAGACTTTGAGGGGCGAACCGGAGAGGGGAAGAGATTGGCAGATTAGCGGATTAGCGGATTAGCGGATTACACGGATTGCATGAATCCGCGACCATCTCTTTTTTCCGCGTCATCCGCGTTCTGATCTCTTCAGAACACAATCAAGATATTTATTTATTTATCCAGCAGGCGAAGTGCAGGAGAACATTTTTTACATTTAGAAAAAAGATTATGAGGCAATGTCTGGTTTCTCTGATGATTGCGGTGATGGTGCTTTTGCAGGCCTGCAGCACCGAAAAAACAGATTATGAGCTGATAGCAACTTTTCAGGACCATACAGTTCCTGAAGCTGACGTAGAGGCAACCGACTCAACAAGAGTGCTGATAGTGGTGCCCCATGCCGACGATGAAACCATTGCCGGGGGGCTTATTGCTTTGCTGAAAGCCAAAGGGGCTTCGATACACCTGCTTACCTTGTGCGGGCACAATGCACTGCGCACTCAGGAACTGGCTTGTGCGGCAGCAAAACTGGGCATTGAAAAGGTAGAAACTGCCGGATTCGTAAACAACACCTGGGAAGCCATCATGCAGGATCGCATCACTTTCTGGTACGACCATCAGGACAGCATTCAGCAGGTGATTGCTGAAAAAGTGACCACCTACGATCCACACATCCTTGTTACCTAGGACGCAGAAATAGGGGGTTACGGGCATCCGGAGCATCGGATTTCTGCAGAAATCACGCAAAAGATCTTTAATGAAAACAAGAACACGCCTGGATTTGCAGCTGAAAAAATATATCAAATCACCTTGCCTGAACAGCTTGAGGAGTTTCTGGTGGCCCAAACCCCGGGCTACGAGCTTTCAAAAAGACTTACAGGTAGCGGGGGTTTACCTGTACCTGATGCCTCGGTCGATATAACAGAATATTGGACTGTGAAAAATGATGCCGCCCGGTGCCATCAATCGCAGTTGAAAACATTAAAGAAATTTTATATCGTGTATGATGAGAAGAACAGAGAGCAGCATATGAAGGCATTTGGAAAGGAATACTACCGGGTGGTGGAATAGGTGGGAACAGGTTTCAGGTTTAAGGTTTCAGGTTTTAGGTTTTAGGTTTTAGGTTTTAGGTATTAGGTATTAGGTTTTAGGCTGTCTGTGCCTAAATAGGGTTGACCAAATTAGACATTTGATTTTCTTTTTTAAATTTATTATTAATTGTTGTCACTTCTGTTGACAGC
>JAWOCF010000065.1:0-3090 GCA_046483935.1 Bacteroidales bacterium | reverse complement strand
ATCATCCTGCAGGTTGGCCGAGGGGCTATAGGATCCGAACATCTGGTCGATGGGATGAATGGGCCCGCGGTCTTCATGGATCTGGCGGTTGAGTTCCAGGCTGATGCTCCCCATGTATCCGTGAAGATGTTCGAAATAATGCTCCAGGCGGTCGAACACCATGTCCAGCTCCTGGGGGTCGGCAATGAAATACCGGATGCAGAAATCTTCAAAATCCTGTGAAGTGCCATCCGACTCCCTCCACAGTGCGGCAGCCTGCTGTACGCCTCGTTCGATTCGAAACTGCTGGTCGGGACCATGGTTTTCCAGCAACCGGCTGATCACCTCCTGGGCGGTATCAGGGGCAATCGGGCTGGTAGAGGTCTGTTTCTGCTGGGTCTGACAGGCGGCAAACAGCAGCAGTGAAAACATAAAAACAAAAAACTGCTTCATAAACTATCTGTATTTTTTATTGTTTGAAATGTCAGGCAAACCTAATCAAATTTTTAATTATTGCAACCAGCCAGCTGAAAAGACGATGGGGTGCTTCATGGGAAAACAGCTTATTCCATGGCCGTTTCGCTCAGGAAGTTATCTGACTATTTGAGGGAGACGAGTTTTTCAGGAATCTTGTCGGCAGCATCTGCAAAAGGCAAAAGTATCAGGTCGGCACCTGCCTTTTCCAGTTGCTTGGCCGTACGGCCTGTATATGACGTAACCGCAATTTTTCCTTTATATCCTGCATGGTTCAGGTACTTGATCAGGGCCAGGTTCAATGATTTCTCGGCCAGTGTAGAGATGATGCACTGGCTGTCGAGCGGCAGGATCTCAGGCAGTTCAGGGTCGTCGGCATCGCCATACTGAGCGGGTCTTCCTTTACGCTGCCAGCGGCTGATGGCCCGGGGGTCAACATCAACTCCCAGAACTTTATAGCCCGCTTTCTCAAGACTTTTTGCCATGTTATTGCCATACATTCCCAGGCCGAAGATAATCACGTCAAACTTTCTTTCCACCAGGGTTTCATCTTTCACTTCCTGATAAGGGATTTTCTTTTCGAAGAGGGTGAGCATGGGGGCCAGACGCTCGAAAATCTGATGCGAATACATGATCAGGTAGGTGCTGATGCCGATGGTGATCAATCCCACCAAGGTGATCAGCCCCAGTGTTTCCTCATTGATCTGGCCCAGGCTGAGCCCCAGGGCTGCCAGGATGAGCGAGAATTCCGAGATCTGTGCCACATTCAATCCTGCCAGGAAGCTGGTGCGTTTGCGATAACCCATTAGTCCCAGTATGATCATCACGATGATGGGGTTGCCAACCAGCACAAACAGCGAGAAGATCATGGCAGGGACCAGCTGTTGGCCCAGCAGCGGAACGTTGACCTGGCTGCCCAGATGGATGAAGAAAAACAACAGCAGAAAGTCACGCAGTGAGGTCAGTTTTCCGGAGATGATCTCCCGGTAGGGGGTGGCTGCCAGGGAGATGCCCCCCAGAAAGGCACCTACCTCCTTACTGAATCCCAGGAAGTCGCTGAAGGCAGCCAGAAAGATGGCCCAGGTCAGTGAAAACAGCACCAGCAACTCGGGAGTATGCGCCATGAACGAGGTGGCCCAGGTAAGGACATAGCGCATCAGAAAATATACCAGCACAATCATGATCAGGCCCTTGAGGAATACCAGGATCATCTCTTCCCAGATAGTAAATTCAGAGGGGGTGCCAATGGCTGAAAGAACAATCATGGCCAGGATCACCACAATGTCCTGAACAATCAGGAAACCAATGGAGATCTGCCCGTGCAGGGTCTGCAGTTCTTTCTTGTCAGAAAGAAGTTTTACAATGATAATGGTTGAAGAAAAGGTGAGAGCCACGGCAATATAGAGGCTGACCACGGGATCAAAACCCAGTGCCCTGGCAATGAGGAATCCGAAAACAGAGGTAAAAAGCACTTGTCCCAGACCCGAGAAAAGGGCCACCCGGCCTGAGGAACGGATTAAGGTAACGTCGAGCTTCAGCCCCACCACAAACAACAGCACGGCAATACCCATCTCCGAGAGCAGCTCAATCTGCTCGATAGATTGTAACAGGTCGATGCCGTAGGGACCCACAATCAGGCCCACGGCAATGAAGGAAACAATTAGTGGCTGACGTAAAAACCGGCCCACCAGGCCGGTAGCAACGGCGATGGCCAGAATCACCGCAAATTCATAAAAGGAGTCGTGAAGGGCTTCCATTCAGGATATTCAAGGTTTGGTATTATGAAAGATTTAACAAGAATTACCGCCTGAAGTTCACATGGCACTTTGCAATGTGGCATTTGAATCTGTCATGCAGGATGTCGCATTCTTCCAAAAGAAATGGTGGGCTCTGGTCTTACTTTTGCAGTGTTCAAATGGTTCACCAAAAAAAATAAATGATGGAAAAATTGATTTCATGGGTTGAGATTCCTGCAGCAGATTTCAAGAGGGCTGTAGCTTTTTACAATGCAGTATTCAGGATGGAACTACAGGAAATAGATTGTGGGGCGGAGAAGATGGCCTGTTTCCCCACCGGCGAAGGTGCCATCTCTTTTGCTGAAGGTTTTGAACCTTCTGCCAATGGGGTATTGGTGAGTCTGAATGCAGCAGGTGATCTGGAAGGCACCCTGGAAAGAATTCGTCGTCAGGGAGGCAGCGTAGTGCGCGAAAAGACAAAAATCGAAGCAGAAGGCCGGGGGTACTTTGCCCTTTTTATTGATAGCGAAGGCAACAAGGTGGGCCTGTACGGCGATCAATAGAAGAGTGGTTGAGTGGTTGAGTGGTTGAGCGGTTGCGAAGTTGAAAGATTTGTCATCAGCTCAACCTCTTTCAATCCATCAACCGATCAATCAATTTGCGAGGGTTGCGGGGGTTGGGCTCAATGGCTCCCAGGGGGCTTCAGGAGTCACTGGTGACGCTTTCTTGTTGGTGGCAACTCCTTGGTCCACTCAAAACAAGTCCTTCAAATGGGGGCTTAAAACGCTCCACAAGAGGATTGGATCTGCCAGTTCGGGTGTTGCAATAAAGTGATGACAACAGTCCCATTTTGTCTATCCACTTCATATAATTGGAAAGTAATGTAATTTTGTATTAAAAT
>JAWOCF010000056.1:0-3072 GCA_046483935.1 Bacteroidales bacterium | reverse complement strand
GCTCAACAACCTTGATACCGACCAGGTGATGCTGGAAATGTCGGAGCCCAACCGCGCCGGTTTGATCAGCCCCGTGGCAAGTGAAAATACCGACGAAGAGATCCTGATGCTGGTAATGCCCGTGATGCTCAATGCCTGATCGAAGGGCTGTATAAAATACCAAAGCCGCTCCCCAGGGAGCGGCTTTTTTTTTGGTACAGCAAAAGGGGAATCCCGCACTTACTCATACTACATTATGATCTCAATATTCCCGAATTGTAACAGTAAGAGAAATCAGTTTATTACAAGAAAACCAAAAGGTGTCCTATCTCCGGAGTCGGACAAGGTCCTGGTCCATACGAGCCTGATTCATCTCCGGGGTTGAAACGTAGTTGGAACGTAGTTGGAACGTAGTTGGAACGTAGTTGATACGAAAATTTACGTTCCAACTACGTTTCAAATACCATTTAACTATAATTTAAGTGCGTTTTATATCAGGACTGGTCTCATCCTTGGGTAAAGCAGGTATCGTATTCGAAATTATGGGAAAACAATTTTTTTAAAATACTGTGCTTTAACTGTTGCTTCTTTTTTATTCAGGAAAAATAACTCTGTGTCTTTTTTTCTTTTCTCAAATAGTGTCCGTTTCTGAAAATCCGGTGTACAAATCCGTACATTTTTGAGGATATAGCATCACCGAAAAAATACTAAAGCATTGTAATACTGTTTGTTGCAATCAGTGGCACGCATTTAGTGTATTACTAAAGTAAGACACTAATTAGCAAACAATAAAAACCGATAAGTCATGAAAACGAAAATAATGATCTCCGCAGCAACCCTGATGCTTTTCACCATGATGACCTTTGCATCAGCTCCCAAAAATGTACTGACCATGAAAGATGCCCTTGGCCGCACCCTGACCATGCCCGTGATGAGTGAAGAAGCTGTGGAAGACAGCCTGCCCTTCGACCTGCATGAAGTGTTTGAAGCAACCCGCTGGGAAGAAGTCAATACCATGATCGATATTTCAGGGATGGTCAAACCCGAAAAAGAGGTGGACGATGTGCCGGAAAATCTGAAGCATCTTTTTAAAAAATAATCGCCGCCAGGAGTTTCCAGGCATTTGGTCCCTATTCCTTAGCCGTCTCAGCATCACATTCTGAGATGGCTTTTTCTTATCTTGTAGAGACGATGCATGCAACGTCTCTACAAATTGAAGAAGTGAATGAATTGCCTGATTTTATAGGAATTCAACAGATAACAGTCGCGGTATGAGCCCCAAGCTGCCTCTGGCAACAGCCAGGGAGCTTGAAAAACTGCTGCTGTCTCCTGGATTTGCAGTGATGCGAAAAAAGGAGAGTCATGTTTTCTATCGGCATCCCGATGGACGGTATACCACTCTCCCTCACCATGGCAACCGGCCAATCGGCAGGTCTTTGCTGCGGCAAATCCTCCGGGAAATTGAAATATCCCCAGAACAGTATGCTGAAATATTAAAGAGGGGTTGAGAAGCCCTCCACCGGCATTTTAAGTGGTCTTTTTGAAGGGCATTTTTAGGTGGAGCTGCACTTCAAGGCGCTACCGAAAGGCTCAAAATGGGTATCCATTCGGGCTGTAAGGGGGTGTTTTTATTGACCTTTCAATCCCTAGGGTTATTGTTTAGAGGACAGATTGTTTTCACAAAGTTTTAGAAGAGTTGCACAGGGTTTTTATGCAAACACCTCACACCTAAAACCTAAAACCTAAAGCCTAAAGCCTGAAACCTAATACCTACTCCAAGCCCGACAGCTCAATCCACCGGTTTGTTTTGGTATCGATATCCTGTTCGCAGCGGGCATACTCCTCGGAGACCTCCAGGAGTTCTTCGGCCGGCAGGTGGCCTGAATTCATCTTCTCCAGAAGCTTGTTTTTCTTTGTTTCCAGGATTTCAATTTCTTTTTCCAGACTTTCAAACTCTTTCTGCTCCTTGAAAGACCGCTTCACCTTAGGCTTGGATTTGCTTTCCTTTTTTGGGGCCTCCGGCTGGCTGGCCTTTTTTTCTTCTTCCTGGCGGGCACTGCGGGCCAACCGGTACTGCGAATAGTTGCCCGGGAAGTCTTTGATGTCGCCTGGCTTCCCGAACACAAACACATGATCCACCAGCTTGTCAAGAAAATACCGGTCGTGCGATACGATGATCAGGCAGCCTTCGAAACGCTCCAGGAAGTCTTCCAGGATATTCAGGGTGGCAATATCAAGGTCGTTGGTGGGCTCATCGAGGATCAGGAAGTTGGGATTATGCATGAGCACGGTCAGCAGGAAGAGCCTGCGTTTTTCACCACCGCTGAGTTTTCCCACCAGGTTGTGCTGCACGGGGTAGGGGAAGTTGAAGTAGTTCAGAAACTGGCTGGCCGACATGGTGTTGCCTTTCGAGAGGGTAATGCTTTCAGCAATATCGGTAATCACCTCCAGCACCTTCTTGTTATCGTCGACCTGCAGGCCTTCCTGGCGGTAGTAGCCGAAGCGGATGGTCTCGCCGGTGCTGATGTGCCCGCGGGTGGGGGCCAGGCTGCCGGTAATCAGGTTCAGCAGGGTAGATTTCCCACTGCCATTGGGCCCCACGATACCTGCCCGCTCGCCTCTTTTGAAGACATAGGAGAAGTCGTTCACCACCGTCAGCTCATCATACTGTTTGGTGATGTGCTCCATTTCGAGGATCTTCTTGCCCATGCGGGTCATTTCCATCTGGATGGCGCCTGTTTCGCCGCGCTGCGTCGTGGTGGCCTGATCTTTCAGGTCGTAAAAGGAGCTGATCCGGGCTTTTGACTTGGTGGTACGTGCCTGGGGGCTGCGGCGCATCCACTCAGTTTCCTTGCGCAGCAGGTTAACAGCTTTTTCAGTCTGGCTGGCCTGAGCCATTTCGCGCTCCTGTTTCTTCTCCAGGAAATACGAATAGTTGCCTTTGTATTGATAAATATTCCCGTCTTCCAGTTCAACGATCTCGTTGCACACGGCATCAAGAAAGTACCGGTCGTGGGTGACCAACAGCAGGGTCATTTTCTTTCTGACCAGGTAGTTCTCCAGCCATTCGATCATTCCCACATCCAGGTGGTT
>JAWOCF010000138.1:0-4487 GCA_046483935.1 Bacteroidales bacterium | reverse complement strand
CAAAATCTATTCAATTACTCTTTTATTTCTGTAAAATTCCTATTCAAATTTAACAGAACCCCGACTAATTGCCACCCAGCGGCTCCGCCACCTGACAACGGACAAGGCCCATTTATACCAAAGCTTATCGTAATGCCAGTGAAGAAATTTCTTCTGACGGGGATTTCTGAACTTTTCCTGATGGATGACCCAGCTTGATAATATGGTGAGCAATATTACCACCCCGGTGACTACCTGATAGGCCCCTGATATTTTGCCTGAAAACCATCCCATGGCGGTGCTTCTTACTATAAACCACCCTACAGCAGCCGGCACGATGATGAAGGTGATGGTATAGAAAAATGTTTCCACTCCATAGTAATAGTTGCGGTTGGAATCGTTGGTGGTGTCAAGGGTCAGGAAATCTCTGTTGGCCCAGAAAAACCCAAAAGAGATCCCCATAATAAAGCCGGCTATTGATACACCCACCATGCTGACTACTTGCAGGGACATCATGATGATCATGGAAAACCCACTGAATAACATCCCAAAACTGTACAACCATGAGATGTTTATTTTATGAAGTAAAAAGCCGTTGATCAGAAAGGTGAACGGGATGCCGGTATACACGCACAACTGATACAGGGCCACCATAGAAGGATTGTTGGAGCTTCGCATGATATATGCACCCACGAAAATGTCGACAATGGGCAACACGAAGGCATAGATCATGTTGGTAAGCAGCACCAGCCTCATGTCGCGCGGCTGCTGAAGGAAAAATTTGTACTCGGTTGCTAATTTGTTTTTCATCCTGCCTGAATTGAACCTTAATGAAATTCAGAATCCTGGTTTTTGATCCTGTTGAATTGGGGCTACTTCCTCTTTATAGAGTCAAGAATTGCGGCCACCGAAAATTCAGCTCCACAGATCACTTCATCGCTGGCTCCGTAGTACAGTGTGATCTTATCACCATCAACAATATGTCCATTGGTAAATACCACATTTCCAAAAAACCCTGTCTTCTCATATTCTTCCATGGGTTCCATAATAGGATCTTTACTGCGGGCAATCACTCTTGAAGGATCGTCTTTGTCAAGCAGCAAGGCTCCCAGACAATAGCGGTGGGATGAATCTGCTCCATGATATATCTCCAGCCATCCCTGATCTGTTTCTATGGGAGCCGCTCCGGCACCCACCCTGGCACTGTCCCACATATTATTGCGGGTGGTGGCGATACACTGATGATGGCCCCAGTGAAGAAGATCGGGCGACTGAGCCAACCAGATGTAATTACCCCCCAGCTCAGGGCTGCTTGGCCTGTGCAAGGCATAATACTTTCCATTGATTTTTTGCTCAAAAATGGCACTGTCCTTATTGTGGGGAGGAAAGATCATTCCCCGCCGTTCGAAGGTTTTCCAGTCGCGGGTAAACATATAGCCTACGCCCACAGCCACTTCCGATACTTTGGTATAGGTCAGGTGGAACCCGTCTTCCATTTCAGTGACGCGGCAGTCTTCGATACCAAAGGTTTCCTGAGCTCCCTGCCCGAAAATGGGTTGATATTCAGGGTCTTCTGTGAAATGGAGGCCATCATCACTGGCAAGCAACCTCAAATGCGAAAGGGTAGTGAGATAATTCCTGCCTCGGTAGCTGATTACCCGGGGATCAGAAGCATCCAGGTCAGGGTCATCTTTCCCGAAGGTCAATATCTCAATGCTGCCTTGATTATTGCGGACAGGCACTTTGATGGTTTGCTCATCCTGGATGGTGCGTTCAGCCACCCTGCAAAGCAACCACACCTTGCCCCTGAACCTGAAGACCCCGGGATTCAGCAGGCTTTCAATCTTCATCTCCGGCATACTGGGCTTAACATCGGAGGGGCGCAACAATGGGTTCTGAGGAAATCTTTCAGCCAGGTTCATGGAATTTTATCTTTAATGCATTGTTCGTTAAAGATAGTTTTCCGGGAAGACATTATTGTGTACTACATTTTCAAAATAGTACATTATATTATCAAAAATCAGTGTTTTGTTTGAAAAACATGATTTTTACCTGATAAGCATAAAGGACCTGGTGACGGACGATTCGCCAATCATCACCCTGAGGAAATAAATGCCACCCGGAAGATCCATTGGAAGGTATACCCGCGGATGTTCTTCGGAGATAAAGCGCAGTTCGCCGCTCAACCATACTTTTCCTGTAGCATCAAGGATGTGGTAAGGAGCATGTGGCTGATCATTATTCGTTATTCCTAAGAAGAGCTGGGTTCCTTTTACCGGATTGGGATAAAGGAAAAGCAGCAGCGAGTCCTGCTGATTCAATACAGGAGCCTCAAGGAGCAGTTCCTGCTGAATCTCTGAAGGTGACAATGCATAATCAAAGAAAGTAACCAGACTCAATGCTCCTTTAAAGTTAAAGTCATTATTTCCCGGCAGGTTCTGCCCCATAACTGGCTGCACAGGCGAGAGCTCTATCATACCTTCATGCGAAGAAAAGGCATCCAGGGTTCCATTCAGCCAGATCTCCATGTCCTGGCCATTATATAACACCGCCACATGATACCATTCATTTGGTTGAATCATTGTTTCGGAATCCAGGTCTTTTGTTCCTGCTGAGGTTTTCAGGGTGAAGCGCACCTTTTGATTGCTGATGGAAACTTTATATCGGTGTTCCCAGCTGCCATGCGATATGGGATGCTGTTCGTAACTGGTTATCTCATCGGTGTTGAAGAAAAATGAAATAGATAGTTGTTCCCTGACATTGAAGGTCTGTGATTCGGGAAGCAGAATATAGGCACTGCTTCCATTAAAATGTGCAGCCGATTCAGGCTGATCATTCATATCAGAAGTGTAGGATAAGCCACCACCGGGGGTGCCATGCAGATCATTGCCGCTGTAATCCATGACGTCGCCATGTAAGGGATAAAAAGCGATCTGGCTGCCTTGTGCCTGATCCGGATAATCCCTTATCATTACCAGCAGGCTATCCTCTTCCCATAGATTGTCGGGATTGCTTACCCTGCATTTTATGTAGTAATTGCCTGGCTCCTCAGGTGCAGTAAAAATGACTTCTTCGCCTTCTCCTTCAATGGTTCCGGCTTCTGCAAACCATTCATAAGTAAGCGGCTCATTATTCAATTCTTCAGCCACACAGTTTATCCGGGATTGCTCCCGGGGCCTGATCTTACGGGGTGATGCCGTGATAGAATGAATCACCGGCTCATAAGGGATCTTATTCACCACGTCAAGGGCTAGTGAAAGAGAATCCGACAAATCAAACTCATTGGTAACCACACAGGATATTGTATATATTCCAGGTTCAGCCGGGGCATTAAACATGATCTCATCTTCTCCAGAAAAATTGTCATCAGGAAGAATCCAGTGGTAGGTCAGGTTGGCTTCTCCGGGATCTTCGGCCGTGCAGAATATTTCGGTTGTCCCTTCTGTTAGTAGAATGGTATCAGCGGCGGCCAGGGCCTTGATGCGGGGAGGGTAGGGGCCTGTGTATTGCCCGTTGTCAAAATCTATGATGACCCCATCTGCCAGGGTTTTGCTCCTCTCTAAAGTTATTGTGGCATCCTGCGGCACCACTACTGGCATTACTGCATTGCCTGAGGGAATGGTAATATTGGCTACCTGACTTTGTTCTTCATGAATGATCTGTTTGCTGATCACGTCATAGATCTTGAAAGTTCCTTCCTCCAGGTACAGGTTAACAGATTGATCCTCCCCAAAGGGATTGTAATACAACCAGGTGGGAAAAGCATCCTGGCGATAGAAATCGGTTGCCAGGATATTCAGCTTCAGGATTCCCTCTACATTGGTGGTATCGGCAATAGCCCCCAGATAACCGACATGTGAAGAGCCATATAACATCAGGTTGGTCCTGGCCCATCCCCCTTCAATAGCATCCCCTGTCATGTAAGGGGTAATGCCATATTTTTCTTCCCGGAGGGCTTCATAGGCGATAAAAGATTGCGGGTCGTAGGTTCGGGCCCAGGGAGCATTATCCTGCATGTCTTCGGGAAGAAAGGATGGATAGAACAGGCGTGATGCATTGGCAAGATTCAATATCCATTTGGCTATGGCCCGTGCAAACCGTGAATCATACCGTACCATGGGGGCCAGGGCAGCGGCATGCTGAAAGCCGTTCAGGGTAAAGGCATAGTCATTTCCCTGGTCATTGGCTTCACCCACCAGTCCATCAACATCAAATCCACCCCAGGTACCGGTAATGGTACCCCAGCCACGCAGTTCTCCGCGGTTAAATACCCAGTTAATCATTTTCTCAACATCATAATCAGTGCCTACTTCTGCATTCATACGGGCTGCTGTATATACCCCATAGGGAAGCTGCAGTTCGTAAGAAGGGTTTGCGGGCCATTGATCCAGGAACTCCATGGCCCACTCGGCACCTTTCAGGTAACGGTCATCACCGGTATCACGATAAGCATGATACAGTATCCATGCAATGGCACCGGCGGCTTCAGGCTGTGGCACTCCCTGATC
>JAWOCF010000210.1:0-14084 GCA_046483935.1 Bacteroidales bacterium | reverse complement strand
GTTGGTTACAAAGCAAAAATACGTAATTATTATTCAAAAACCCAATATTTTTCAGGTATATTTCCGGTTTAATATTTCGGAAAACACCACGGCGGTCTTCAGGTCGAATTCAGGAACATCCTGTTGATCCTGCCGCCCATAAGCCTGCTCTTCCTCCGCTTTCAGGCGGGCATCCTCTGAAGCATGTTTCCTGATCAGGTCCTCAACACTGGCAGCCTTTTCATCCACAGCCTGCACAATATCCTCCGTCACCCCTTCGGCATCGGCAAACTTCTGCTGATTTTCCTGATACTCAGGCGTCTGCAACTCTTCGTAATAATATTCCTCCACTTCTTCTTCCCGCTGGCGTTCCATCTGTTGGGCGGCCCTTTCAGCTTCTCCGGGTTGGGCCTCAGGGGCAGGCCTGGGTTGTTCCTGCCCGAAGAATTCGCCCAGCAGGTCGCCCAGGTCTTTCTCGCGGGGCTGTGAGGTGGGTTGTTGCTTTTGCTGCCCGGGGGGTGGGGCTGCCTTGCTCTTACGTTTCACCAGGCTGATGATCAACCAGACAACGACCAGGATCAGATAAAAAAACTCTTCCATAACAATTTGCTGTTTATATACTATCTGGCTTTTCGGAACAATCGCCTCCAGAAGGATTTTTTTCGGGCACCGCGCCACTTTTCACTTCTTTTGGCCGACTCACGCATGCGCCTGCGTGTCTCTTTCGACTGCAGTTTCAGATGCCGTTTTTGGGCCTGTTCGTAGGCGGCAGCCTGCTCTTTTTTTTGTTTCTTTTCAACCCGTTCCTGGAGCCGTTCGGCTTTCACCACCTGGCGCTGTGGATTGCACCCTGCCAGGGTGCCCATGGCCAGCATGCAGGCCAGAAACCACAGACGAAGGTCTTTTACCAACAGCAGCCTCCTGCTTTCAGCCCGGCTCCTGCCCTTAATTGCTTCCCATCGACGGCTTCCATATTTTAACAAAAATAGCATTTTCTTAGTAACTTTACCTGATTATTCAATACTTCCTGTTTTTGCATGAACTCCAGATATCCTTTCCATATCATCCTCCTGATAATAACCGCTGCGGGGCTGTTTTTATTATCCTGCACCAAAGATAGCCAGCACCCGGTGCCCGATGTAAATGTCAACTTTGTATTGAACCTTCATACCACACAGCATATTGAGCTGAACAATATTGGTGGATGGGCTTATTATACGGGAGGATACAAAGGCATAATCATCTACCGCCAGTCGGTTGACGAATTCAGGGCTTTCGACCGGGCCTGCCCCTATCATCCTTTCGATGACTGCGCCCTGGTCAAGGTATTCGACCCGCCCCTGGCCACCGACACCTGTTGCGGGTCTACTTTCCTGCTGCTGGATGGCTCGGTAGTAACAGGCCCCTCGCAATGGCCCCTGAAACAATACCGCACCTATCTTGACGGAAATTTCCTGTATGTTTCCAATTGAAAATCCCGTAGGCCTTCACCCTGACTCACAGCCTGCCAACCCTTTTACGGGAGGTACGGCTGATCAGCTGATCGAGTGAATATTTTCCGGCCCCTGCAACCAGTATGGTAAAGTAAATTAACAGGTAGAGCAGCCCCACTTCCTGGCGCACGAAAGGATCGTTGGCATGAACGACCAGAACAGCCACCAGCATATTGATAATCAAAGGGATGGTAGCCAGCCGGGTAGCCAGCCCCAGCAGGATCAGCACCGAACACACCACTTCGGCAAAAGCAGATAGCACCAGCGATGTGGCAGGCCCCAGCCCGACAGGATCTCCGAAAGCTGCTGCCTGCCCGTCGAGCAGCATGTTTAACTTGGGCAACCCGTGAGTAAGCATCATGGCCGCAACCCCCAGGCGTAGCAACAACAACCATATGTTCAACATCCCCGGGCTGAATGAAGTATTTAATAGTCCTTTCATAGTATTGTGTTTTATCCATTATAAACAGTATAAACAAATAAATGTTTATACTGACCTGATTCATTGTAATAACAGCACCCCCGGGGCTATCCCTGGAAAAGTAGTTATATTTGCAACAGTTTAATCCTGCATCCACTATTAACCGATTGAACCTATGAATGAACAGCCCTATTGGATCCCTTTTGAAAAAGTGGAAAAATTTATGGTTCAGGCCCTGGAAGCCCATGGCGTTCCACATGATGATGCACAGATCGTAGCAGATGTGCTGATCACGGCCGACAAATATGGTTTCGACTCGCATGGTTCCAACCGGCTGAAAGCCATTTATCTTGACCGCATCAGCGAGGGTACCCTGGAAGCCATTACCCGGCCTGAAGTAGTCAGGGAGGGGCCCACCACAGCAGTGATTGATGGTCACAATGGCCTGGGTCATGTAATCGGCAAAAAGGCCATGCAAATGGCCATCGACAAGGCTCAGAAATTCGGAATGGGAATGGTGGCAGTACGTCACTCCACGCATTTCGGCATTGCCGGCTATTATGCCCTGATGGCTGCCAGCAACAACCTGATCGGCATCACAGGCACCAATGCCAGGCCCTCGGTGGCCCCAACCTTTGGGGTGGAAAATATGCTGGGCACCAACCCCCTGACCTTTGCCATGCCTACGGATGAAGATTTTCCTTTTCTGCTGGATTGCGCTACCTCCATCGCCCAGCGTGGCAAGATTGAGCTTTACGCCCGCAAGAACCGGCCCCTGCAGAAAGGATGGGTGGTGGACCAGGAAGGACAATCAAAAACCGACCCGCACGTGGTCATGCAGGATCTGCTGGCCGGCAAGGCAGCCTTGTGTCCCCTGGGAGGACCTGGGGAAGAGTTGGGCGGCTACAAAGGATATGGTTATGCCACTGTGGTGGAAATCCTCTCAGCAGCCTTGCAAAACGGAGCCTACCTAAAGATGCTCATGGGCTTCGAGAATGGCAGGAAGGTGCCTTATCCCCTGGGCCACTTCTTCATTGCCATCGACATCAATGCATTTACCGAAGTGGATGACTTCAAAAAAACTACGGGCAATATTCTCAGGGAGCTCAGGGCCTCCCGGCGTATGCCCGGGCAGCCACGTATTTTCACAGCGGGTGAGAAAGAATTTATGACCTGGCAGCAACGCCAGCACCGTGGGGTACCCTTCAGCAAGGAGCTCCTTGAGGAGTTCAGCCAACTGGCCCACAACCTGAATATCAGCGAATTTCCGGGTCCCGGGCATTAAAGTCAAAAATGATCCACTGGTTGATGGGCTCCATAGATTGCCGCTGTTGGGAGGTGCCATACCGGGGATAAGGATAGACGGGTTGTCCGCGCCGGCCGCCACCAGAAGGCTGGCTCCCAGGGTCATCCGCCTGTAACACTGCCACTTCCGACACCACCCCCACGCTCACGCGGCCCTGCTCAGGGCTTGTGATATCCAGCCGCGAAAAGGGAATCTTCATCACATAATTCAGGGAGCCCTGATCATCCAGGTAAATCCTGGCCATATCGTTTTCAATAAATTCTGCCTTGCTTCCCTCGCGGAAAACCATGTTACGCTGGCTGACAATCTCCAGCAATGGCTGAGGATTGAAGGGCACCACCGAATCCGTGGGTTGCTCTCTTGCCGGGAAACGGCCACTACCGGCAGCACGTTGCCGCAGCACAGGGCCTGCCCCCGGGAACACCACCCCTATTTCCTGCTCACGCGAGGCAGTGTTGTCGACCCATATGGTGAGCCCCATCATCAGCAGGCGCATCATGACGGGATCATCCTGGATCTTCAGCTGAACCATCATTAAAGAATCGTTATGAGTGACCCGACCAAAAACTCCTGTCTCCGAAAAGGGGACAAATTCATCAGTGAGTGCCGGTACCGTTTCCAGTTGCTGCTCACGCAGGCTGCTGGCCGTGGGCAAGGTGGTCTGACAGGAGAAAAACAGGAGGCTCATGCTGGCAACCATCAGGCATCCTGCAAAGTGGAAAAAACGGGGTTTTAGAAAATTCATACAATGAGTATAAGAGATTGAAGCCGGATCTGATGAAAAAAAAACAGTTCCACAACAAATATAACAAAGCTTCAAGGATCTCTGTGATTATTTTATTCAAACAATCCCTGCACCGATAGATATCGTTCGCCGTTATCATAACAAAAAGTGAGGATCCGGGCCCCCGGGGGAATCTCTTTCAACTTTTTACTGACCGCGGCCAGGGATGCCCCTGAGGAGATGCCCACCAGCAGGCCCTCCTGGCGGGCTGCGAGCCGGGTGAATTCAAAGGCTTCTTCCTGCGACACGGTGATCACCCCATCGAGCACCTCAGGATCCAGCACCCCGGGAATAAATCCTGCCCCGATGCCCTGTATGGGATGCGGGCCGGGCTGGCCTCCGCTGATCACCGCCGAGAGCTCAGGCTCCACGGCAAAGACCTTCAACTGCGGATACTGCTCACGCAACACCTGGGCCACCCCGGTAATATGCCCTCCGGTGCCCACTCCGGTGATCAGGTAATCGATGCCCGAGGGAAAGTCATCCAGAATTTCACGGGCTGTCGAACTGCGGTGTATCTGGGGGTTGGCAGGGTTGTCGAACTGTCCGGGAATCCACGAGCGGGGAATCTCTGCAGCCAGGGTCCTGGCCTGTTCAATAGCCCCGTTCATCCCTTTCTCGCGCGGCGAGAGGATCAGCTCGGCACCCAGGATCTGCATGATGCGCCGTCGTTCCAGCGACATGGATTCGGGCATCACCAGGATGACCCGGTAACCTTTCACGGCACCCACCATGGCAAGCCCGATCCCAGTGTTGCCTGAGGTGGGCTCAATGATCACCCCATCAGGCACCAGCTGCCCGGCCTGTTCGGCCTCAGCCACCATGGCATGGGCAATACGGTCTTTAATACTGGCTCCGGGATTGTTGCGTTCCAGCTTGATCCATACTTCATGGGTGGTGCCGAAAAGCCTGTTTATTCTCAGATGAGGTGTATTGCCAATCAGCTCCAGTACATTTTGTGCCTTCATACAAATAATTTCAGATAATAAAGTTGTTGGGTTCAGGGAAAGATTTTCCCGTCCGGATTTTTATTTCACTCTGGTGGTAAACCACCGAATGAGGGGGTACACTTTCGGTGAGCCATACATTGCCCCCAATCACCGAGTCATGGCCCACCACGGTTTTACCACCCAGCACAGTGCTGCCCGCATAGATAATCACATTGTCTTCGATGGTGGGATGCCGTTTGGTGGCTGCCATTGTTTTATCAACACTTAAAGCTCCAAGAGTCACCCCCTGATAAAGCTTGACTGAATTGCCAATAAGGGTGGTTTCGCCGATCACCACCCCTGTGCCATGATCTATGCAGAAATTCTCGCCAATACGTGCCCCCGGGTTGATGTCAATCCCTGTTATGCTGTGGGCATATTCGGCAAATACCCTGGGCAGCACAGGGATCTTCTGAACGACCAGCTGGTGCGACAGCCGGTATACCGCAATAGCATAAAAGCCGGGATAGGCATGAATGACCTCCTGAACGCTGGTGGCGGCCGGATCACCCGCACAAATAGAAGCTGCGTCAACACGTAGCTTGCCGTATATATCGGGCAAGGCCCTGAAGAATTCTTCACGAACCTGGTCGGCATCCTCACTGATCAACTTGCGGATAGAGAACAGCAGCTGTTCAAACTGCAGCCCCACCTGGCGAAACCGAAGCTGATATTCTGCGCTGTCGCCGGGCACGTTCAGGGGGAAAAGTACCCGGATCAGATCTTCCACAAAATTTGCTGTAGCCCGCTTCTCGGGCATGTAACACTTTTCATGACTATGATCATCAAGCAGTTGCTCTATAAATGACTTCAGGTTGATCATGGGTTATCCTTAAAAAAAACTCCTTCTATAAGCCTGAAAATGATTTCTCAGAAAAAGCCATGCCGGGGTGGACGGCTAAAATGATTTTCTGAATACCAATTTAAGGAATAATCTATATTTAAAGAAACCTTTTGGAGTTTTATTTTAAATAAAATCATTTTAAGATTTACTTTATGACAAATAATATAATAAAGCCGATATCTCCCACAATCATCAAATCCTTTCCACAGCTGTTTCAACCCTGATTCAACCCCTTGTCAAAGACGTATCATAAACGTATCATAGACGTATCATAGACGTATCATAGACGTATCATAAACGTATCATAGACGTTTAAAAACGTTTGTGATACGTTTATAAAACGTTTTTGATTGAATATTGATTCTTCCGTGGACAGTGGGAGGTATGGTTTAATCTACCGGGCATCGCGCGGTGTGGTAGTCTTTTTTAAAAACGGGAAAATAAGCCTGCGAAGCCCTGTATCATTCAAAGCAGCGGGCCCGGTCAATCAAAAAGGCAGAACCTCAAGACAATACCAGGAGGAAAGGGTTGGAAAAACAAGAAAATAAAAAAGGGAGTTTCCCTTGAATCACTTCATGGAAAACTCCCTGGCGGGTTAAGCGTG
Organism: Bacteroidales bacterium; assembly: GCA_046483935.1. Classification (GTDB taxonomy): domain Bacteria; phylum Bacteroidota; class Bacteroidia; order Bacteroidales; family UBA7960; genus JAWOCF01. The sequence continues at coordinate 7,664 of JAWOCF010000210.1, read as the reverse complement.
TATCGGCTTCTAAGCTACAGCAGATTAATACCGGTAGATCTCTGACTTGTATGGGCCTGAGATTTTGATGCCTGTATATTCTGATTGTGAGGGGGTCAGGGTGGTGAGTTTCACGCCGATTTTTTCAAGATGCAGGCGTGCAACCTCTTCATCAAGATGTTTGGGCAGGCAATACACCCCGATCTGATATTCATTCTTCCACAGGTCGATCTGTGCAAGCACCTGATTGGTAAATGAGTTACTCATCACGAAAGAGGGATGGCCCGTGGCACAGCCCAGGTTTACCAGGCGTCCTTCGGCCAGCATAAATATTTCATGACCATCCTCGAAGGAATATTTATCAACCTGGGGTTTGATGGTAGATTTCTGCACCCCGGGAGCGTTGTCGAGCATGTCGACCTGGATCTCATTATCAAAATGGCCGATATTGCAGACAATGGCCTGATCTTTCATTTTTTTCATATGCTCCACGGTGATAACGTCGCGGTTGCCCGTGGCTGTCACATAAATATTTCCTTCAGCCAGGGCATCTTCCACTGGTTTCACTTCAAAGCCTTCCATGGCAGCCTGCAGGGCACAAATGGGATCTATTTCGGTAACAATCACCCGGGCCCCATAGCCACGCATGCTGTGGGCACAACCTTTGCCCACATCACCATAACCGCATACCACCACCACCTTACCGGCAATCATCACATCGGTAGCTCTTTTGATGCCGTCGGCAAGCGACTCGCGGCAACCGTAGAGGTTATCGAATTTCGATTTGGTCACTGAGTCGTTCACATTGATGGCGGGCACCAGCAGTTTGCCTTTTTCCATCATCTGATACAGGCGATGTACTCCTGTGGTGGTCTCTTCCGACACGCCTTTCCATTCGCTGGCCAGACGGTGCCACTTCTGGGGGTCGGCTGCCAGGGTCTTTTTCAGCAGCTTGAGCACCTCGGCCTCTTCACGGCTCCCGGGAGTGCCATCCAGGGTGGAGGGATCATTTTCGGCATCAACGCCTTTATGGATCAGCAAGGTGGCATCCCCACCATCATCTACGATCAGTTGAGGCCCTTTTCCCCCGGGGAATGACAAGGCCTGCAGGGTACTCCACCAGTATTCTTCGAGGGTCTCACCTTTCCAGGCAAAAACAGGAATCCCACGTTGGGCAATGGCCGCCGCGGCATGATCCTGAGTAGAGAAAATGTTGCAACTGGCCCAGCGCACATCGGCACCCAGCTCCACCAGGGTCTCTATCAACACGGCAGTTTGAACCGTCATGTGCAGTGATCCCATGATGCGCACATCCTGCAAGGGCTTTTCCTTGCCATGCTTTTCGCGCAGAGACATCAGACCGGGCATTTCCTTTTCGGCAATTTCTATCTCTTTACGACCAAAATCAGCCAGTGAAATGTCTTTGATCTTGTAGTCCAACAGTTTCTCTGAGGTGATATTTTCCATGTTATTCTTACTTTTAATTTATATTTTTGCAAAGATAACACAATCCCTTCAGAAGGAAAGCATTTTGAGAGATGAAGGGCTGGTAACCTGATCAATCATCATGTTCGGGCTGCAGGATTTGCCAAAGCACCTGCCCGCCGGCCAAAGAAAGATATTGACCCGGGCACCCAAAAAAAACCTGAATGAGCCTTTTCCTGAAAAAAATCGTTGATAGTGCCTGCCTGGGAATCTGGGAGATTAACGAGAGCGTGGAAGAGCTGTACGACCGGGTGCATCTCTCGCAGGAGGAGAAGGAATTTTTCGCCCGCTTGAAATCACCCACCCGCAAACAACACTGGCTCAGCTACCGGCTGATTCTGCCTCACCTGGTGCAGAAAGATGAACTGACAACCATCGGATATGATGAATATGGGAAACCCTTTCTGAACAATGGCGTGCGCCACATCTCGGTATCCCACTCGGGCAGGTTCTCGGCGCTGATTGCCAGCCCCGGCAGAAGCGTGGGCATCGACATTGAGAAGATCGACCCCAAGATTTTTGCCGTGTCCCATAAGTTTCTCAACAACCTGGAGATCACCCAGGTATTTTCCGAAAAGACCCTGGAAACCCTTTACCTGATCTGGGCCGGCAAGGAAGCCCTCTATAAGCTGTATGGCAAACGCGATTTGTTGTTTCGCGAAAACATCCGCATCTTTCCTTTCCGCTATCAGGGGCAAGGCACTTTTTATGGAGAAATATATATGCCGGGTTATCGTAAAATCTTTACTTTGTACTATCAAACTATAGATGATTATATTCTTGTTTATTCTATTGACAGCTAAATCAAAGCACCCATCTCTAATTACCTGTAATTTATGAATCTGCTCCGACATCTGGAAGACAACGCTGCGGCCGGCAAAAAACAACTGGCGATACTGATAGACCCCGACAAGTGCCACCCCAAGGGCATCAAAGAGCTTGCGATGATCGCCACCGAAACAAAAACCGATTACTTCTTTGTAGGAGGCAGTCTGTTGACCCGCGACAACATGGATGAATGTATCGCGCAGATCCGCAAGCACTGCAACATTCCGGTGCTTCTGTTTCCGGGCAGCATGCTGCAGGTCACCGACCAGGCAGATGCCATCCTGCTGCTGTCATTAATTTCGGGCCGCAACGCCGACATGCTGATCGGCAACCATGTGGTGGCCGCCCCCCTGATCCGCCATAGCAAGCTGGAGGTCATTCCCACGGGCTACATGCTGATAGAAAGCGGCAAGATTACTTCGGTGTTGTACATGAGCAACACCATCCCGATCCCTTTCGACAAGGTCGACATCGGGGTGTGTACTGCCATGGCAGGCGAAATGCTGGGCTTAAGAACCATCTATATGGACGCAGGCAGCGGGGCCATCTATCCTATCCCCACAGAGATGATCCGTGCGGTCAAACAAAATATTTCCGTTCCGTTAATCATCGGCGGGGGCGTGCGCACCGCCGAAGATGCTGCCGAGATCTGGGAAGGAGGGGCCGATGTCATTACAGTAGGCAATGCCGCTGAGACCCATCCCGAAATTATCCATGAGATTGCAGCAGCCAAGCATGCTATCAACCAACGCATCAATAGTAACTCCATAGTACAGGAACCCTAAAAGCTGATGATGTTTGGTGGTTAATTTGATATAATTTTTTTGTATATTCGTTTAAAAGAAAGCATTTAAAAAAAACATAGATATGGACTTTGATCTGATCGTATTGGGCAGCGGCCCCGGAGGATATGTTGCTGCCATTAGAGCCGCCCAGCTGGGCATGAAAGTAGGGGTGGTAGAAAAAGCCGAACTGGGGGGCATCTGCCTGAACTGGGGTTGTATCCCCACCAAAGCGTTGCTCAAGAGTGCACAGGTGTTTAACTACCTGAAACACGCCGCCGACTACGGCATCAGCACCTCGGGAGATGCCAGTGCCGACCTGCCTGCCATGGTGAAAAGAAGCCGTGATGTAGCAGCAGGCATGAGCAAGGGCATCCAGTTTCTTTTCAAGAAAAATAAAATTGAACATATCGCAGGACATGGAAAGGTGATGCCCGGCAAGAAGATACAGGTGAAAGATGATAAAGGCGAAACCTCGGAGTATTCGGCCAGCCATATTATCATCGCCACAGGAGCCCGCAGCCGCCAGCTGGACAGCATGCCCCAGGACGGCAAAAAAATTATCGGCTACCGCGAAGCCATGGTGCTTGACAAACAACCCGAAACAATGGTCGTGGTTGGTTCGGGGGCCATCGGCTCGGAATTTGCCTGGTTCTATCAATCGATTGGCACCAAGGTAACCCTGGTAGAATACATGCCCACGGTAGTACCTGTAGAAGACGAGGATGTTTCAAAAGTACTGGAACGCTCCTTCAAGAAATCTGGCATGAAGGTAATGACCAACAGCACGGTGGTTTCAGTAGATACCTCGGGCGAAAAATGCCAGGTGGTGGTGAAGAACAAAAAGGGAGAACAGACCCTCGAAGCCGACATTGTGCTGTCGGCCGTGGGCATCGCCACCAATGTTGAAGAAATTGGACTGGAAGAAACAGGCATCAACGTCAAAAATGGCAAGATCATCGTCGATGATTTCTACCGCACCAATGTTGACGGCATTTATGCCATCGGCGATGTGGTAGCAGGCCAGGCGCTGGCTCATGTAGCATCGGCCGAAGGCATCATCTGCGTGGAAAAGATCGCCGGTGAGTCGCCACAACCGCTTGACTATAACAACATCCCTGCCTGCACTTACTGCACCCCTGAGATCTCCTCGGTGGGTTATACCGAAAAGGCAGCCAAAGAAGCAGGCTACGAGCTGAAGATCGGCAAGTTTCCTTTTTCAGCTTCCGGAAAGGCCAGTGCAGCAGGAAACAAGGAAGGCTTTGTGAAGCTGATTTTTGATGCCCAGTACGGCGAGTTGCTCGGGGCTCATATGATTGGTGACAATGTTACTGAAATGATCGCCGAACTGGTGGTAGCCCGCAAACTGGAAACCACAGGTCATGAAATGATCAAGGCGGTACACCCCCACCCCACCATGTCGGAAGCCATCATGGAGGCTGCTGCTGCCGCCTACGACGAGGTAATTCATATCTAACATGGACGTTTGCTCAGGAAGAAAAATAACGTAACCTTTACAAAAGCACCCCGGATCATTTCTGCCGGAGGTGCTTTTTTTTGATCCTCATGTGCGGAATAACCGGAGTTTTTGAGTTCAACCCATCAGGTGCCAATCATCAGCCACAGGTTGATCGCGCCATCGGATGCCTGCACCCACGCGGCCCTGACAGCAAGGGAGGGTTCTCGGCACCGGGCCTTTGGCTGGGCCACACCCGCCTGAGCATTATTGATACCAGCCCGGCCGCCGCACAGCCTTTTTGCGATGCCAGCGGACGCTATACCCTGGTTTTCAACGGGGAAATTTACAACTTCAAGGATTTGCGCTACCGCCTGCAGCAAAAAGGGATCGTCTTCAGCTCGGACAGCGACACAGAAGTGCTGCTCCAATGGTTGATCCTGCATGGCCAACAAGGATTGACCAGCCTGGAGGGCTTTTTTGCTTTCGCCTTCTACGACCAGAAAAAACACTCCCTGCTGCTGGCCAGAGATCGCTATGGCATCAAGCCATTATTATGGCATCTGCAGGATCATACCCTTCGTTTTGCCTCGGAGATGAAGGCCATGATGGCCCTGGGCATCCCCCGTGAATTGGATATGGCTTCCCTGGAGCTGTACCTTCAGCTGAATTACATCCCGGCCCCCTGGAGCATATTCCAACATGTAAACAAACTGTTGCCCGGCCATTACCTGATGTTGGAGAACGGACAGACACGTCAGGAATGCTATTACCAGATACCCACTACCGATGCAGAAACAGCTGGCAAGGTTCCTTCTTACCAGGAAGCCATGAAGATCCTGTCCAACAAGCTGGAGGGCGCCGTGGTGAAACGCCTTTATTCCGACGTGCCTTTGGGCACCTTTCTGAGTGGTGGCATCGACAGCAGCATCATCACAGCCCTGGCAGCCCGCAACATCAACCACCTGAACACTTTCTCCATCGGCTTTCGCGATGAGCCCATGTTTGATGAAACACGGTATGCCCGTCAGGTGGCAAAAATGCATGGCACCAACCATACCGAGTTTTCCCTCACTACCAGCGATCTGCTGGAGTGCCTGGATCAGGTAATGGATCATATTGATGAACCTTTTGCCGACTCTTCAGCGCTGGCGGTATACATCCTGAGCCGGGAAACGCGCAGGAGCATCACCGTAGCACTCTCGGGTGACGGGGCCGATGAGATGTTCGCGGGCTACAACAAGCACATGGCCGAATTGAAAGCCCGCCAGGGTGGGCTGGATGTGAAAATGCTGGCCGCCATGAATCCGGTGCTGAGGCACCTGCCACAGTCGCGCAACCATCCGCTGACCAACCGATTCAGGCAGTGGCACCGTTTTGGCGCTGCCGTGAAGCTGCATCCTGCCGAGCGTTACTGGCAATGGGCATCGGTGACTCCTGCCAGGCAGGCACATTCGATGTTGTTGCACCCCCAAGGCACCCCGGAAAGTATCCGCCGCAAACAACACCTGATCAGACATATTACCCGGGAGGGTGACTTCAATCAGGTGCTGCTGACCGACATGCAACTGGTTCTGCCCAACGATATGCTCACCAAAGTAGACCTGATGTCGATGGCTCACTCCCTGGAAGTCAGGGTCCCTTTTCTGGATCACGAGCTGGTTGACTGGGTATTTTCATTGCCGGCGTCCTACAAAATTGATGGGGATGGGCGCAAAAAAATCCTGCGCGACACCTTCAGGCCCCTGCTGCCACAAGAGTGTTACCACCGCAATAAGCAAGGGTTCGAGGTACCCCTGCTGCGATGGTTCCGGCGTGAGCTCAGAAGCAGGATTACCGACGAGCTGCTGGCTGATACTTTTATTGCAGAGCAGGGAATATTTAATCCCCGACAGATCACCCTGCTCAAACAGCAGCTATTTTCAGCCAGCCCGGCTGATGCGCCGGCCAGGATATGGGCTTTGATGGTGTTTCAACATTGGTGGAAGAAAAACATGACTTCTGAAAAGGAGCTTTGATTTCTGGCATTTAATTTATCTTTATCAAAAAAAACAACCAGTAATGCCGAGAATACTTCGGATCATGAACCGTTTCAACCTTGGCGGTCCTACATACAACGCGGCGTATCTGACCAGGTACCTGCCCGGGGATTTTGAGACCCTGTTGGTTGGCGGGAAAAATGAACCCAGTGAAAGAGACTCCCTGTTCATCCTGCACCAGCTGGGCATTCAGGCACAAATGATTGAGAACATGCAACGGGCGATTTCTCCCCTGAAAGACTGGAAAGCCTATCAGGAAATCAGAGCCGTCATCAGCCGTTTTCAGCCTCATATAGTCCACACCCATGCCTCGAAGGCAGGAGCCCTGGGCCGTTATGCCGCTTTGCAGATGGGGGTGCCGGTGATTGTGCATACCTTTCACGGGCATATTTTCGATGCCTATTTTAATGCTACCCAGGCAGCAATATATAAAAGCATAGAGCGCTACCTGGCCCGCCACAGCCATGGCATCATTGCCATCAGCCAGGCTCAGAAGGAAGATCTGGCCGACAAATACCGCATATGCCCTGCCGACAAGATCCGGGTGATTCCCCTTGGATTCGACCTGAGCCGCTTCAGAATCAACCAGCAGCAAAACAGGGAACTGTTCCGCAAACAGTATCAACTGGAAGAGGATGAAATGGCCATAGGTATTGTAGGCCGGGTGGTTCCTATAAAGAACCATCTCATGTTTTTGAAGGCCATCCAGGCATTGGCAGCCCAGAGCGGGGTGAAGATCCGTGCCTTTATTATCGGCGATGGCGAGATCCGCCAACAGGTACAGCAACAAGCAACTCACCTGGGCATGGACCATGTGTGGTGGCCCCTTCAACAGCGAAAAGCACTACTCACCTTTACAGGATGGCTCACCAGCATGGATCAGGTGACTGCGGGCCTCGACATTGTAGCCCTCACATCACTGAGCGAAGGCACGCCCGTGAATCTGATTGAGGCACAGGCCGCCGGAAAACCCATTGTAAGTACCCGGGTAGGCGGGGTGGAGAATATTGTTGCAGAGGATCAAACGGCCTTCCTGGTGGCGCGCAACGACTACCAGGCCATGGCCGGCAAGCTGCAGCAGCTGGCAGAAGACCA
>JAWOCF010000071.1:0-15330 GCA_046483935.1 Bacteroidales bacterium | reverse complement strand
AAAATCACCGTTTCTGGCAGCAACAACACCCAGGTTGTTTTGTACATAAGCATTGTTGGGTTGTAGCTGATTTGCTCTTTCCAGGGCTTTTGCAGCCTGATCCACCTGGTTCATTTCAAGGTAAATGGCACCAGCATTGTTGAAGCCACGATAGTCTCTTGGAAATGCTTCCTGGGCAGCCTCATAAATTTCCAGCTTAGTCTGCAGGTCGTCGGTCAGGGAAGCAGCATACAGCATTTCTTTGGCATCCAGTTCGGAAGGATTGTTTTGAGCAAGATCCAGGATCTCATCATCAGTTTTCTTTGGCTCGTAAGCATGGACTACAAATTCTGCACGACGCAGTGGCTCCAGAATCTCTTCCACTTCAGCATAAATCACGGTCATGTCACGGATTCTTTTTTCTCTTTCAGCAGGATCCTCCAGAGTGTTGATCACGTTGGCAATGGCTTGTTTGTCCTGGATATCAGATTCTTCCAGGGCAGCCATGAAACCATCATAATCTTCGCCACGGGCTTCTACCTCAAACTCAGGATGCTCAATTTCTTCATCTTCTTCATCCTGCTGGCGGTTAAGCCGGTCGATCATGTCATTGAGGAATTTCTCTCCGGCCTCGGCACGATTTTCAGAAAGGCTTCTGTTCAGAGCCACTTCACCTTCGGGCGATGCCCATGCATTGACTTCAATGCTCTGGATCTCCCAGCCCCTGGTCATGAATTCTTCCAGATTGCTCATATTTTCCTGAGCTTCCTGGCTGCTGTTCAGCGGAAGACGCATGTTGATGTTGTAACGCATATAAGCGAAATACAGATTGGCGCGCTGGGTTACAATGGTTTCTTTTTCATATTCATCAGGAGCGATGGCAGTGGCCATGGCTTCCAGATCTACCTGTTGGGAAGTGTTGATCACTCCATCGGCAACTTTCCTTTCGGGAAGCTCCTCCGCATTGTTTTCACGGCCTTCGCGATACAAACGGCCTCTGATTACCAGCTCCGATTCGCGCATCTCAGGTTGAAACTCGATCACGTTGTTCATTTCAACCTTGGTCGACTGATCCTGGTTGATCATTTTTCCTTCGGTGGTAGTGCTTGATCCACGCAAGGTTACCGTAGATAACTCCTGTTCTCCACCTTCATATTTTAATACAGGAGTAAGCTCCAGAACTGCATTGCGCTGGAAGTAGCCTTCACTAATGGTTCCGGTCACATCGGCAGCAACCTGCCCCCCGTGGTTCTCCAATGGGTTTGTCTCAGGGGTATAGCGGATGCCTTCATCATAATTGCGAACCATTTTGTTGAGCCCGCAACCGCTGAATAATGCTGCTGTGAGCAACATTACGGTGAAAATCTTGTAATTGATCCTTTTCATAATTTTCTTATTTGCTATTTGGTTAATCTTGATTTTTTCAAACGTTGGCTTTATCAATACAAATATATAAAAAATATGTGACAACCTTCTTGAATATGGCATTTTGTTTAACAAAAGCCCCTTATTGAAAGCTTAAAACAAAAAAATGGCATATATCAATGGTGTTTACCTTTCTTCAACGGGGATCAATCCATTTTTGTTGTACAAATAAAGGCAACTTTTTTTCTCCATTATTGCCTTTGATAACTTTTGGTTCTGGATTAATTTTTCAAGCCTTCAGGACTTTCAGTGCAATTACTTGTTTTTTCAAACAGAATGATTGCTTCTTCAATTATTTTTTTTCATTAATATGTGTGTCTTTTAAGTAAAGGCCGATTGGCATGGCTTGAAAAAGTCTGGTAAAGATTTTGCGGGAAATATTTTATGAAAGGGTTTTGTGATCCGGTAAAATTGTTTTACATTTGCACTCCTTTTTCGGGAAAACCCGGCCCGTTCGTCTAGGGGTTAGGACGCCAGGTTTTCATCCTGGTAACAGGGGTTCGATTCCCCTACGGGCTACAAAAAAACAAAATAATAAATAAAGAAAAAGTAGTTTATCATGGCCAACCATAAATCCGCTTTGAAAAGAATCCGTTCCAACAATGCCAAAAGGCTCAGGAACCGTTATTATGCCAAAACTACCCGTAATGCAGTGAAAAGGTTGAGGAATACAACCAATAAAGAGGAAGCTGTTGAAAATCTTCCCGAGGTGGTAGCACTGGTAGATAAACTGGCCAAGCGTTCAGTGATTCATAAGAACAAAGCTTCCAACCTGAAGTCCAGCCTGATGAGGCATATCAATAAGCTTCAGTAGTTTTTGCTGCTGGGGGGCAAAGAGAATTTTTTTTTTGCAATAAAAAAAATAATAATATCTTTGCCACGCCAAATCACCACGGTCCGTTCGTCTAGGGGTTAGGACGCCAGGTTTTCATCCTGGTAACAGGGGTTCGATTCCCCTACGGACTACATAAAAATGACCTTTCCGCCGGGAAGGTCATTTTTTTTTGCCGAATTGTCGTATATTCGCTAAAAAGAAAATGTTTTAGGATGAATCCAGCAGAGGGTGCGATGCCGAGTTGGGGGTCCGCTAAAGGAATTAAAGGATGGGCTGTTGACGACAGGCCCCGCGAAAAACTCCTCTCCAAGGGGCATCAGAGTCTTTCTGATGCTGAGTTGCTGGCCATCATCATCGGGTCGGGAACGCGTGAGGATTCGGCCGTGGCATTAGGAAAAATGATCCTGAGCAGTGTAGCCAATAACCTCATTGAAGTTTCCAGGCTGAGTATTAATGATCTTTTAAGATTTAAAGGCATTGGGCAGGCCCGGGCAATAAATATTATTGCCGCCCTGGAACTAGGCCGCCGCCGTCGTTACAGCGAGAGCCTGATGCGCAAAACCATTACCAGTAGTCATGATGCCTTTGAACTGATGCATGCGCTGTTGAGTGATGCCTGTTACGAAGAATTCTGGATTATTACCCTAAACCGGGGGAACAGGGTGAAAAGGACCATCCGTGTGAGCGAAGGCAGTGTGGCAGGCACCGTGGCCGATCCTAAGAAGATCTTTAAGCTGGCCCTGGAAGACAACGCTTCTGCCCTGATACTGTGCCATAATCACCCCAGCGGGGCCCTGAGACCCAGTGAGAATGATTTGCGTATTACCCGTAAATGCAAAGAAGCAGGGCTGTTTATGGAGCTGCCGGTATTGGATCACCTGATCATTGGGGAGGATAAATTTTTTAGCTTTGCCGATGAAGGATTATTATAGCTTTAAAATATGCTGGAGGCGGGCCTGCCTGAAAACAAAAACGTATCTTTACCAGATGTCTCTCAATTCCCCGGATTTATGATGCTGGTGTACAGTCCAAAAGTAACAAACCGTTTGCGCTACATTCTGGATCTGCTTTTAGGCGAGCTGCTGGGTCTTTCTTTTGAGCTGACGCATGATACGGACGCCTTTCTGAATTTTAAAGGGCCCTTGATCAATTACAGCATGAAACCCATGCGCGAAGAGGAATTACATGTGGTTCCATCGCGGTTGCTTGAGTTAAGAGGGGTGCAGCATCTGGTGCCTGAGGTGAAAACTATTGAGAGACTGCCTTGCCTGTTCCCCTCAAAAAAAGCAGGAAATCCTTTGGGATTTGACCCTTTTAGTGCAGCATTTTACCTGGTGAGCCGCTATGAAGAATATCTGCCTTTTAAAAAAGATGCCTATGGGCGTTTTGAAGCCTCACAGAGTTTTGCTTTTCAACATGGGTTTCTGGAAGTTCCCGTAGTCAACCATTATGCATTGAGGATTCGACAGGAGTTGCTATTGCGGTTTCCCTTTATGGAATTCCCTGTACGTAAATTCTCTTTCCTGCCTACTTACGATGTTGATGTAGCCTTTGCCTACCGTGGTCGCGGTGCCTTGCGTACCCTGGGAGGAACATTGAGAGAACTGTTTCAGGGAAAATTTCAGACCGCGAAACTACGATGGATGGTGCTAATGGGAAAAAGTAAGGATCCCTTCGATACTTATGATTACCAGTTGGAACTCCATAAAAAGCATCAGTTGAAAGCCTTCTACTTTTTTTTGTGTGGTGATTACGGGCCGTTCGATAAGAATGTATCCTTCTTTTCAGGAGTATTTCAAAAACTGGTTAAAAAGATCGGTGATTATGCCTTTACCGGGATACATCCTTCCTTCCTGGCACATGATGACCCCCAGCGACTGGCAGGTGAAGTGCGCCGCATGAGTAACATTACAAACCGTGAAATCCTTTTCAGCCGGCAACACTATCTGAGGCTGCGCTTCCCGCAGACTTACCGTAACCTGCAGGAAAATGAAATTACCCATGATTTCACTATGGGGTATGCCTCTCAACCTGGTTTCAGAGCGGGTATCTGTAGCCCATTCTACTTTTACGACCTGGAGCTGGAAGCTGTTTCGGCATTGAAGATTTTCCCCTTTACCGTGATGGATGGCACCCTTAAGGATTATCTCAGGTTGCAGCCTGAAGAGGCCACTCAGACCATCAACCGGCTGATCCGGGCGGTAAAATCAGTGGAAGGGCACTTTATCAGTTTGTGGCATAATGAATCATTATGCGAATGTGGGCGTTGGAAAGGCTGGAGATTTGTTTATGAAAATATGGTGAGCCAGGCCTCTGCACTTCAAAAAGACAAAGGATGATCACATACCTTACACACGACCAGATCGATTTCGAAAAATGGGATGCCTGTATTGATCAAAGCCCCAATGGAATCTTGTATGCCTGGTCGTGGTACCTGAATATGACTTGCCCGGGCTGGGATGCACTGATAGAAGATGATTACCTGTCGGTAATGCCGCTGCCCTGGCGCAAAAAGATGGGGGTGCATTATGTATATCAACCCTTTTTTGTGCAGCAACTGGGGGTTTTCAGCACGCGGAGCCTTTCGGCCGAAGTTACCCGCCGCTTTCTGGATGCTATCCCGCGAAAGTTTCAATGGGTCAATATTCATTTAAACACTTACAATGGAGTAGTAAACCGGAAAGAGGAGCGGGTAATCAGGCGGGTGAATTGCGAGCTGGACTTGATACATCCTTATGAAACCTTGTATAAAGGCTATTCCCAAAACATACGGCGCAACATCAAAAAAGCTGCCAGGCAGGAAGTATTCATTACTCCTCATGGACAGCCAGAAGTAATCATCAAGGCTTTTCAAGATAATAAAGGCAAAGAAGTCAATGCCTTTTCCCCGGCAGATTATCTTTTGCTTAAACACCTGATCTATGTTGGCATTCACAAGGGGTTGGTTCAGATTCGGTGTGCATATACCCGTGAAAACAATTTCTGCGCAGGCATCATTTTTTTTAGAAGCGCCAACAAATTCATTTTTCTTTTCTCCGGAGCTACCTCTGAGGCCCGTGAAAACGGAGCCATGGCTTTATTAGTAGATGATTTCATCAGGCAATGGGCAGGCAATGACCTGGTGCTCGATTTTGAAGGCTCTTCACAACCTGATCTTGCCCGCTTTTATATGGGTTTTGGATCAAAAGAATGCGTATTTTTACAAATCCAAATAAACAGGATGCCGCCCGTGCTCCGGTCCCTGGCAAATCTCCTGGGAAAGATTCCAGGTGCTTGAATCTTAAACCATTGAAAATTGTATAAAATGATCCATTTACTTGGAAACAAGAACTCCCTGTTGAATGAATATATTGCAGAGTTAAGGGATGTAAATGTTCAAAAAGATAGCATGCGTTTTCGCCGCAACATGGAACGGCTCGGTGCAATTTTTGCTTACGAAATCAGCAAGTCCCTTGAATGGGAAAACAAGGAGGTGACCACCTCGCTGGGATCAGCCGAATGCCCCATGATGAAAGATCAACCTGTGATAGGCACTATTCTTCGGGCTGGACTTCCCTTTCATCAGGGACTTCATAGCTTCTTTGACAAAGCAGAAAATGCTTTTATCTCTGCTTATCGTAAGCCCCGTAAAAATGGACGCTTTGATATTCAGGTAGAATATGTTTCCAGCCCTCCGCTGGCCGGAAAGGTGCTTATTTTGAGTGATCCGATGCTGGCAACCGGGGCCTCCATGGCCTTGGCTTATAAAGGGTTGCTGGCCAAGGGCATCCCGTCACATACTCATATTGTGGCTATTCTGGCCAGTGCACAGGGATTGGATTATCTGAAGAAAAACCTGCTGAACGAGAATTTCACCGTATGGCTGGGCGTTATTGATGACGAACTCACTGCCAAAGCATATATCGTTCCCGGACTTGGTGATGCCGGAGACCTTGCTTTCGGAAGTAAAATGTAATATTCATTGGGAGGTAGAAGTTCCAGGCTTCAGCCTCCTGTTGAACAATCAAAAGAAGGCAAGAGATATGAAATTTCGCCAGGTAGTAGTATTTGAAAATTTGAAGGTGGCGCTTGGTTCAGTGCGCTCTCACATGTTGCGGGCAATTCTGACTATGCTGATCATTGCTTTTGGCATCATGGCACTGGTGGGCATTCTTACCGCTATTGATTCAATCAAGGGCTCTATTACCTCCAATTTTTCCCGTCTTGGGGCCAATAGCTTTTCCATCCGTAACCGGGAGATGCGCATCCAGACCGGTGGGCAAAGGAGCCGCTCAGAGGTTTTTCGGAGCATTACCTTCCGGGAAGCCATGGAGTTTAAAGAACGCTTTTCTTTTCCTGCCGATGTGTCAGTCTCTACTTTTGGTACAGGATCAACCGTGGTCAGGTTCAGAAGCCAGGAAACCAATCCCAATGTCTCGGTAGTAGGGAGTGATGAAAATTACCTGGTGACTTCGGGAGGTGAAGTTGAATCGGGTAGAAATTTCTCTCCCAATGAGCTGGAATTTGGTGCCAACGTAGTCTTGCTGGGCAGCCAGGTGGCTCAGACCCTGTTACCCGGAGAGGGGCGATTGCTTGGCGAATTTGTAACACTAGGAAATGATCGCTACCAGGTTATCGGCATTTTAAAAGAAAAAGGAGCAGCCATGGGGATGTCTGAAGACCTTAGGTGCGTCATCCCCTTAAGAGCGGTGCGGCAAAACTTTTCTCGTCCCAACATGAACTATACCATCAGTGTGAGTGTACCTGACGTCCAGGATATGGAGCCCGCAATCGGCGAAACCACCAGTCTGTTCCGGGTTGTGCGGGGGGTTAAAACCACTGAACCCAATAATTTTGATATCGCTAAGAGTGATAATATCGCCCAGGCTCTGCTGGAAAATATCCAGGTGGTAACTTTGGCTGCCACCTTTATAGGATTGATTACCCTGATGGGAGCTGCCATTGGCTTGATGAATATCATGCTGGTATCCGTTACCGAGCGTACTCAGGAAATCGGTATTCGCAAAGCCCTTGGGGCCAACCGCAGGACCATCAAAACACAGTTTCTGGCAGAAGCCATTGTGATTTGTCAGCTGGGAGGCCTGCTGGGGATTATTATGGGGCTGCTGGCTGGCAATGGCATCTCTTACCTGATAGGCAGCAGTTTTATCATTCCATGGGTTTGGATCATCTCGGGCGTACTTGCATGTCTTGCCGTGGGTTTGATTGCCGGATATTATCCTGCAGCCAAAGCAGCACGCCTGGATCCCATTGAGGCCCTCAGGTACGAATAGGTACTAGGGGAATTATTTAGGATTTATAAAGTAATTTTACGTGTATTTATTTATTTTTTTTGAGTAATTTTACGTATATTTGTTTGTTGGTTTTATTTTTCTGTAAATTTGTCCTGAAATTTTCATGCCCCAGTCAGCTGATGATTGCAAATCATCTTCATTATGGACACCATAAAAGTATTGGTTGTTGACGATCACGATCTGATTGCCCTGGCAATCCGGCAGGTCTTTTCCAAAATCCCTGACATTAAATTGATCGGGGTAGCAAAAGATAGTGATGAAGCCCTGGATAAAACCGCCAGCATGAAACCTGATGTCATCATTCTTGATGTGATCCTCCCCGGAGTAGATGGCATTGAACTCACCAAAAAGATTAACCGTGATTACCCTTATGCTAAAGTGGTGCTGCATTCGGCTTCAGTGAGCGAGCAGATGATCGTATCAGGATTTGAGGCAGGTGCCATGGCCTATGTTCCTAAAAATTTTAAACCCGGACAACTGGTGGATGCGGTGCGCACCGTTATGAAAGGAGAGCATTACAGCAAAGGCTTTGTCTCGGAGATATTGATTGAAAACTACCTGAAAGGAAAGAACGCTAAAGAAGTAGGCATCAGCAAGCTCACTGATCGTGAGCTGGAGATTATGCGTTCCATCACCAGGGGCAAATCCAACCAACAAGTAGCCGATGAGTTTTGTATCAGTGTGCGTACCGTGGAGGCGCACAAATCCAACATCATGAAAAAGCTTAAACTGGGCAGCACTGCCGAGTTGGTGATATATGCCATTAAGCACAAGATCGTTAAGATCTGACCTTTCCATTCTTTTTCAAGGAATAATTTTTTCTGAACTTTTCCTGCTTTTTTCCTCCTGAGTTTCCCGGTTTTGGGGCACTTTTTAAAACCAATAAAAAATAGCTCCACCTGAAATAAACTGGTAGAAATTATTTTTTTGCTGCCAACTTGTAATTCTTGTTCAGAGAATATTTTAATAGATAATACCCTGCAAAACCTGCCACAATAGAACCTGTGAATATTCCTACCTTGGCCTGATCCAGCAGCTCAGGCGAAATAAAGGCCAGATTGGCGATGAACAATGACATGGTGAATCCTACACCACCCAGCAATCCCAGGCCGGTAATCGTAAGCCACGACACGTTATTGGGCTTGTGGGCCAGCCCTGTTTTTACTGCCAGCCATGAGAAAAGAGAAATTCCAATTACCTTACCCAATACCAGGCTGATGGCAATGGCCAGCGACAGAGAGGTAAATATCTGGGAAATAGAGGATAAAGGAGAGTTTGGGGCCAGTATTGTAACACCTGCATTGGCCAGGGCAAAAAGTGGCAGAATAAAGTAGTTAACCAGGCCGCTGAGGCGATGTTCCATCTTTTGCAAGGGGCTTTGTACTTCACTGACCAGATCCTCTATATCGTCAATGGCGTGTAATTGCTCGTTGCTCAAAACAAAACTACTATCGTTCCCGGGCAAATCGGAAAACTTCTTAAGCCTCCACTTGATTTTGGGAATGAACCTATTGATCTGAACCTTTGTTCGTGCCGGAACAGTAAAGGCGATCAATACTCCGGCAATGGTAGGATGAACCCCTGACTCCAGAAACATGAACCAGATTAAGAACCCGACGATGGCATACAGGGTGATCAACTGCACATCAAAATAATTCGCTACCACCAGGATCAACAGTAAAATGGCTGCGGCCAGCAGGTAGCCCCAATAGATCTGGTGGCTGTAAAACAAGGCGATGACCAGCAAAGCACCCAAATCATCAACGATGGCCAGTGCGGTCAAAAAGACCTTGATGCTCAGAGGGACCTTTTTGCCAAGCATGCTTAATATGGCCAGTGAAAAGGCAATATCTGTGGCCATGGGGATCCCCCAGCCCTGGCTTTGTTCGCCCTGCAAGCCAAAGGAGAAATAAAGGATCATGGGCAAAAGCATGCCCCCTGCTGCAGCAAAAAAGGGGAAAACAGCCTTTTTAAATGAGCTCAGCTCGCCGGCAAGAAACTCTCTTTTTATTTCCAGCCCCACCAGGAAAAAGAAGATGGTCATCAGTCCATCATTGATCCAGTACAACAATGAATGGTGGATCTCAAACTGCTCAAAACTGAATGACAGATCATTGTTCCAGATTAAGTCGTAATAATTGTGAGCGTCAGAATTGGCCCAGATCAGGGCCAGTAGTGATACGATCATTAAAATGATGCCTCCACCGGAAATCTTGTTGAAAAATTTCTCAAAGGGTCGCTGAAGGTTTCTGACTACAATCCTTCTTTCTCTTAAATTCATGATAAACAGGAATATAACAACAATGGCAGGAGCCCTTCACAAGGTGTGATGATCCGTCGTTAAGGGTTGCAAATAAAAATGGGTGAAAGGATATTTTTCAGGCCCGGAGCCTGATCATTCTGATGAGAGGTCATTTGTCAGAATGATAAAAAATTTCTAACCGTAATGGAAGTATGTGTTGCTTGAAAACAAAATCTTGGTTAATTAAATTCCTTTTTATGAAGGTGCAAATGTATTCATTTCAAGGGGAAAAGCCAGCGGTTCAAGAAGAAAATTTAATACTTATTGCTTTAATAATCAAGCCATGATCTACAGCCCTGCATTTTTTTCAACCATCTCCAGTTCCAGCTGAAAATCCTCCCATTCCTGTTCGAGAAGCTGCAGCTGATTCTTCAGCTGATCATACTCTTCAAAAACATTTCCATTGTCAAAGGCTGAGGAGTCAGAACCTGTATTGGCAATGATCTGTTCCTTGAGGTGAATTTGCTGCTGCACCTTTTCCATCTTTTGTTCGCACCTCTCAATGGCATTTTGTAGTTTGCGAGACTCTTTTTCAAGGGCTTTTTTCTGTTCCCAGCTTTTCTTGTTCTCACTGGCTGCAGCTGGTGCTTCTGCCTGTTCTTTTTGTTGTTTTTGCTCCAGCTGGGTAAGGGATTCCAGGTTGCGACTTTCAATAAAATCATACACATCGCCCAGAAATTCCCTCACCTTGTGATGGCGGAACTCAAATACCTTATCGGTAAGTCCCTGCAGAAAATCCCGGTCGTGCGACACGATAATGATGGTGCCCCCGAATTGTAACAAGGCACTCTTGAGAATGTCTTTTGAGCGCATGTCCAGGTGATTGGTAGGCTCATCCAGCACCAGCAGATTCACTGGCTCAAGCAATAGTTTAGCAATGGCCAGCCTTGATTTTTCGCCCCCTGAAAGCACCTTCACCTTCTTGTCGATATCATCACCTCCGAACAGAAAACCTCCCAGAATGCTGCGCACCTGCTTGCGCACTTCTCCCACGGCGGCATCATCAAGAGTCTGAAATACCGTTTTATTGCCATCGAGGTATTCAGCCTGGTTCTGGGCATAGTAGCCGATCTTCACATTATGACCTGGCTTCATCTGTCCCAGGTGTTCCAACTCACCGGTGATAATGCGCGAGAGGGTTGTTTTCCCTTCCCCGTTGCGGCCCACAAAGGCCACCCGTTCGCCCCGGGCGATCATGAAGTTCAGGTCGTGAAGCACCTGCTTGCTGCCATAACTTTTTGATACCTCTTTTGCTTCAAGAACAACCTTGCCTGAGGAGGGAGCTTCCGGAAAACGAAAATGAATGCTGCTTTTGTCTAAGGCGTCCACCTCTATTTTCTCCATCTTTTCAAGCAGCTTCACTCTTGATTGAACCTGGCGGGCCTTGGTAGCCTGGGCACGGAAGCGGGCGATGAAGCGTTCAGTCTGCTCGATCTGCCGTTGCTGGTTGGTGAAGGCAGCCATTTCCTGTTCCATACGCTCCTCGCGCAACAACTCGTAGTCGGAATAACAGGCCTTGTAATCATATGACTTGCCCAGTGAAAGTTCGATGGTGCGGTTGGTCACGTTGTCCAGAAATGCCCGGTCGTGCGATACAATCATCACCGCGCCGGGATAGTCTGTTAGAAAGCTCTCCAGCCATTGAATGGATTCGATATCCAGATGGTTGGTGGGCTCATCCAGCATGAGCAAGTCTGGGCTCTTAAGGAGTATCTTGGCCAGTTCAACCCGCATCTGCCAGCCACCACTGAACTCCGAGAGGGGCCGTTGCAAGTCACTTCGTTCAAAGCCCAGACCAAGCAATACCTTTTCGGCCTGTGCATGCTGTGTTGCTCCTCCCAGCATATCGTAGCGCTCGGTGGCATCAGCCAGCTTCTGGCTCAGCTGATGATAACCCTCAGAATGATAATCGGTGCGGATGGTTAAATCTTCAGTAAGCTTATGGATAGACCTTTCCAGCTGCTTTACCTCTACAAAGGCTTCCAGGGCTTCTTCAAGCACCTGGCGGTTGCTCTTCAGCTGCAGCTCCTGTGGCAGATAACCGATGCTGCTTCCTGAAGGAGATGAAACACTCCCTTGAGTGGGCGACATCTGGTGGTTGATAATGCGCATCAGGGTAGTTTTTCCTGCCCCGTTTTTACCGACCAGTCCAACGCGATCGCGCTTGTTGATGATAAACGAAATGTCATCGAAAAGGACTTCTCCTGAAAAGGAAACAGAAAGATTATTGATAGAGATCAAGGCTGTTTTTTATTATCGGGTTTCTGAAAATCTTATTGTACCTGCCCACGTGCTTCACGCGGGCAGATGCAAAATTAAGGAATAAAAGAAGGTTAAGGGCTTGTTTTATAACTTAATAACGTATTGCATCAGTATGCCACAAAAGCTATTCCTTCAGCCTTAGGTGCAGGTCTTTTAATTGTGCTTCATCTACAGGGCTGGGGCTGTCAATCATGGTGTCGCGGGCATTATTATTCTTTGGAAAAGCGATATAGTCGCGGATTGAATCAGAACCCCCAAACAAGGCACACATCCTGTCGAAGCCAAAAGCTACCCCGCCATGAGGAGGTGCACCGTACCGAAATGCATCCAGCAGGAAGCCAAACTGGTTTTGTGCCTGCTCTTCAGAAAAGCCTAGAACCTTAAACATCTTTTCCTGCAACGTGCGCTCAGAGATCCGTATGGAGCCCCCACCAATCTCTACACCATTGATCACAAGGTCATAAGCATTGGCCCTGACAGCTGCCGGATCAGTATCCAGCAGGTCAACATCTTCTTCCAGAGGTGCTGTAAAAGGATGGTGCATCGCATAATAACGCTGGGTCTCATCGTCCCATTCAAGCAGTGGGAAATCCAATACCCATAGGCATGAGAAAATGTTAGGGTCTCTAAGTTCCAGCCGTTTGCCCATCTCCAGGCGCAACTCACCCAGGGCTTTTCGGGTAGGATCAGTTTCTCCTGCCAGGATCAGCAACAAATCACCGGGTTGTGCTTCCAGGGCGCGTGCCCATTGAAATAATTGTTCGGGAGAATAGAATTTATCTACTGACGATTTGATGCTTCCATCCTCATTGACCCGCGCATACACCAATCCTGTTGCTCCTATCTGTGGGCGGCGCACCCAGCTGGTCAGTTCATCCAGTTGCTTGCGGGTGTAGGAGGCACATCCTGTGGCATTGATTCCTGCTACCAGTGGGGCATTCTCAAACACAGGAAATCCCGCTCCCTTTACCAGGGTGGTCAGTTCTACAAACTTCATCCCGAAGCGGGTGTCCGGTTTGTCACTGCCATAAAATCTCATAGCATCCTGGTAACTCATACGCCCGAAGGTAACATTGTCGAGCTTCTTCTGAGTGCGGAACAGGTGGCGGGTCAATCCTTCAAAAGTCTGCAGCACATCCTCGCGGGTCACAAATGACATCTCACAATCGATCTGAGTAAACTCAGGCTGACGGTCGGCGCGCAAGTCTTCGTCACGGAAACACTTCACAATCTGGAAGTAGCGATCCATGCCCGCCACCATCAGTAACTGCTTGAAGGTCTGTGGCGACTGGGGCAGGGCGTAAAACTGTCCGGCATGTACGCGCGAAGGCACCAGGAAATCGCGCGCGCCTTCGGGGGTTGATTTAATCAGCACGGGAGTTTCCACTTCAATAAATTGCTGGTTGCTCAGGTACTTGCGTGTTTCCATGGCCATGCGGTGACGCAACTCCAGGTTGCCCCGCACGCTGCTGCGGCGCAGGTCCAGGTATCGGTATTTCATGCGTAGCTCATCACCTCCATCTGTATTTTCTTCGATGGTAAAGGGAGGTGTTTGTGCCTTGTTAAGCACCTTGATTTGGGTGACAACAATTTCTATATCCCCGGTAGGCATTTTCGGGTTTTTGCTGCTGCGTTCCCTGACCAGTCCTTTTACCTGCAGTACGTATTCGCGGCCCAATGACCGGGCCTGCCTGCACAGCGCCTCGTTGTCCTCCATGTTGAAGGCCAGCTGGGTCAGTCCGTAGCGGTCGCGAAGGTCAATAAAGGTCATCCCACCAAGATCGCGTGAGCGTTGCAACCATCCGCAAAGGGTCACTTCTTTTTCAATATTTTCAAGGCGCAATTCGCCGCAGTTGTGTGTTCTAAGCATAATTTACCGGAATTTTTTCTGAATGCAAAGGTAGTAAATGATCGGCAATAAAACTCCAGTTGCATGGGTTCCTTTGGCGTGCCTGAAATTGGGAATACCCGAAAATGAAGAGGTTTTTAATCTTCCTGTTCAGTCTCTTCCCCGGGGGTGGGTACCAGCAGGCAGTTTGCTTCCACCAGTTGAACTACCGCACTGGTGGTGCTGCCCAGTACTATATCCGAGAAGTAGCCTTTGCCATGGGTGCCCATGATGAGCAGGGTAGCAGCATCCTCTTTTACTTCACGGATGATTTCGGGAACCACAGCGCCCTCCACCAATACTGTCTGCACCGGGGCTTTGGTTTTGCGACGTAGCGACATGGAGCAGTTGCGCAAGCGTTCGCTGTCGATCTTGTTGAACCGCTCGATGGTGGCCGGATCATGATGACGCATGACGATTTTGTCCTGCACATGCATGATGGCTATCTGGTCCATGTGTTCGGCCAGATAATCCCTGGCATAGAAAAATGCCCCGGAGGCGTGTCTGGAAAAATCTGTCAGGATAATCCCGTAGCCAGTAATTTTTTTGGATTCCAGGCTGCAATGGTGCTCTCCAGCCGCGTCCTTCCCCAGGTTTTTGATGCGAATCATCAGCACCGGATTTTTGCTATATTGGATAACCCGTAGCGTGGTACTGCCGATCAGGTTTCTTTTGTGAAAGCCATGACCTTTACTGCCAATGATTAATAATGCCTCTGGATGGTTCGCAGCATAGTCCAGAATCTCTTGCGAGGGCAATCCTTCCCTGAAGATAAAATCGGCCGCAATGCCATTCTGAATGAGTTTGTTTTTCATGTTGATCATCCGGGCTTCAATATGCACCATCATCGAATACCCGCTGTATTCCATGTAGTTGAAGCTGATGGTAGGAACATGCAGCAGGGTGATGTGACTGATTCCCAGAATCTTGAATTCTGGAATGCATTCCATTAGAAGGTCAGAGCACTTGGAAAGATCGGTAGCTAAAATGGCACGGTGTATCATGGCAGGTATGTTTTTACATCATGATGTGAATTTAATGTTTTTAAAGGTCAAATACAAGATGTTGTGTTTTTCAATCAAGTATTTTGCGACAAAATTCTTAAAGGTTAGGAAATTTGCGAATCAACCTTCCGGCAGGATCAAAATACTTAATTTTGCCTATGGCCCCGGCAGGCTTTTTATTAATAAACATGAAATATGGCAGCGATACAGGAAAAGATAAATGTGTTTTCCGATGAACATTTTATGAGGGAGGCCCTCAAAGAGGCCCGCCGGGCCGGTCAGGCCGGCGAGGTGCCGGTGGGGGCGGTGGTTGTATGCCAGGATCGTATCATAGCCCGTGG
>JAWOCF010000214.1:0-3926 GCA_046483935.1 Bacteroidales bacterium | reverse complement strand
CATGATCGGCTTCAGGCACCACCTTCTCGTAGCTGAGAGTGGCCAGGGTATCCATCCCGCCGGCACAGCCAATAAACAGCTCTCCGTCGTCTTCCGAGTCCAGGTTGAGCAGGATGCGCCCTTTCAGGAAATCCTTTTCCAGGCCGAAGGCTCCTGTGAGGCCTGTTTCCTCGTCAACTGTGAACAGGCATTCAATGGGGCCGTGCTGTATCTGGTCAGACTCCAGGATGGCCAGCTGAGCTGCCATCCCGATGCCGTCATCGGCACCCAGGGTAGTCCCTTTGGCACGTACCCATCCTTCTTCAATATATGGGGTAATGGGATCGTGCATGAAATCATGATCCACATCAGCATTTTTTTCACACACCATATCTACATGGCTCTGCAAGACAACAGTCTGACGGTTCTGGTAGCCCGCGGTGGCAGGTTTGCGGATCAGCAGGTTGCCCACCTTATCACGGTCGACCTCCAGGTTGTGCTGGCGGGCAAAATCCATCAGGTACTCCATGATTTTTTCTTCTTTCTTTGAGGGGCGGGGCACTTTCAGAATGTCTTCAAAAATTTCCCATACCCTTACCGGTTGCAGATGTCCCAATACGTTTGCCATAATGATGTCGCTTTTAAATATAACATACGAATTTAAGGATGTTTTTCCCTAAATAATAATTCCACATGAATTTTTTTAGATTTGTGTGTGTCATCATTGGAGCGATCTGCCGATATATGCCTGATGGATTGGCAATTCAGGGAATCGTCGGGAATATATCTTTGAGAGGTTGCCTCTGAGAAAAATTTGCCTGAGCGGTTCAGAAAAACGTATATTTACTTTTAAATCCTCAAAACCAAACCCTATGACCGGAATTCTTGTTGCCATTGCCTTTCTGGCCCTGTTTACCCTGCTGGCCTACAATCGTTTTGTGCTGATGCGCCATGCCTCCGACAAGATCCTCTCGGGCATGGAACCCCTGTTTGAGGAACGCGATGCGCTGATCGGTCAATGGATACAGCAGGTACCGGAATCTGTGAAGGACAGGGAGCCTTTGTGGGGCCGGCTGCATGAGCTGGTGAACCGCAGCAGTGATGATCCTCTAACAGCCAATCAGAAGGTAGCTCACGATAACCTGATCCGGGAGATGGTCGACATGATAAAGGGTAAAGAAGAACAGGCTTCTGAAGCAGCTCCGGGGAGTCAACAGCTACAGGCCCTGAATGAGAAAGAAAAGCAGCTGGATGCCCACAGGCAGAGCTACAACAAAAACACCACCGATTACAACAATGCCATTCAGCTGTTCCCATCCAACGTATTTGCCCTGATCTTTACCTTTAAGACCCGCAAGTTGTTTAAGGGTTTGTAGGGATAAGGTTTCAGGTATTAGGTATATTGTCTTCTTAAAATTTGAGGAATTTGTGGAGATACTAACCCCTGATGCCTGGAGTCTGATACCTAATACTTTATCGGATCAAACCCCTTGCCATACACTCCCATTACATTTCCGGCCGAGATAAAGGCATCGGGATCGATCTCCTTAATGGTACGAAACAGGTTGGTGGTTTCGTAATGACGCACCACCACCATCAGCACGGTGGCTTTTTCCTTGCTGTACCATCCTTTTCCTTCCAGCATGGTAACCCCACGGCCGATTTCGTTGGCAATGCGTTCGGCAATCTCGTCCGACTTGCGCGAGAAGATAAATAGTTGCAGGCTGCGCCGATGGCCCATCAGCAGCATGTCGATCGAATAGGAGGCCACCCCCATGGTCACGTAGCCATACACCACCTGCTCAATGGATTGAAACAGGATGTACGAAGAGGAAATGATCACCACATCCATTAGCAGGATCAGGCGTCCGTGGCTGATGTTACGAAACTTGTTGATGATCATGGCGATAATGTCGGTGCCCCCGGTACTGCCTCCCTGGGTAAACACCAGCCCCACACTGGCTCCTCCCATGATGCCGCCGATAATGGCTGCCATAAACCTTTCTGACACCACCGGTTCGGTAATCACCTGCCCCAGCACAGCCAGGAAGAGTGACAATACGACAATGCCGTAAATGGTTTTAACGCCAAAGCCGAACCCCAGGTTCTTAACCCCCAGCACCACCAGCACCACATTCACCAGCAGGAAGGTGATTGAGATGGGGAATCCTGTGGCATAAAACAACAAGGCAGCTGCCCCTGTAACACCCCCTCCCACGATCTCGGAGGGAATCAGGAAGGCTTGCCACGACAGGGCATTGATAAACAAACCTATGGTGATGATCCCATAACTTCTGACCGTTTCAAAAAGGGTGCTTCTGTTTTTCTTTGAAGGCATAAAACCGGTTCAGTATATTATCGTATATATTGCCTGTTGCGGTGGATGGCTGAGGCTATGGCCTGGCGAAAGAGGTCGCTGGTACGCATCACCATCTCGACATCCGTGGGGAAGGGCATCTTTTGGCTTTCCACCCGCTCGCGGGTTTCTTCATCCAGGGCATCCAGATCACCAACGGCACGTGCCGAATAATGTTCGAAGCTGCCCGAGGCTACCAGGGGCTCGCGTTTGATCATGCGCCGAGGATTTTCTGACAGGATCTCCAGGTCACCTTCTATTTTCACATCTTTCTGCTGCAGGGTTTCGATGACCGTGCAGGCCAGCATCTTATATTTGGTGGTCTTTATGTCATTGCCCAGGCTGTCTTTCTTCACATTGCCGTTTTCATCCAGCACGTATTCAAAACCATCTTCCACACGCTTGCGCACCATGCGGTCCTCTTCCGATACCCTGTCGGGGGTAACCTCAATAGCCCTGAGGTTGACCACCAGGAAGTAATCGAAGTAAATACTCTTGTCCAGATCCTGATAATAGAACTCCACCCAGTCGTTGTCCAGCTTGGGGTCAACCGTCAGCAGCTGATCGATATATTCGTCGGGAAGGTTCAGGGGGCTGTGATTCTGAATGGTCACCAGGGCCCTGCTGATGCCATTGTAGCGGGCCTGTTCCATCAGGCTGTCAAGGCCCGGAATCAATCCACCATATTCCTTTACCTTGTAGAACTCATTCCATGCCTGCCGATAACTTTCCTTGTCGCCACGCTTGAGTAGCTCCAGGGCATTATTATAAAAGAACTCGGAAGCCTGCTGGCGGGCAGTGATAATTTTTTCATCATAGTCGACATACGGATATTGTATCACGCGGTCGCCCAGGTATAATGGCAATACGGTGCGCACCAGCGACTGACGGTTTCTCAGGCGCGAATAGCCCTGAACGATGCTTTCCATGTTGCGGGGATTTCCCTCACGTTCCAGGAAGCGGATCTGCTCCAGGTCCCTTTCATTGGCAATGGTATAGGCCCGTTCCAACACTGCAATTTCCTTTTCGTTTTCAGGGTTCTTCCGGAGCTTTTTTACTGATTTTTGTACGGCAGCTTCATACTGTCCTTTTTGCATCAGTTTGGAAGAGGAAACGCAGCCACCCAGCAGGATGACGGTCAGCAAAAGTAAAAGAGTTTTTTTCATGACGGAGGTTATTGATAATCATGGACAAGTAATCCATGCAAATATACAAACATGAGGCCATATTACCACATGAGAATTTATGGCTCACGGATCATTCATTCTGTGAATCATTAAAGAAACCTTTTGCAATGGCCCTTTGCACATATCCTGGCGATAATTGCCCTGACAGCGTAAAATTTTAGTTATTTTTATCATCCGGTCCAAACCGGTTCCAACCTTTCAGAGATATTCCTCGTCGTATGGATAGCAGTAAAAAAAGTTTGATGATAAAACATGTACCATTTCTTTCCCTGATGCTGGCAATGATCATTGCTTTTTCAGCTTGTGAGCCTGATGAACTGGACAAACCGGTAAGGGTCAATTTTGAGGTGTCGCTGCAGGGAAGTGATACTCCCTCAGCACATTTTGAGTTTACCAGAATCCTG
>JAWOCF010000110.1:0-3982 GCA_046483935.1 Bacteroidales bacterium | reverse complement strand
TGATCATGGCCGTGATCAGAAAGTCCATGGATTCCTGTTGTTGCTGTTGCTCCCCGGTAAAGGCATATGCATACCCTTCGGGCAGATCCATACGCTCCAGAAGTTCACGCAGCTGCTGATTGATCTCGTTGGCGTTGTATCCCGGAAGCACATTCGAACTAAGTGTGATTACGCGCTTAAGATCAATGCGGTTGACGGCTCCGTAAGTCTTGCTGTATTCCACCGAGGCCACTGAAGAAATCGGCACCTGCATGATACGGCCCGTGGAGGCACTGCGGAAGGTGATGCGCTGGTTCAACAGGCTGGAAAGGTCATTGCGGTATTCTTCCTGCAGGCGCAGCTGGATGGGCCACTCTTCTTCCCCGATTTTGAAGTTAGACACTTCCCTGCCAAAAAGCGCTGTGCGAATGGTATTGGCAATGGCGTAAGTAGATATGCCGAAGCGACGGGCCATGTCACGATCAATATTTACGATAATCTCGGGTTTGTCTACATCCAGATCCATAGCTAATGCTTCAATACCTTCAATGCCCGAAGCCTCAACCCTTTGCTGGATCCTCCCGGTGAGTTGGATCAACCGTTCAAATTCGCGGCCACTGATCTCAATGTTAATGGGTTCGCCGGTGGGTGGCCCCGTCTGGTTCTGTGAAATGTTGAATTCCACACCGGGATATTCCCCCAGAAGGGCATCGCTGATCTCCGACATGATGCCGCTGGTGCTGAGCTCGCCACGCTGTTCATACTCTGTAAAGGTAACAGTAATGCGCCCCCGGTTTGGTGTGTCGCCCGTTGACATCTCCATTTCTGCTACTGCTCCTTTGCCTACTGTGGTGAGTACTGATTTGACAATATGCCGGTACGGTTCCAGGATCTGTTCCACATGATGTTCGATCTCTCTGACCCTCTCGTCGGTTTTAACAATATCGGTCCCAACGGGCAGCTCTGCAATGATGTTGATGTATTGGGGGTCACTCTCAGGAAAGAATAACACCTTTGGGCTGCGCACCACAAAGAAGCCTACCGAAAACAGCAGGAACAGCAAGGTACCTCCTACGAACAGATAGGGATTTTTCCCACGCAGGGCAAAATGCAAGGTTTTACTATAGATGCGTTCATTGAAAGGAAGAATCTTTTCCTGAAACAGGCCTTCCAGATTTCTGAAAACAAAATAGCCCAGGAATAATAAACCAGCCAGAAGGATCATAATGTTTCCATAAAGCACTACCTGCATCAGGTGCAGAGCCACGCCTGCTGCAATCAGTGTGGCAATCAGGATCAGCATATTTCTGTTGCGGGCCTTCCTGTTGATCTGCCTTTTTGTTTTTCCCCCTTCTTGTTGCTTGCTGAAAAAGGATTCGGAGAATACCGGCACGATGACCAGTGCCACAAATAATGATGAAGAAAGCACAATGATCAGGGTAATGGGCAGGTATTTCATAAATTCACCAACGATCCCGGTCCAGAATGCCAGGGGTAAAAAGGCCGAAAGGGTCGTGGCCGTGGAGGTAATGATGGGCCAGGCAATTTCTCCGATCCCGATGCGGGCTGCCTGAAGCACCGGATAGCCCTGCTCAACATGTCTGAAGATGTTGTCTACAGCAACAATGGCATTATCTACCAACAGCCCCAGGGCCAGAATCAGGGAAAACAACACGATCATATTGATCTGTATGCCAGCCAGGCCAAAGACCATGAAAGACATCACCATCGACATGGGGATGGCAATCCCTACAAAAAGAGCGTTTTTTAGTCCAAGGAAAAAGTAAAGCACCAGAATCACCAGGATTACTGCCAGGATCACACTGTTTTCAAGGTTGCTCAGCTGGTTGCGGATCTCTTCTGACTGGTCGTTGGTGATGGTGACATTAAGGTCGGGAGGGATGGCCTGGCTGCTGCGGGCTTCTTCCAGCACACTGAATATCTTTGCGGTGGCAGACAACAGATTCTCTCCTGATTTTTTTACCACCTGCAGAGACACAACAGGTTCTTCATCCAGGCGGGCAAAGCTCTCGGGATAGGTATAGGTCTCTGCTATTTCTGCCAGATCCCTTAGATAGACAATATTGCCGCCTTCCTGTTTCACCACGATGTCTTCCAGCTGCCTGACCTGTGAGAATTCGCCGATGGTACGCACGGCCCAACGGGTGCTGTCTTCGAAAAGTACTGACCCGCCCGCAATGGAGATATTTTCCTGGGCAATGGCATTCTCAATGTCGGTAAAGCTGATCTGGTAGGAGTCCATTACCAGCGGATTCACATTGATCTGTACCTCGCGTTCATCAATCCCGGTGATTTCTATTTTCGAGATCTCAGGGATGGCTTCAAACTCCTCTTCCAGGTAATCAGCAAACCGCTTGAGTTCATTGAGTGAAAAGTCGCCCGAAAGGTTTACATTGACAATCGGAAACTCCGAGAAGTCAATATCCATGACCATGGGGTCAGCCGGGAGGTCATCGGGAAGATCTCCCCTGACACGGTCCACAGCATCTTTTACATCCTGCAGGGCCACCTTGATGTCTATGTCAGTCTCAAACTCCACGAAGATACTGGAGTTGTCCTGGGAAGAGGTGGAGGATAGTTCCTCAATGCCTGTAATAGTATTGATTTCATTTTCCAGGGGGCGCGTAATCAGGTTCTCTATGTCGACAGGAGGATTGCCCGGATAAACGGTCTGCACCATGATAATGGGAATCACCACGTCGGGAAAAAGCTCTTTGGGCAGGGTGCGATAGGAGAAAATACCGAATACTGCCAGCAATAAGGTAAGCAGGAAAATGGTATTCTTGTTCTTGAGCGCCCCATTGGTGATGCTGAAGGTGCGTGTGGTAGTTTTCTTTTTCTGTGGATTGTCGTTCATGATGAATTCATTAACCTTAGAGGTGTTCAACAATAATTTGCCTGAATCAAAAGACTACCGGCCGGAAATCTCCAGCATATCTCCATCATTCACCTGATTATGACCCCGGTTGATTACCAAATCACCCTGCTGCAGGCCATCACTGATCATGGTGTTTCCTTCACTGCTCATGGTTCGCTCCACATAAATTTTTTCTGCCATCAATTCATTGGATTCAGAAGTTACGGCTGTATAGACAAAAAAACCTTGTGCATCTTGTTTGACCAGGATGGAGGGCACCACAATGGCGCTATCAGTATAAAATGACCTGATGGCAATGGTTGCTACCATATTGGGCTTAAAACGCTCCTGTGGGTTGCGGATGCGCAGCTGCAGCCTGAAGGTCCTGTTCTCGGGATTGATCACGTTGCCCAGGCGGTGAATGTCTACCTGCTGTTCATAATCGGGAAAGGAAGGAAAGCGCAGAATCACCTGGTCATCTTCATCCATTACCGGCAGGAAGGACTCCGACACATCGGCGTTGATATTCAAAGGATCCAGGGCAATTACATGGGCTACAGGGACCCCGGGCATGGCCAGCTCTCCTTCTTTCAGGAAGATATCATCGACGATGCCCTGAATGGGTGAACGCAAGGTGGCCATGGCCAGTTGCGACTCCAGGGTTTGTAGCCTGGATTCCAGGCTTTCCAGGTTGCTCTTTGCTTCCAGATACTGGATCTCACTACCGATTTGCTGATCCCAGAGCGCTTGTTGACGTTCAAACCTGGTGCGTGCCAGTTGAAGGCTGGTTTCAACTTCCCTGATGTTGTTTTCAATGACCGAGGTGTTGAGCCTGGCCACCACCTGACCGGGTTGCACCCGCTGTCCTTTGGTGACGCGGATCTGTTGAATCTGCCCGTTGATTTCAGGGCTGATCTGCGCCTCTTTGACAGCCTCTACACTGGCATTGATATTGACATAGTTGGCAAAAGATTGCTCTTCCAGTTCTATCAGGGTAACAGGTTCTCTTCTCCTGTTGGCCGAAAAAGCCCCCATCTGTTCCAGCTGTTCTTCCAGCTGTTCTACCTGCTGGTTCAGTTGCATGATCTGCTCATTGTATTCGGAGATCTGTTCTCGGATGGCTTC
>JAWOCF010000094.1:0-3730 GCA_046483935.1 Bacteroidales bacterium | reverse complement strand
TGGCATATATGGCACAGAACCTGGAGCTTCAGCCCGACGACCGGGTGCTGGAGGTAGGCAGTGGTTGTGGGTATAGTGCGGCCATTCTTTCCCGGCTGGTGAAACATGTTTATACCATCGAGATCATTGAATGGCTGACACAGGTAGGACGCAAAAACCTCCAAAAGGCAGGCATTAAGAATGTGTCTCTTCGCCACGGTGATGGGTACCAGGGTTGGCCTGAAGAAGCTCCCTTCGACAAGATACTGCTCACAGCGGCTGCCGCTCAGATTCCTGATCCCTTAAAAGATCAGGTGAAAAAGGGAGGAAGCATACTGGCTCCCGTGGCAGATCATATTCAAAAGCTGATCCTGCTGAAAAAGAACCAGGAAGATATTTTTACAGAACACCATCTGATTTACGTCAGCTTCGTTCCAATGACCGGACAGGCGCCCCCAAAACCCATGAAATAGTTTGAGATGCTTCTTCTTGTGAATTCGTTTCTTTTGTTGCACAAATAATTATCCTGACCCATGAATGAACAGCATGATGACCATATTGCTATCGCCCGGCATCTGCTTGATGATTTCTTAAAAAGAACAGGGATAAAGGATCCGGCAGCTGATTCTTCCCGCAGGTATCTGTGGACTGATGCTTTTGCCGTACAAGGCTGCTTTGCCCTGAGCCATCTGTTGAAAGATGCTGAATACCATCAACAGGCCCTGAGGCTGATCGACCGGGTGCATCATGTGTTGGGGCAGCATCGGGCCGATGATCAGCGGGAAGGATGGATCAGCGGGTTGCCTGATAAGGAGGCAGAAAAACATCCTACGGCAGGGGGATTGCGCATCGGCAAGGAGTTGCCTGAACGGCCTGCCCGGGAGCCGGTGAACCAGCGTCTTGACTGGGAGCGCGACGGCCAGTATTTTCATTATCTCACGCGATGGTTTCATGCTTTACTGCAGGCCTATTATGAAACAGAAGACAAACAATATGCCGCATGGGCCTGCGAGCTGATGAGGGCCTCTGCCCGGTTTATCCGTAAGGACAAAGGAATAATCCGGATGTACTGGAAGATGAATATCGATCTTACGGAGGCCGTCGTAAGAAGCATGGGTGCCCATGATCCCCTGGAAGGCCTGGTGTGTGTAGCCAGTTCGATGGAGGTTTCTCCTGAATGTATCACCGACCTGGGTGAGCTCGAGCAGGACCTTAAAGCCCTTTGCCGCGATCAGGATTGGTATTCTTCCGATCCCCTGGGAATAGGTGCCTTGCTGTTGAATACTGCCAGGGCTGCCGAACTGGTAATGACCGGAAAGACCCTGCCTCCCAGCATCCGGCCCGAATATTTGTTTGGAGACAGTATGGCAGGGCTGAATTTTTATGCTACTCAGGGGTATGATTCTTTTTCTTCGGCGGCCAACCGACTGGCCTTTCGTGAGTGTGGCCTGACTCTGGGAGTGCGGGTGCTGTATGGCCTGCGCCAGCGATACCAGCATCTGGATATCGATTTTGGGGCCTTAAAACCTATGGTGCCCCTGGTTGACGAAATAGAAAGCTTCTGGATGCAGCACATGAACCAGAGGGCGGCCTCCTGGACCGAACATCATGATATCAATGCCGTGACCCTGGCTTGTAGCTTGCTGGCCAGGCAATATCCCGCTGCTTTCTGTGCAGTTTCCCTGTAAAGAGTATTGCTGCCCTGTTTATTCCGCCCAGGGGTATGTTGCCGGGGTCATATGCCTTTCGGTATCACTTCTGATGGGGTGCAAGGCCTGTGTGTTGTCGATATAGATAAAGGCATCGTACCGGCCGGGGATGATGCTGGGAACGTAGTTTCCGTAATGATCCCTGTCGGGATGGTATACTACACCAATTGCCCGGTGGTTGATGGGTTGATCCATCAGGGGTATGTTTTTAATGTCCCGGGCAATGATCAGCCGTTCAGAAGGGTCTGTTCTGTGAAGCAACGCTTCCCAGCTGTCGTGCCGTGCCGCGGGCACCTGCATCTTGCGCATGGGGGCACCCCACGAGTGGCTGGCAATCACCGATCCCTGGTAAGATCCGAACCCTACCAGAACGGTATCTGAAGGTCCCCATTTTTCGCGAACCAGCTGGCCCACATTCACCATGTTGTCATCGCGCATGTCGGTAGCACGGGCATCACCGATATGGGTATTGTGTTCCCAAACAATGACTTTGGAATTTCGGCCATGAAAGTCCAGGAGATTTTCCAGGGTCTGGGTCATATGGCGATCGCGGATATTCCATGAGTCCGGTCCGCCGCCAATCATTGAACGATAATATTTCTCGGCATTGACAGCAATCTGTGCATTCTGGCGGGCACTGAAAGAAGCCTCAGGATCACCATCATAAGCCGCGGCATCCTGTTGGAGTTGCTGAAGTAGCTCCACCACCGGTTTTTCGCAACTTTCAGGAATAAAACGCACCGAAGAAGCATAATCAATGCCTTCCCTGCTGTAGGGCTCAAAGCAGTTAAATGCCTCATAGGCAGCATCCAGAGAATCAGGGTCATGCTTCTTCAGATAATCAATAATGGCTTCCAGCGATTCCCACAGGCTGTAAACATCCAGGCCATAAAAACCTGTCTGATGCGCATGTTCTTTTCCCTGGTTGTGCTTTCTGAGCCATTCCATCAGGGCGTCAGTTTCCCAGTTGGCCCACATCCAGGTGGGCCATCTGTGGAAATTTTTCAACACCTCAAAGGCGGTAGAACCTCCATTCTCATAATGGCGTATGTAACGGTTAATGCGGTAGCAGTCGGGCCAGTCACCTTCAACAGCGATCAGGTTAAACCCCTTATCGCGGATCAGTTGTTGGGTAATGCGTGAGCGCCAGATGTAATACTCGTGGGTGCCATGTGAGGCTTCACCCAGAAGCACGATCCGGGCATCACCAATTCTGTCCATCAAAGGTTCCAGACCTGTATTGATATCATGCGAACTGCGGTGGATAAGATCCCTGATGTCCTTGTCATCTAAATTTTCAGAAAAATAATCCATAATGCTGTTTTTTTCTTTTAATGCACAAAAACAGCACCATTCAGGATCGGAGGCTGGAATTATTCCTCCAGTAAAACCAAAGAGGGATTTCTTTTTTCAGCGGGTTTTGCAGGGATGTGTTTTTCTATCAGCTGGCTCCAGGTCTCTACCCAGTCAATATGTGCCTGCAGTTTATAATCCTGCCATTGTTGCCAGTATCTACCCGATTTATGAATACTTTTATTAAATGCTTTTACGGGATGAGTGTGGCTCAGGGCCCGTAACAGCTTATTGCGAATTTCCACGTTGTTAATATTGGCTGCAAAATCTGCCATCAGATGAAATTGCTCATTAAAGTTCATCCCTTGCAGTACAATATAATCTTTTTTGTTTTCCTGTATTTCACTCAGATCCTCTTCCCAGGGTTCCTCATCCTCATCAATCAGTCCATCGAATACCAGGTACCAGTGAGCTTGTCCGGTGTTCAGGTTAAAGAAACCTTTCATTCCGCCATTGAGTTTTTCTGCTATCTCATAGATCTGCATTAGTGGAAGCTTCATGTTTTTAACTTTTTAAATGATTAAGAATGATTCAATAGATTCTTATGTTGTAAAGTCAAAGCAATGGCCACCCTTTGTCAAAAGTAGTATGATTATTGTTGCTATTTACAGTTTTTCAAATCTGGCTGCAGATGTTTTATATAGCCTGCTTAATCCCAGGATCCGGGTTGGAAAATGAGAAGTGACAGC
>JAWOCF010000267.1:0-3015 GCA_046483935.1 Bacteroidales bacterium | reverse complement strand
AGAACCGAGCGGGAGATGCTATTGGTGGTAGCAGGAAACATGGTAACCGTAGACTGAAACTTCGGGGTGATGAACCAGGGTGAAGAGAAAACAACACCTGCCAGGGCGGCCACAAAACATATTATGGCAAGATGCTTCCACCAACGGATAAAAAAGATAAACAGGTTGGATGAATCAAATTCATTTCTTTCAGCTTCCATGAGAGTAGCGTTGATTTCCAGATATAACGAATGGAATTATAAATTATTTAATGAATGCGGTCAAAGATAATTATTTTTTCCTCCATAGGGGTAATGCTTCAGGATCACTGGTCTCCATATCTGAGAATGTGAACCATATTGCGGGGATTCAGCAATCCGATAGCTACCGATGCTCCCAGAGATGCCACAACCATGATCATGAAGCTGATGACCCAGTGAAAGGGCAGCAACCTACTACCCAGATTAAGCAGTATGGTGATGGCCACAAACAAAGCCAGGCGTGCCAGAAAACCATAATTGACCTTCATGTTGAAGATCCTCTGCACGATTAACACCTGGATCAGGGCAATGGCCGATTGGATGATCAGGGTGGCTAATGCTGAACCGGTAGCCTGAAGCTTCGGGATGAGGATGTAATTCATGACTATATTGAAGCCCAGGCTAACCAGGAACAGGATATTGAGCTTACGCAGGCTTCCGTGGGCCGTCAACAGGGTGCCAAAGATGTAGGTCGTTGACAGGGCCACCAGCCCCGGCATCAGGATAGCAAACACCCGGGCAGCTTCTGCCATACGAAATTCAAACATCTGACTGGTTTCGGCAACATGCATGGTATACAATAACTGCATGATTTTCGTAGCATAAAATATGGAGCCAAGAGCCAGAATGACTACGGGAATAATGATCAGGGTATAAGAAAGCTTCATGAGCTTTTCAACCGATTGCCGCTCCTTGATCATCCGTGCAAAAATGGGCAGCAACAGCAACGAAAACAGGTATCCCACCATGTTGGAGGCATCCAGCAAGCGGTAAGCCATGGCATAGATGCCGGCAAATTTGTTGCCCTCGGGGAGCATCCTTTCGAGCATTACACTGTCAATCCGGTTATTGAACGTCATCAGCAGCACCAGCAATGCAAAGGGAAGGCTTTGCCTGATAATCATCAGCATGAAAGGGTAATTCCATGATAGCCTGAAAAGGCCGGGACTACCTTTTCGCACCACGATCCACAGCACAATGGCAACGGTGATCAGATAACCTGCCGTTTGGGCATATACAAAATACTGGATCCTGAATTCCTGCACCACATTGCCCCAGAGCAATACCCCGCAAATAATAATCATCAGCGAACGATCGAGCACCGACACCAGGCTGTCGGTGCGAAACAGATGCAGCCCGCTGAGGTTGGACCGAAGGTAAAGGATCAGGCTTAAAAGAAACTGGTTGACTGCCAGAAGGCTCAGCAGGGCGATCTGCTCGCGGCTGTAATTGATAACCAGCGCACTGCCGAAGGTGAATGCCAGGTAAACACCAAACAGGGAAAGCTTAAGCACCAGAATCTTTGAAAGATGCTTGCGCATCAGCTGGGTATTCTGGGCAATGTTCCGGTTGTTGAAATTGGTGATGCCGAAGTCAAGCAGGATATTAAATAAAAAGGAGAAGTTGAAAATGGCGAAATAAAACCCATAATCAGCAGCTCCCACGGTGTTTTGTACCGTGCGGTCTATGCCCAGAATCCAGAAAGGCTTTATCAGCAGGTTCAGAACCAGCAGTAATACCAGATTTCTTAAAAACTTTCGCTGCATGGATAATGGATGTCTGTCTGTATGTTTTTTACCCGGTATAACTTCAGTCCCTGGGGCAGGTACCAAAATTAGGAACTTTTATCAAAGCAATAAGCCTTCTGATATAAATTAATCAAAAAATTATCTATCTGATGAATATATTCCTGAAGGAGAATATGCCCTGCCCCATAAACCTGAAGACCCTATTCAAGAATGCACTCAGGCCAGTAGCCCCTTTTAAAAAGGCCCCTATCTGGTACATTATTTCACCAGATCTAAAGCATTGTTTAACCAATGTTCGACCATTATGCATTGGTTCAACATTGGTTTAACATTGGTTCAACATTGGTTCAACATTGGTTCAACCTCAGGCTTGATTAAAACTTGCCGGGGGAAAACTCAGCCGGAATCCTCTAAATTATCGTCCTCACCCATGTGATGGCCAAAAAAAAGAGAATACCTTTACTGAACTTCGAATTATATTAAATTTGCAGTTTACCGGCAGCAGATTCAACCGGTTCAGCATAACAACATTGTAAACAGAAAGGAGCATCTATAATAATGAGTTTAAAACCCGGTGACAGAGTTATATTTTTGAATGAAAAAGGCGGGGGCGTAATCACCCGGATCATCAGCCCGGAGGTGGTTCATGTGGCCATTGCCGATGGCTTCGAGATCCCTTATGCCGTAAAAGACCTATTGAAGGAAGGCCCCGATGAGAGCCAGAAGTCAGGTGCCAGCATCTTTTCGCGTCAGCAGGAACCCGAAGAAGAGGAATTCAGCCCTTTGTATTCGGTGCCCAACGACACCCACCAGATTGCCGGCGGGGTTTACCTGGCCATGATTCCCGAAAATCAGGACAAGCCCCTGGAACAAGCCCTCGACTTTTTCCTGGTCAACCACTCCCCCTACCAGGTGTTGTTTTCCCTGTACCTGAATCGTTCGGGCACTTACCACGGGCTGGAATACGGATTTGTGGATCCAAATGCCAAATTATTCCTGAAGAAAGTGGAAAGAACCGACATTGAGGAGTGGGCTCATGGAATGATACAGGTTGTTTTTTATAAGGAAGGGAAAACAAGTCCGATTCCTGCGGGATCAGGAATTTTGAACTTCAGGCCGGTAAAAATATACAAGGAAGACAGCTTTGGCTATCAGACCCTTCTGCGCAAGAAAGCCTTGATGGTAGAGGGCGTGCTGATCGACAAGCTGTTGAAGAAGGATCCTGAGGAGCAAATCACCGAAGAGAA
>JAWOCF010000261.1:0-7367 GCA_046483935.1 Bacteroidales bacterium | reverse complement strand
GACCCAGAGCCTCACCTGGCTGGGCGACCTGCTGCTGGCGGGCCTGATCTAAAATTGGGAACGCATTCTATAAGTTTCTTCATCTGAAAATATTTTAAAGTTCTTGCATGATCCACATCTATGCAAAAATAAACAAATGCCTATTAATGGGGCAGGAAAAGAAGAGAAGATTAGCAGATTAAGGGATGAGCAGATTTGAAGATTTGAAGATTAGCAGATTAAAAGACAAAAAAAGAAAGAGGGATTCTTACCCTTAATTAATATTTCTCTTTTAGATCAGATACAGTATAAATATCCTCTTCTTCCTTTAAAAAATCATAGGTTCCGGAATCACTTACAAGCTTCTGTATTCCTTTCTGAATAATTTCCTCATCATAACTTTTGAAAAGAAATTCTGCAAAATCAGCTACTTCCTGAACCTTCTCGCGGGGCAACTTTGAAAGGGTCTGTAAGGTTTGCTCTATTAATGCTTGCCTGGTCATAATGGTTTGTTTTTCATAAAGGTAAGAACATTAAAACAAAAATCCATCAGCTTCTCTTCATAAAAAGAAAACCGCCCCAGAATTGTTCCTGAGGCGGTTTTGCAAAAGCGTTCAATGAAAGCCGTGGCTTACATTCTTCTTTCTTTGATCCTGGCTTTCTTACCACGCAGTTCGCGCAGATAGAAGATACGGGCTCTTCTGACCAAACCACGACGGTTCAGTTCAATTTTCTCAATAAAGGGAGAACTCACAGGAAAGATACGTTCTACGCCGATGTTGCCGGAAATCTTCCGGACGGTGAACATCTCGGTGGTTCCTACACCCCGACGTTGAATGACCACACCCTGGAAAGGCTGAATTCTTTCCTTGCCACCTTCTCTAATTTTATAGTGAACGGTAACATTATCTCCGGCTTTGAATGCAGGATATTCCTTTTTCTCTGTCAGGGTATCCTGTACAAAGTTCATTATTTCCATCTTGTTCATCGGTCCTGAATATTTTGAAGTTATTCTATATTGGCAAAAGGAGTGCAAATTTAGGGAATAATTTCCAATTACAAAATCATTCCTTGATTTTTATTTACATGAATCCTCCCCTCATTGTCAGTCTATTACTCCCCGAGCAGATCAGGCCTTCGTTCCTGGGTGCGTTTCAGGGCCTGTTCATGGCGCCATTCGGCGATCTTGCGGTCATGGCCCGAGAGCAACACCGGGGGCACCTTCAGGCCCTTGTATTCGGCCGGGCGGGTATATACCGGAGGCGAAAGCAGCTGATCCTGAAAGGAGTCGGACAAGGCTGAGCATTCATCGCCCAGCACCCCGGGAATCAGCCTGATGATGCTGTCGCACAATACTGCTGCAGGCAGCTCCCCGCCCGATAGGACAAAATCGCCAATGGAGATCTCGCGGGTGATGAAATGCTCACGCACCCGCTCATCCACTCCTTTATAATGCCCGCACAGCAGAATCAGATTGTTCATGGTCGACAGGTGATTGGAGACCGGCTGAGTGAGCGTTTCCCCATCAGGGGTCATAAAGATGATCTCATCATAGTGGCGCTGGCTCTTGAGCTCATTGATGCACCGGTCGATGGGTTCAATCATCATCACCATGCCGGCCCCGCCCCCGAAAGGGTAATCATCCACATTGTGGTGTTTGGTAACCGAATAATCCCTGATGTTATGAAGGTGTATCTCTACCAGGTTCTTTTTCACCGCTCTTTTTATGATCGACTCAGAAAAAGGGCCCTGAAACATTTCGGGAAAGATGGTCAGTATGTCTATTCTCATGGTTTAAAGTTATAACACAAGTTAATGGTTGCAGTATTGGGGTCATTTTTCGAACACACCCATTCCGAACAGGGCAAAGTCGTACTTCACCGGATCCATGGGATCAAGCCTTCTAAGGACGGCAGTGAGCTCCTCCACCGCTTTCCAGTCGTTTTGTTTGCGGGTTAAGAGACTGTATTTGCGGGCCACCCGGGCAGCGTGAACATCCAGGGGGCAGAACAGCTGTGCGGGGGAGAAAAGCTTCCACAGCCCGAAATCAACACCCTGATGGTCACGGCGGATCATCCAGCGCAGAAACATGTTGATCCGTTTGGCGGCCGAGCCCTGGGCAGGATGGCTCACGTGCTTGCGGGACCTTACCAGATGCGGCACCTCAAAGAATACCTTTCTGAAATGATTGATTCCTTCCTTTAAGCTCCCTCCCTGAAGGGTGCCCTGGTGAAACACCTTCTCCATACCACCATAATTATTATAAATATTCTTCAGGGCATACAAAAAGGTAAGCAGGTCGGTATTGTTGAAAGTGCGGTGAACAAAGCCATCAAAAACAGCCAGATCCTTATCGGTAAAGTTCATCACAAAATCACCGGGCTGCTGGTCCATCAGCTGCATCAGGCGCATGCCATTGGCCACAATGCTCTTGCGGTTGCCCCAGGCAATGGTGGCCACCAGAAAGGCTGCAATTTCAATGTCCTGTTTTTGTGAAAACTGATGAGGCACCAGGATCGGATCCGTTTTGATGAATTCCTTCTGATTGTAAAAAGCCGCCTTATCCTCCAGCAGTTGAATCACCGCTTCTGAAAGAAACGCTTCTGCTGAAGGCTGAGCTGCCGAATGCTTATTTTGCACAGTCATGGGTGCAAAGATACCCAAACCCCGTGAAAGAAAGCCCATCAGCAACAGGCAATTTCATGCACTGCAAAGAGCTTCGGGCAGCAGACATTTTTTGAATTTAACCCCTGAAATATTGGCAGATTAACTGTGAAAAAAGTACCTTAGTAGTCTGCTAAAAAAAAGCAAAGTGTGATTCAATAAAATCTTAGCACTTAGAAGCAACTAAAATGGAAGAAGACCAGAAGTTTCTGCAGATGGCCATCGCGATGGCCGAGGACAATGTAAAAGAAAATCAGGGCGGCCCTTTCGGGGCTGTTATTGTGAAAGAGGGACAGGTAATCGGCCGGGGCATCAACCGGGTGACTCAGACCAACGACCCCACGGCGCATGCCGAGATCACCGCCATCAGGGATGCCTGCAATCAGGCAGGTGACTTCAGCCTGGATGGCAGCGTGATCTATTCCAGTTGTGAGCCCTGCCCCATGTGCCTGGGAGCCATTTACTGGGCACGCATCAGCCGCATTGTCTTTGCCTCATCCAACGTGGATGCTGCAGCTGCCGGCTTCGACGACTCATTTATCTACAAGCAGATTCCTCTTCCCATTCACCTGCGCAGCATCCCCACCATAAAGCTGGACCTGATGGGCCATCTGAGCCCTTTTGAAGCGTGGGAAGCCCTGGAGCAGAAAACCAGGTATTAGTTCACGGGAATACCCGCCATTTTCAGGGCTCCCTCTTGCTTTTTGGATGGTATTCCACCTGAACTTTTCGTAACTTCATACAAAGAAAAAAAAGTTCTAAAAACCTGTTCCTGTTATGCATGATATTGAGCCCTTCTATTCGTGGCAGAATTATTATATCGCCTCAGAAGATGAACGCTCTCCGTTTTATGGAAGGGAATATTCGGAATTTGAGTTCACCCATGCTGTTTATAACTATCTGATTCATCCCCAATGGGACGAAATAGGCTCTTCTACCCTTTTTATCAAGCTGTTGTATGTTGATTATGATGAGGGATATTGTTTCATTGAAATGATCGGTGAATGGAATGACACCCTGCACAACGACATCATGTATTTCAAGCGCAATATCATTGAGCACCTGATCAGCCAGGGAATCACGAAGTTCATCCTGCTGGGTGAAAACGTGCTGAATTTTCATTCCTCCGATGATTGCTATTACCAGGAATGGTTTGATGAAATTGATGATGGATGGATTGTGGCAGTCAACTTCCGCGACTTCGTGATCCGGGAGTTCGAGAGCGCCAATATTGACTATTATATTGCCTTCGGCAGGCATTTCAACGACCTGAACTGGCGCAGGTTCAAGCCTCAGGACCTCTACCGGTTTATTGAAGCCTCAATGACCAGGCGGTTAAATCCCTGATCTTACTGTTTTCCAGAGAAGCTGGTTTACAACTTTTTCAGGGTGCTGTTAAAGGAAGTCAGGGTCACACTCTTGCGGGCAATGCCCTTTGCCAGTCTTTCAACCTTCTCAAACAACCTGCCCAGATCGAGGGTTACCAGCTTACGGTCTTTCACAAGTACCTTGCCATCAACGATAACGGTATCTACATCTGAGCCGTGCAGTGAGTAGATAATCAGTGAATAGATGTTGTAAACAGGATGTGCATGTGGCTTATCCAGATCCAGGATGATGATATCGGCACGCTTGCCTGTTTCCAGCGATCCGATCTGATCCTGCATGCCCAGCACGCGGGCCCCTCCCATGGTACCCATTTCCAGGGTGGTACGGGCATCCATCACGGTAGGCTCATTGCTGTTAAGCTTATGAATGAAAGCTGCCGAGCGCATTTCTTCAAACAGATCCAGGTCATTGTTGCTGGCTACCCCATCGGTACCAATTCCTACCTTCACCCCTGCCTTCAGAAATTCAGGAATGGGGGCTACTCCGCTGGCCAGTTTCATGTTGCACTGAGGATTGTGAGCTACCCCAACCCCTTTCTCTGCAAAAACAGCAATATCCTCAGGGGTAACATGCACGCTGTGGGCTGCAATAACATTTGATCCCAGGGCGCCTATACTGTCAAGATACTTCACAGGGGTCATCCCATGTTCCTTGCGGATGTACTCATACTCTTTCCTGGTCTCTGCCACATGGATATTGAAGGGTACTTTGTATCCTGCAGCCATTTGCTGGGCTTCATTGATCACCCATGGGGAGGTGGTATAAGGGGCATGTGCCGAAATACCGATGGTAATCAGGGGATGATAAGACCACTTTTTGATCAGTGCCTCACTTTGCTGGAGTCCATATTTAGGAGAAGGACTATTGGGTACCATAAAATCAATCAGACTTTCAGTGAGCACAGCGCGTATGCCCACCTGATCAACCACCCGTGCCATTTCATCAACATAATAATACATGTCGTTGAAGGTGGTGGTGCCGCTGAGCAACATCTCGGCGATGGCCAGCCGGGTACCGGTGCGCACATTGGAGGCCGAAACGTACTCAGTCTCTACAGGAAAGATATGATCATAAAGCCATTCCTTCAGGGGCAAGTCATCAGCATATCCACGGAAGATCGTCATGGGTGAGTGGGTATGGGTATTGATCAAACCCGGCATCACCAGTTTTTTATTCCCGTCAATCACCTCAGGTGCAGAATATTTGCGTACAATCTCATGAGATGCGGCAACAGCAATAATAGCACCATCCTTGATGGCTATCCCCCCGTTTTGCAGCACCCTGAACTCCTTGTCCATGGTCACCACCAGGGCATTGACAATCAAAGAATCTGCATTGTACTGGTGATTGAGGCCTGCTTTTTCGCCTTGACTGGTTGATGATGGCATGCTGTTATGATTAATTATTAATAAAAAGGGCCACTCAGTGCCGGCTCTGAGTGAATCCGCAATCATGAAATCAGGGATTTGACAGCTCTTCAGCTAAGGGTATCCTTTTACAAATTTAATGGTTTTTATCTTAAAATGACAATATGATCTATAAGAGACTGATTTGAAGCAGCCATGTACCATCAGAGCGATATCATTGAAAAGTTTTTATTAATTTAGCAGATTAAGAAGTGAAACCCATTTAATACAACTTTATGATTGAGCAGATCAAAGAAACCGCTGAATTTCTCAAGCAACAGACCGACTTCACTCCTGAGGTGGGCATCATCCTGGGCTCAGGGCTTGGTGGATTGGTAAAAGCCATTGATATTCAGCATTCACTCGCATATAAAGACATTCCCAATTTCCCGGTATCTACTGTTGAAGGCCATGACGGCAAACTGATTTTGGGCCGTCTGGGGGGAAAGAACGTAGCGGCCATGCAGGGTCGTTTTCATTATTACGAAGGATATAGTATGCAGCAGGTAACCTTTCCGGTAAGGGTCATGAAAGCCCTGGGGATAAACACAGTGCTTTTCTCCAATGCGGCCGGGGGTCTGAATCCTTCCTTTGAAGTAGGCGACCTGATGATCATCACCGATCATATTAACTTCTTTCCAGAAAACCCCTTGCGGGGAAAGAACATTGATGCCCTGGGCACGCGTTTCCCCGAGATGAGCCAGACTTACAGCCCGATGCTGATTTCCATGGCCCGGCAGATTGCCCGCACCAACAGCATCCGCTACCAGTCGGGGGTATATATTGGCAGCCCGGGGCCAACGCTTGAAACCCCGGCCGAGTACAACATGTTTCGCATCCTGGGCGCCGACGCCACAGGCATGTCTACCGTTCCTGAAGTGATCGTGGCACGCCATGCCGGCATGGAGTGTTTCGGCATCTCCATCATCACCAACATGGCCAAGCCGGCAGAAACAGACAAACCTACTTCG
This sequence comes from Bacteroidales bacterium, assembly GCA_046483935.1. Taxonomy (GTDB): domain Bacteria; phylum Bacteroidota; class Bacteroidia; order Bacteroidales; family UBA7960; genus JAWOCF01. The sequence continues at coordinate 958 of JAWOCF010000261.1, read as the reverse complement.
CACGAAGAAGTGCAGATGGTGGCACAGGTTGCCGAGCGCAACATGACCCTGCTCTTTTCAGAACTGATCAAAGGAATCTGATCAGCATCAAAGACTTTTTAAAAAGGATTGCTGAGCCGGGCTCAGCAATCCTTTTTTTATTCATCTTCAAACAGCTTGCCCGTGGTGGCCTGAGGGGGCCGCTCCCCCATCTTGCTCTTAATGGATTCCACTTCTTTTTTCAACAGACTGAACTGGTTGGAGAGTTGCTCCATAGGAGTATTGGTTTCAGGAATCTGGCTGCTGATGAAATGCACAAATTTCCATACCTCGCGGATATCATTAACATGCACCTGGTAGGGCTCATAGGCCTGATTCAGGGAGTGCAGACGCAACATGCCGCTCTCGCGGATCAGGTTCTCCACGACCTTGAATACCACCCCGTCATCCAGGGTATGGATTACATAGGCATGCCGGTTGCGGATGGTGTTCCAGTTCTGCACAAACTCGCAGGTTACCCATGAGCCATCAGGGATGGGCAGCATGCTGTCGCCCGAGATCTGGAAGGTACGGTATTTCTTTTGCCTTGACAGGAAAGGCATCTGAAAGGTGGGCAGCACCTTGATGAATTCCGGATCGGCAAACCCTGTACGGTACCCTGCCTTGGCTTTTTCGGATACCATCTCAATGTTTTCTTCATTTTTATTGTCTACCGTAGTGGCCAGCACCCTGAGCTTGCTGCCCGTAAGGTATACATCATAGCCCCGCTCCAGCTGCGAGAGCTGGCTTTCCGAAAGCTGGCAAAGATCGGTCTTCACCAGGGTGTCGATCGACACATTGTAATGGGCGTCGGGGTCCGCTTCGCCTCCGGTCCCCGGCTCGTCCTCGTCCCTCGGTTCCGACTCCCGTCCGTCGAGCGGCTCGATGGGCGCGAGCGGGGCGTAGCGTCGGATCCGCTCGACGCTATCGCGCGCCCCCC
>JAWOCF010000203.1:0-24879 GCA_046483935.1 Bacteroidales bacterium | reverse complement strand
TTGGGTATTAGGTATTAGGTTTAAGGAGTGAGTTCCTGGTCTTTCTTAGCCCCAACGGGGCGGTGTCCATTAGCCCGGGGTGTAGCCCCGGGGGTGGAAAAATGGGTACCAGGTTTCAGATGCGAGATGTGGGGTGCGAGATTTTAGGTATTAGGTAGGGTTCTCTCTATCTCTCTATCTCTCTATCTCTCTATCTCTCTATCTCTCTATCAATCAATCTATCTCTCTATCAATCAATCTATCAATCTATCAATCTATCAATCTGCTAATCCGCTCATCTGCTAATCCGCTCATCTGCTAATCTACTCATCCGCTAATCATCTATTTCCACTACCTTTGCAGGAAATTCACATTCCATGATACAACCAGGCAAGATCAACACCCTCAGGGTGGTAAAAACAGTAGATTTCGGCATATACCTCGATGGGGGTGAGGAGTTTGGCGAGATCCTCATGCCCGGCAAATGGGTGCCGGCAGGCACACAGCCGGAGGATACCCTGGAGGCTTTTCTGTATTACGACTCCGAAGACCGTTTGATTGCCACCACCACCACACCCAAGGCCATGGTTGACGACTTCGCCCTGCTCAGAGTCAGCCAGGTGAACCGTTTCGGGGCATTTCTGGACTGGGGCCTGGAAAAGGACCTGCTGGTACCTTACGGCGAACAAATCGCCAAGATGATTGAAGGTCATCAATACCTGGTATATGTGTATACCGACCCGCTGAACCGCCGCATCGTGGCCTCGGCACGCCTCGACCGCTTTCTGGACCTGCAAGCCCCGCCCTACCGGGAAGGTGATCAGGTAGAGCTGATCGTCTGGCTGCATTCCGACATGGGATACAAGGCCATTATCAACCGGCAACATACCGGAATGCTCTATCAGAACGAGGTGTTTCAACCCCTGAAAACCGGCATGCACCTGAAAGGCTATATCGGCAAGGTGCGCGAAGACAACAAGATCGACCTGGTGCTGCAGCAACCCGGTTACGAAAAAACCAGCGGGCAATCAGGGGAAATTCTGAAGGTCTTACACGATCAGGGCGGCTTCATGCCAGTGACCGACAAAAGTCCTGCCAACGAGATCTACGACACCTTTCATATGAGCAAGAAAAACTTTAAGAAAGCATTGGGAGCACTCTACCGCCACAAAAAAGTGGTAATTACCCCCGAGGGGATCAGGTTGAAAAAGGAAGGCGACCAATAACCCATCAGTTGTTCATCACCTGCCGTGTTGCCGGGGCCCCCAGCTTTAGGGCCACCTGCAAGGCATCCATGATGCGGGGAAGGTCCTCTTCAGGAATTTCTACCTGTTTCCTTTCCTCTGTTTGCCCTTCTTCAACTCTTTTTATTTGTGAGAGGTTGAAATGCTTTTGACCTTCCAGGTTCCGCAGGATCCCTATCAGATAATGCCGCTCTCCAAATGATATCCGAATGGTGACCTCATGTTGATGATGATGTGTCATATATCTTAAATAATATTATTATAACATTATAATAGATTGAGTGTATCAAATATAAAAATTAGTATGCAAAAAACATATTATTTATAATGTTTTTTTTATTCATAGACGTTTAAACGCGAATTTAATACATCTTTGAAACGTTTATGATAGGATGCTGTAATCCTTGCTCTCCTGCTCCTTGCTGATAATAATCCCCGGTCGGGCCTGAGTTTCTTCCGATACCGGCTTTGATTTGAAGCATTGCCTGAGCGTAGTTGAAACGTAGTTGGTTCGAAAATTTTCGAACCAACTACGTTTCAACTACGTTCCAACTATGTTCCAACTACGGTTCAACCCAAAGTCTGACCTTTTTAAGGTACGGGCATAAAAAAGAGCCGTCCCGGTATTCTTCCGGGACGGCTATCTGGCTGTCGGGTGTGAGGTTTCAGGTTTCAGGTTTTGGAAGCTGGTGCTGAGCAGCTAATCCTCAAATCTACTAATCTACTCATCCTCAAATCGGCTAATCTGCTAATCTTCAAATCTGCTCATCGGCTAATCTGCTAATCTTCTTCTTTTTACTTCGTCTTCCAGCAACTGCAGCTCGCGGGAGGTCTGGCCGGCCACGGAGGTATTTTCCTGGGCCCGGCGGATCAGGTAAGGCACCACGGTCTTCACCGGACCATAAGGCACATACTTGCACACGTTGAAGCCCAGGTGTGCCAGCTTATAGCTGATATGGTCGCTCATGCCCAACAGCTGCGAGAACCAGATGTTGTCATGGTTTTTGGGGATGGCCTTCTTTTCCATGATGTCGGCTGCCCGGGCACTGCTGAGCTCGTTATGGGTACCTATACACAGGCCCACTTCCTGATATTTATCCAGGCACATACGGGTGGCAGTGTCGAAGGCCTGGTCGGTTGCTTTTTTGTTGGGGTAGATGGGCGAAGGCATATCCAGTTCCTCTGCCCTGTCGCGTTCCTTCTCCATATAGGCCCCGCGCACCAGCTTGAAAGCCGGATAGCGATCTTCCTCACGGGCCTTTTTGATAAACTCCCCGAGATACTCCAGGCGGTCGTGCCGATACATCTGCAGGGTATGATAAATCAGAGGCTTCTGCGTATTGTACTTCAGAATCATTGCTTCCACCATTTTATCTACCACTTCCTGAATCCAGCTCTCTTCGGCATCGATCATCACGGGCACCCCGGCATGGAAGCCTGCAGCACAGATGGTGTCGATCCGCTGTTTGATCCGCTCAAATTCCTGTTGTTCCTTTTCAGAGCGGTCGTGACCGGCCTGCACTTTCTCCAGCAGGGCCTTGCGGGCCAGCCCGCTGACCTTGAACACGGCATGCGGCACAAGGGGGTTACCCCGGGCCTTTTCGATAGTAGCAAGGATCTGATCGCGCGTATAGTCAAAGTCTTCTTCGGTCTGTTTGCCTTCGGCCGAATAATCCAGGATGGTCTTTATATTGGATCTTCCCAGTCGGTTGATGGTGTCATCACAGTCGTCGATGGTTTCACCCCCGCAAAAGTGGCTGAACACAGTGGGTTTCAGCGCCCAATCCACCGGCAGGCGAAGAGACATGGCAACATGCAGCATGGAAGACCCGGCATTGACCAGGGTAGGATTTCTTACCGTACGAAACAGCCACAGAGCTTTTTTAAGTTCATAATCGCTTTTATCGTGGAAGGCTATCTGGGTGTCATTGAAGGAAAGCATGATGATCTTTTTTTGTTAAAGATACTAAAAGATGAGATATTGACCAATGAGGAAAACGGTGAGAGCAGGAAAAAATGGCACAAATTTGCCATATATTCAAGTCGCTGAGAAGTGACAGATGATTTATATCGGTATCCATGCCTAACAATTGGTGAAGCAAAAGCAAAACCTCATTTCATCATAATTAATTTTTATTTACTTTTGTTGCATGGATCATGAATTTCACTCACATCCTGTCTTTTACGAGGAACAGGGACACAGCTACCTGCAGGGGTTTATCGACTTTCACACCCACACCAGCACGCGGGTAATCGTGCTGTGTGACCACAACACCCGCAGGCATTGTCTGCCGTTGCTGCGCGACAAGCTGCAGGATCCTGATGCCATCCAGGTTATTGAGATGCCTGCCGGGGAGGGACATAAGAACCTACAGACCTGCCAGCAGGTGTGGCAGGAGCTGATCGACGGCTATGCCGACCGGCAGGCCATCCTGATCAACCTGGGCGGTGGGGTGGTGACCGACCTTGGAGGTTTTGCCGCATCGGTGTATAAGCGGGGCATCCGGTTCATCCACATGCCTACCTCGTTGCTGGGCATGACCGACGCTGCTATTGGTGGAAAGACCGCGGTAGACCTCAGGATGCTCAAGAACATGATCGGGCTGTTTGCTCAGCCTCTGGCGGTTTTTATTGAACCACGGTTTATTTACACCCTGCCCGAGAGAGAGCTGAAGAACGGCTTCGCCGAGATGCTGAAACACGGGCTGATTTCCGAACCTGACTACTTCAACGAACTGGCCTCCCAGGGCCCTTTCAGCATCACCTCCGAGCAGATACGCCTGTCGGTGGAGATCAAATCGGCCATCGTGATCCGCGATCCCTTCGAGAAAAACCACCGCAAGTCGCTCAATTTCGGCCATACCATCGGGCATGCCCTGGAGAGCTATTCGCTGGAGCATGACAGCGACCCTTTGCTGCATGGTGAGGCGGTAATCATCGGCATGATCGGCGAGACCTTGCTCTCGCAGCGCACCGGACTGATGAAAGATGATGAGGCCGACAGAATCATCAATGCCTTACTACCCTACCTGCCGGAGTATACCATTACCCCGCAGGCCATTGAAGCTTCCCTGCTTTTGATGCAACATGACAAAAAGAATGCCGGAAGCCAGCCGGGCTTCACCTTGCTGCGCCATGCCGGACGTCCGGTAAACGATCAGCAGGCAGATCAGGAAATGGTACGTGAGATAATGGAGGAGATTATCTGACCCTCTCAGGCAGAGATCAGCATAATCTATTTCTTTTGGTTGATGACATTCATCGGGTCCAGGAAGGTCTTGAACACTGACCGTGCTTCCTCTTCCCCACCCTCATCGGCCTGCTCACGGCTAACGGTCAACACCGGCACGTCAATCTTGTCGATAATGCGTTCGGCGGTATTGGAGGAAAAGACATCCATCAGCGCATCCCCTTTTTCAGCGACGATCATCACCAGGTCGGCGTCCACTTCTTCGGCATATTTCATCAGGGCTGCGGGCCATTCGGCGCCTGGTTGTATTAATAAGTGGGTGGTGACCTTTACCTGATACAGATCGAAGGTATCTCTGACCTCTTTCAGCAGGGCCTCCTTGCGGATCACCCGGGCAGGGCTTTTGGTAGTCAGAAAGCCGAACACCCTGACATGGGCATCAAAATAACGGGCAAACCGCACGGCCTGTTTTACCTTCTGGGTGCTGTCCTGCGCAAAGTCGATGGGCACCACAATGTTATGATATCCTACATGATGATGAAGGTCCTTGACAACCAATACCGGCACATGAGCACTCACAATTACCTTATAGGCATAGCTGCCCACCAGGTGCTGCACCCCTTTTTTGCCATGGATGCCCATCACGATAAATTCGGCACGGATTTCATCGGCCACCTCGCTGATGGTGCTGAAGATGGATCCCTCCCGCAGCATGGAGCGCACCTGCAGCCCGGTCTTTTGGGCAAGGTCTTTGGCTACCCGATCGAGCTTCCCATGCAACGGATTGTCTATGGAAGACATATTTCGTGACACAACATGCAGCAGGCATATCTTATGGTTAAACAACTTAGCAATCTCCGCGGCATGATCCATGGAAAATTCTGCTACATCAGAGAAATCAGTGGGCACCAGGATGGTATCGCGTTCAACAGGAGTCATAGCTTCTTTGTCTCAGGTGGATGTCACTGACAAGATACAAAATATTTTGAAATGCTGGAAGGTTGAGGGTTGTGAAGAGGAGACTTGGAGACTTGGAGAGGGGGAGAAAGATTAGCAGATTGGCAGATTAGCAGATTGGCAGATTGGCAGATTGGCAAATTAGCAGATTTGAGGATTTGAGGATTAGCAGATTGCCCCGAATGCTTTTTGCCGGATCATATATTATGAAAAGATCCGCGATCATCCGCGTTCGCGCAGCGATCCGTGGCATCCGCGTTCTATTTTTTTAAATTGTTTTCTTAAAATTTGGGGAATTTGTGGAGATGCTTTTTAAATCTCTCAGGGACTATAGGGACATGAGGGACTTTAGGGACAAAAAATCTGCTAATCTGCTAATCCGCTAATCCGCTAATCTGCTAATCTGCTAATCCCTCATTCTTTTTTGCTTTTCATCAATCCCAGCGGATCAACAAATGAGGTGAATACTTCGGGATGGAAGTGCGCTCCGGGGTTAATGCTCATCACGGGCAGGGAAGAGCAAAAAATGATCTCCTGGGCAGTGGAGCCGATAAATACTGTGGAGAACTGCTTTTTCTGCTGGGTCATAATGATGGTCAGGTCGGTTTTATGATCCAGGGCAAAGTTGCAGATCTCGTCTGAGAGATTTTTGCGGGCTTGCTGAATCACATGGGTGTTGCATCTGACATCATGCCGTTGCAGGGCATTTTTTACCTGCGTGAGCTGAACCTGTTTCATGATGCGGGTGATCTTGCTTTCGGTATTGATGACAGAGAGGACATTGATGGTGGCTCCGAAGTACCTTCCCAGCTCAATAGCTTGCTGCACCTGAATTTTGGTGCGGCCGGTGAAGTCGATGGGCATCAGGATATTTTCAAACTCTTCGACCATATGTCCGGCGGTCAGGGTGATTACCGGACAGGGAGCCTGGCGTACCACATTCAGGGCATTGCTGCCCAGAAACCCTCTCTTGCGTTTCTCTTCCCGCCCCCCCTTGCCCATCACGATCAGCAGGGCATCATGGTCGTTGGCTGTTTCCAGGATCTTCTGGTAGGGTTTTCCTTTTTTTATCTGGTAGGTAACGGTAAGCTCCTGGTGATGTGAAGCCAGCAGCGCCAGTTGTTCTATCTCATCAAACTTTTCGCGTGCTTTTTCCAGCACTTTACGGTGATATTCATCAGGTGAAATGAGCCGCGAGAAACCACTGCCTTCTTCAATCACATAAAGCAGCAGGATACCAGCATTGAAGAGCCTTGCCAGGGAATAAGACTGCTCCAGGGCAGTGAGCGACTGCTCTTCGAAATCCACGGCAACCAATATCTTATTGCGGTTTACACTCATGGCTATCAATGGGTTTAGGACATCCCCACCAGAAACAAAGTTACGAATTTCGGGGGAAACCGGGAAGCAATCATCTGTCAAATGTCAGGTCAGGAAACAGATCGCGCGAAACCAGTCAAGGTTATCCTTTGACCAGCATCTTACGCAGCAATGAAGGAAACACCTTCGGGGCTTTTGGCACTGATGCCGGAGCATACACCACCACGGGGACCTCGGCATTTTCGATGACCCGCCCGGCGGTGCCTCCGATAAACAGGTGGTCATTATTATCTTCACTGCGGGCCATCAGCAGGATGGCATCGGCGCGTTCCTTGCGGGCCTGATCAACAATATGCCGGTAAACAGGTTGAAAAGGCTTCTGCACCAGGTGGGTCTCGCACTGCAGCCCATGCTTTTCGATCCGGCTTTTAATATAACTCAGTTCCCTTTTCAGAATGAAGGCAGGCAGAAAACCAGGGGTATCAGTCACAGAGTAAATCACCAGGGTGCTGTTGTAGCGGCTGGCGAACCCTATGGCATGGTCCAGGTTCTCATCGATGGGGCGTGCGAGGTCAAGGGGGACCAGCAGGCGGCCGATACCACGAAATTCATGGGGGTGTTGCACCACCATCACCGGGACAGGACTGGTAGCTATGACACGAAAGGCAAACCGACCGATCAGCTTCTGGATGCCCACCTTCTTGTGCATTGGCATCACCAGCATGTCGGCTTTGATCTTTCGGGCTGTTTCATGAATGGCAGTAAAGATATTGCCTGTTTCCAGCATACCATTGATCTCAATCAGGTACTTGGAGGAATACTTGTCGATGGTGCCCTCCAGCAGCCGGCGTGCATGGCCGTATGCATGTTCTGCCAGGCCATGCCCATTGCGCACCTCCGGGTTGAAAACGTGCAGCAGAAACAACTCATACGCTTTCTGCCGTGACAATGCCGCTCCATAATCAACAGCATATTCTGCCCGGGCAGAAAAATCGGTAGCAACCAAAAGTGCTCGTTGAGTATTGTTTTCCATTTTATGGCTTAAGGGATACTATTTTTTGTTTTAAAATGTAAAAATAACAATAAAGCAACTCAAAATCCTGATAAAACAAGACTTTCAGCATTATTTTTATCAACACACTGTTGATAACTCAAAAAAAAGCGCCTGGCAACTTTGTTGCCAGGCGCTATAATTTCTATAATCCAATTCCTTTTCAGACAGGCAATTCGTAGAATAGTGGTGCACCGGGACCAATAGGCAGACTTAGCAAAATCCAGATGATCAGTAAGACCAGCCAGGCTGCCAAAAACACAATGGTATAGGGAAGCATGGTGGAGATGATGGTACCGATCCCGGCCTTTTTATCGTACTTCTCGATGAAGGCCACGATAATGGCAAAGTAGGCCATCATAGGAGCAATGATGTTGGTGACACTGTCGCCGATACGGTAAGCCAGCTGGGTAAACTCGGGCGAATAGCCCAGTAGCATGAACATAGGAATGAACACCGGGGCCATAATGGCCCATTTGGCACTGGCACTGCCTACGATCAGGTTGATAAAGGCTGCAATAAATACCAGAACAATCATCAACGGGATACGCCCCATCTCCAGGGAACTGATCAGGTTGGCTCCTTCAATGGCAAAGATTAGCCCGATATTGGTCCAGTTGAAGAAAGCCACAAATTGTGCGGCAAAAAATACCAGCACAATATAGGTTCCCAAAGTAGACATTGATTTGCCCATGCCGCTGATCACATCATCGCCGGTCTTCAGGGTTTTAGCCCCGATGCCGTAAACAATACCCAGGATGGCCGCAACAAAAAAGATAATGGCCACAATACCACTCATAAAGGGAGAACGCAACAGGCCACCTGTTTCAGGATCGCGTAAAAAGCCGCTGCCCGGAACACTGGCCCAGAAGCCGCTGTTGATGGGCGCCATGCTTAGGCCCAGCAGCAGCACCAGGCCGATAAAGGCCCATAGGGTGTATTTCAATCCCCGCTTCTCGTCGGAACTTAGCTTTTTGATTTCTTCAGGCTGGGCCTCTCCTTTGTATGCTCCCAAACGTGGAATGACGATCTTCTCCGTCACCCAGGTGCCGGCGGTAGCAATAAAAAAGGTTGACACAAACATGAAGTAATAGTTGGAGGCCGGATTCACCGTATAAGCCGTGTCGATAATGCGGGCTGCTTCTTCCGACAGCCCTGCCAGCAGGGGGTCGATGGTGCCCAGCAACAGGTTGGCAGAATATCCGCCCGATACCCCGGCAAAGGCCGCGGCGATCCCTGCAATGGGGTTACGCCCTACAGCAAGAAAGATCATCCCACCCAGGGGTACCAGCACCACATAACCTACCTCAGAGGCCGTATTGGAAAGGATGCCGGCAAAGACAATAGCAAAGGTGAGCAGTTTCTTGGGCGCGGAGATCACCAACAGGCGCAGCCCCGTCGACATCAGTCCGCTGGCCTCGGCAATACCGATACCCAGCAGGGCCACCAGCACCGTACCCAGGGGGGCAAAGGAAGTAAAGTTGGTGACCATATTACGAAGAATCATATGAAGCCCTTCGGTGCTCATCAGGTTAAAAGCCTCTACTGATTTGCCCGTACCCGGGTGGGTAACTGTAACACCTGCCAGAGAGACAATCCAACTCAGGAAAATGATTGCACCTGCAAATATGGCAAACAGTATTGCCGGATGCGGCAGCTTATTACCCACACGTTCAATTGCCCCGAGCATGCGCGTGGCAAATCCATCACCTTTTATACTCATAAAGAATTCATTTTTATTATTAGAAAAAAAGTATTGGGGAAATCCATTCAGGAGGGATGAAATGCACCCAAAAAATGTCGGCCAAAAATAGGTAAAATGTAGAAAACCTGAAAGATAAAGGACTCCTCCCCTGTCGGAAAGATACTTTCAGGCTTTGAAACAAAGTTTTTTCATGATTGAGATCATCAGCAAGATCCATCCGCAGTGGATACTGCCTCTGGCAAGGAAAATAAAGCCTGCCTCAGGAGCATTTTTTCTGCCAGCACCGGCCCTGCCAGGTATCCTGTCTGGCCAGTTCCCGTTCGATACGTACCATCACCTGGTCGCTGCGCACCTTGCCCCACGAGGGCCCTGCATTGAGCCGGGGGGGCACTTCGCCCGAGAACCGCTCAATAGTGATATCGGGACGCAACTGCTCCACGAAGGAAACAATAAACTGAATGTATTCCTCCATACCGAAGAGGTTGAATCGGTCCGGATTGCTGGCATATTCGCTTTCAATGGCTGTTCCTTTCACGATCTGCAGCTGATGAAACTTAATGGAACTTATGGGTAGCTCCGAGAGGATGTTAGCCTGCTGCAGCATCTGCAGCCGGCTCTCGCCGGGCAATCCGAAAATGATGTGAATTCCGGTGTGCAATCCCCTGGCAGCCGACATCTCAATGGCTTTGACACTTTGTTCGAAGGTATGCCCGCGGTTGATGCGCTTCAGGGTGTCATTGTAGCAAGACTCCAGGCCATACTCCACACTGATCATATGATGATGAGCCAGGCGGGCCAGGTAATCCAGCTTTTGCTCATTCACACAATCAGGACGGGTGCCTACCACCAGCCCCTCGATGCGCGGATGCTCCAGGGCCTGCCGGTATCTTTGCTCCAGCACCTCCAGGGGTGCATGGGTATTGGAGTAAGACTGAAAATAGGCTACATAATGCTCCGGCTTTTTGTACCGCTGATCCAGGAAGGTCAGCCCATTTTCTATCTGGCCGATAATAGAATCACCCTGATGACAATAGGAAGGGCTGAATCCTTCATTATTACAGAAGGAGCAGCCACCCACCCCTACGGTGCCATCCCGGTTGGGGCAACTGAAGCCCGCGTTGACCACCACCTTCTGAATACGGCCGCCATAGCGCAGGCGGCAATAGTCAGTCCAGGCATTGTATCGGCGGGTGGTGCCCCATGAAAAAACAGGTGCAACGGTCATAATATATTATAGTGTCAAAGACAACAAATCCATCAGGAGACTAATACAAAAATCGGCTCATTATTGTCATTTGCCGGAAAAATTTCTCAGAATGCCTGAAAAAGCATTAATATGAATGATTCACCGGTTCTGACACCCTGCAAAAGTAAGGATAATCAGGTAGTTACAAATTAAATTTTGTACTCCGCCTTTTTTAACATATTTTTGTAGTATAATAATCCACCGCAGAAGTTTTAATGCATTTTCTTGACGTAATAATCTTTTCTGTTTACATGCTGGCTGTTATCGGGATAGGGATCCGCTTTCTGATCCGTAACCAAGGGGTAGAAGATTATTATGTGGGAGGCCGCCAGATGGGCAGTTGGCATATAGGGCTTTCGGTGGTTGCCACCGACGTAGGTGGTGGTTTCTCTATTGGTCTGGGGGGCCTGGGTTTCATCATGGGACTGGCCGGTTCATGGATGTTGTTCACTGGATTGCTGGGTGCCTGGCTTAGTGCAGTGATCCTGATTCCCCGGGTCAAAAAGGTTGAAGAGACTGTTAGTTTCCTTACTTTTCCTCAGTTTCTTGGAAACTTCTACAACTCAAAGGTAGCCTTGCTGGCAGGCATCATCTCTGCCATCGGATACCTGGGATTTACCAGCTCGCAGATTCTGGCCGGGGCCAAACTGGCCTCTGTGTCGTTTGTTCAGCTGGACATGCAAACAGCCCTGGTTATCATGGGTGTCATCGTAGTATTATACACAGCTATGGGCGGCATCAAAGCAGTCATTTATACCGACACCATCCAGTGGATCATCCTCATGGCAGGCCTGATCCTGATCGGAATTCCTGTATCCTTTTTTGCTGTGGGAGGCATGGAAGGCATCCGTGAAGCATTGCCCGCCGGATTTTTCAGGATGAGCAACATCAGCTGGCAGCAGTTGGTAAACTGGGCCGTGACCATCATCCCCATATGGTTTGTGGGCATGACCCTCTATCAACGCATTTATGCCACCAAGAACCGGCAACAGGCCCAGAAGGCATGGCTGATCGCCGGGCTGTTTGAATGGCCCCTGATGGCCTTTATGGGCGTATTGCTGGGTCTTTTTGCCCGGGTAGCTTTCAGCCAGGGGATGTTTGAATACCTGGGGTATGGGGTCAACAGCCTCATAGACCCCGAGATGGGCCTTCCCATGCTGTTGCGCACGGTATTGCCGGTGGGGCTGATGGGTTTGATGATGGCAGCCTATTTCTCGGCCATCATGTCCACGGCCGACAGCTGTCTGATGGCCTCCTCAGGAAACTTTATGACCGACATCCTCTCGCGCTGGGTCAAAGACCCTGCCAGTGAGAAAATCTTTTTACTGCGCTCACAGGCGCTGACCATGCTGCTGGGTTTCCTGGCCCTGATGCTGGCCTGGGTGATGCCCAACGTACTGGAGCTCATGCTTTACTCATATGCCTTCATGGTCTCGGGCTTGTTTGTGCCCCTGGTAGGCGCTCTTTTTCTGAAGAAGGCCAGTGCCACGGCCGCCTTCTTCGCCATGCTGGTGGGCGGAGGCACCACCATCATACTGATCATCGGAGGCTGGCAGCTGCCCCTGGAGCTGGATGCCAACATCTTTGGCATTACTGCCTCTTTAATTGTTTTTTCAAGCATTAACGTTTTTATTAATAAAAAACCTAACAGACATGGAATTTAAAGTTTATAAACCTCAGGATACCATTACCGAACAGGAAAAAAGTGACATCGCTGACTTCCTGTATGAACACCTTGACCAGTTTGGTGATGAGCGCGAATACATCATGCGCAGTATCAATTTTGCCCTGGATGATAAGACCAAATTCGGAGGCTTCATTGTGGTCTCGCGCGAGCTGGAACAGATTACCGGCGCTGTGGTGATCAACAAAACAGGTATGGGTGGTTACATCCCCGAAAACATCCTGGTATATATTGCCGTTCATAAAGATTACCGCGGCAAGGGACTGGGCAAACAACTGATGGAACTGGCCTTTGAACATGCCGAAGGAAGTATCAAGCTTCACGTGGAGCCCGAGAATCCCGCCAGGTACCTGTACGAGAAATTAGGTTTCACCAGCAAATATCTGGAAATGCGCTTAATGCGATAATATTATTGAACCATGGCAGAATTACTGATCAGCCGCAAGAAGTTGCAGCAGAATTATCAATTTCTTGATGAGCTTTTTACCCGCAACCATATTGAATGGGGCATTGTCTCCAAGCTGGTGTGCGGCAATATCATGTTTCTGAAGGAAATCATCAACCTGGGGGCCAAAGAACTCATGGATTCGCGTATCTCGAACCTGAGAGCAATCAAGAAGATTGATCCCCAGGTACGCACCATTTACATAAAGCCCACTCCCCGACGCAGTATCCCCAGCATGGTAAAATATGCTGACGTGAGCCTGGAAACCGACCTGGAGACCATGAAAATGATCTCCATTGAGGCCCAGAAGCAGAACAAGGTCCACCAGGTTATCATCATGATAGAGATGGGCGACTTGCGCGAAGGAGTTTTGGGAGCCAACCTGCTGAATTTCTATGAGCAGGTATTTGAACTGCCCGGCCTGGAGATCGTGGGCCTGGGCACTAACCTCAACTGCTTATATGGGGTAATGCCTTCGCACGATAAGCTCATCCAGCTGAGCCTGTACAAGCAGATCATCGAAATGAAATTCAACAAGAAGATCAAGTGGCTCTCAGGAGGCACCTCAGTGACCGTCCCCATGATGTTCAAGAAACAGATTCCCCCCGGGGTAAATCACTTCCGGGTGGGTGAGACCCTGTATTTCGGGGCCAACCTGTTTACCGGAAAAACCATCAAGGGCATGCGCGACGACGTGATTACCTTCCAGTCGGAAATCATCGAGTTGTACGACAAGCCCATGGTGCCCGAAGGCAACCTGGCCGAGAATCCTTCGGGAGAAACCTATGAGATCGACCCGGGGGATTACGGGAAGAAGTCATGGCGGGCCTTGCTGGATGTGGGACTGCTGGACATCAACCCGGATTACCTGATCCCCATGGACAAATCCATTGAAATAGTAGGGGCCAGCTCCGACATGGTGGTGATAGACCTGGGCAGAAATCCCCGAAAGTACAAGGTGGGTGACTACATGAAGTTTAAACTCAAATACATGGGCGCCCTGGGCCTGTTTAACTCCAACTACATTGGAAAGAAAATGGAAGAATAATCCATGGCATATCACACCAAAAAAGAAACCGGTTTACTGAATCATCAATAAACCGGTTTCTTTTTATCTCACAAGCCAGGGCGAGCTGGCCAGTCTAACGGATTCTCTGTGAAGAGCGCACCAGCTCTTCATCCTTGCGGATGGCACGGTTGGCCAATAAAATAAAAAGCATGGAGGCCAGCGGAAAAAAAATAGCTGCCCCATAGCTGAAGGTCGCTGGATGCAATTGTTCCTTAAGTTGATCAATCATGAAAAAGGCACTCACCACCAGGGCTACATGCAACAGGATATTGAGCTTGCCCAGCTTGATCTGCAACAATCTCTTCTTGTATTTAAAAGTAGAATACACTGTCAGGATCATGATGGCGAAGAAAAGGGCAAGCACCACCCAGCGAAGCAGGCCCATGGCAACCTGCTGCTGATAAGGATCCGGAAGGGTAATCCCCGACACCTTGAGCGGGTAGGCAATTCCTTCAATAAAAAAATGACCCAATGGGAAAGCAAGAAACAAAACGGCAAACAAAAATACCAGGAACAGATAAAAAGTTTGGATCCTTTGAAGCATAATGCAAGGGTTTTTTATGAATGATAATGTTTATGCAAAAATAGCAAATAATAAGGTTTACCTAAGAGGTTATTTCCTGTGGATTGACAATAAAATATCATCAGCGGCTCGATGAGGCGAAAAATAATACCCCCAGCCACACACAAAAGCAGGCAAATGTTTTTTGTTTTAAAAATATCGTTATATTTGCATTGCAATTCCTGCAACCATTCTTAAGATTTCTTTTTATACCGAACCATTTTTTTCAGCCAACCTCTTCAAACGAAGTCATTCTCTATAGACTTCCCTCAATTTGAAGATTGC
Source organism: Bacteroidales bacterium (assembly GCA_046483935.1). Classification (GTDB taxonomy): domain Bacteria; phylum Bacteroidota; class Bacteroidia; order Bacteroidales; family UBA7960; genus JAWOCF01. Next base: position 10,142 of record JAWOCF010000203.1, on the reverse strand, counting down.
GCAAATCAATACTTTCCCCATTGATTCTTTGAACTAGATTGAACCATCAAAAACACTTAAGTTAAAATTATTGATTAACAAATAATATACATGTACGACATCGTAGAACTGAACAGTAAATTACTTACCGAACTCAGGGATATTGCCAAAGGACTGGATATCAAAAAAGTAGAGTCCTACAAGAAACAGGATTTGATCTACAAGATCCTGGACGCCCAGGCACTAAACCCTTCAAAAGTTCTGGAAGAAACCCCCGACACTTCTGATCGTGATGCCCAGCGCCCCCGCAAGCGGGTGCCGGCAGGCTCTTCAACAGGGCGTGAGGCACGTGGCCCCCGCCAGGGAAGGCCTCATAAAAGCACCAAGGAGGGCGATGACAATGCCCAGACCCGCCCCGAGAGCAAACCCCGGGAAAACGAAGAACAGGCTCCCACAGCCCCTGCAGCAGCCCCTGAGCGTGAAGCCCGTGCTGAACGTCAGCCCGAACGCAGGGATCAGCGCCAGGCCCGGGCTCCCAGAGAGGGTCAGGAACCCCGCGAGCGCCAGCAGGCCTCACGTGCTGCTGCACAAGGACCTGCCGAACAGGAGAAAAAACGCGAAGAGCCCCGCAACCAGGAGCCTCGCAACCAGGAGCCCCGCAACCAGGAGCCCCGCGAGCGCAAGCCCCGCGAAGAACCCCGCGACAACAAACAGAATTCCCCCAATGAGGAGAATTCTGCAGAGAAAAGCCCCGAAAAAGGGGCGAACAATCCAAAAGAGGCTTCTGGCAATAATTATGATCAGAACAAGGCGCAGGCAGCCGGATCCCGCGAGAAAGATCAGAAACCCAAATCCCACGAACGCCGCCAGCAACAACAGGATAACTCTTTCGAGTTTGACGGCATCATTGTGGCCGAAGGGGTGCTGGAAATTATGCCCGACGGCTATGGTTTCCTGAGATCCTCGGATTACAACTACCTGAACTCGCCCGACGATATTTACGTCTCACAGAGCCAGATCAAGCTCTTTGGCCTGAAAACCGGTGACACCGTCAGAGGTGGAATCCGCCCGCCCAAAGAAAACGAGAAATATTTCCCCCTGATCAAGGTAGAGAAGATCAACGGCCGGGACCCCGCCGAAGTACGCGACAGGGTGCCCTTCGACTTCCTCACACCATTGTTTCCCGAAGAGAAGTTCAATATTACCGGTCATGCCGGAGCCAACCTCTCCACCCGCATCATCGATATGTTCTCGCCCATCGGTAAAGGACAACGCGGATTGATCGTGGCCCAGCCCAAAACAGGTAAGACCATCCTGTTGCAGGAAATCGCCAATGCCATTGCACACAACCATCCCGAGGTATACCTGATTGTTCTTCTGGTTGATGAACGTCCTGAGGAGGTCACCGAGATGGCCCGCAACGTGAAGGCCGAAGTGGTGTCTTCAACCTTTGATGAACCCGCAGAAAGACATGTTAAGGTGGCCGGCATCGTGCTGGAAAAAGCCAAGCGTATGGTCGAGTGTGGCCACGATGTGGTAATCCTGCTCGATAGCATCACCCGACTGGCACGTGCCTTCAACACCGTGGCCCCGGCCTCCGGGAAGGTCCTTTCAGGGGGTGTTGACGCTAACGCCCTGCACAAGCCCAAACGTTTCTTCGGAGCAGCACGTAACATCGAAAACGGAGGATCCCTCTCGATCATTGCTACTGCACTGATCGACACAGGCTCCAAAATGGACGAGGTGATCTTTGAAGAATTTAAAGGTACCGGTAACATGGAGTTACAGCTTGACCGTCGTCTGTCGAACAAACGCATCTTCCCCTCAATCGACATTGTGGCTTCGGGCACACGTCGTGAAGACCTGCTGATGGATAAAGACCTGATGAACCGCATCTGGGTGTTGCGCAAATTTATTGCCGACATGAATTCCCTGGAAGCCATGGAATTCCTGATGAGCAAAATGAAACATACCCGCAACAACGAAGAATTCCTGATGTCGATGAATGGATAAGTAGTTCAGCCCCGATAATCAATAAAGAAAAGCTGCCGGATCATGATTCGGCAGCTTTTTTTATAAGTATAAACTTCCCGACTATTTTTCTCGGCAACATGCAAAATAATTATTATTTTGCGCATTATTTTCTCCTGCAAACAGGAATGACCATGATCCCTACCTCTTTACGGCATGATTATGTTGGCTTTTCATCCCGGTGTCAGTTTCCACTATCACTAATATCATCACTTTTTTATTGTAACCATTAAAACAAAGTGCCCATGAGCAGACATTTTAACCGACGTGACTTCCTGAAAACAGGAGGTATTGCCGTGGCCGGCAGTTTGATTTTGCCCCCGATGTTTTCAGGGTGCATCCTCGAACCCCGGGCTGCATCACCTTTAAGCTTTCAGCTGGATGACTACCTGAATCATTTTGGGGTGACCCGCCAGATGATCATGGAAGTGATGGCCGAAGGCCTTTCAAAAGGTGGCGATTATTGCGACCTTTTCTTTGAACATTCCATCAGCAACTCCATCTCCCTGGAAGACAACAGCGTGAACCGCGCGTTCTCGAATGTGGACTTCGGGGTAGGCATCCGGGTGCTGAGTGGCGACCAGACCGGCTATTCCTATACCGAAGACATCACCCCGCAGGCCATGAAGTCGGCAGCACGCACCGCCGCCAATATTGCCACAGGCAGTTCAAAAGTAAGGGTGGCCGATCTGACCCAGAAAACCATTCCCCAGTATTACCACATCAAAACCCCCTGGGAAGAGGTAAGCATCAACAACAAGATCCCGTTGCTGCAGCAACTCAACAACCGCACCTTTGAGCTGGATTCCAGGATCTCAAAGACCAACGTAAACTTTTCGGACGACACCTCCTACATCCTGTTTGCCAATTCCGATGGCGTCATCAGCTGCGATTACCGGCCCATGGGGCAAATCTCAGCCTCGTGTGTGGCCGAACAGAACGGCAGAAAAGAACAGAACGGATACTCCGTGTCAGCCCGCAATGACGTGGCCATGTTCTCAGAGTCAGAGCTCAACCGGATAGCTAATGAAGCCGTGACGTCTACCGTGCTGTTGTTTGACGCCGAGACTCCCAAAGGCGGCCAGATGCCCGTGGTGATGGGTGCCGGCAGCTCAGGCATCCTGCTGCACGAAGCCATCGGCCATGGCATGGAAGCCGACTTCAACCGCCGCGAGGAATCCATCTTCAGCGACAAGATCGGCAAGAAAGTAGCAGAAGATTTTGTGAGCATTGTAGATGACGGCACTGTTTCCAATATGCGTGGGTCGATCAACGTGGACGATGAAGGCAATGACACCCAGAACACCTTTATGGTAAGAGATGGCATCATGACCTCCTACCTGCACGACAAGATCTCGGCCCGTCATTATGGCGTGGCGCCTACCGGCAACGGCCGCAGGCAGTCATTCCGCCACATGCCCCTTCCCAGAATGCGCAACACCTATATGCTCAACGGACCCCATACCAAAGAGGAGATTATCGAATCGGTAGATTATGGGGTCTATGCCGAGTCCTTCACCAATGGACAGGTGATGATCGGGGCAGGCGACTTTACCTTCTATGTCAAGCAGGGATACCTGATTGAAAAAGGAAAGCTCACCCAACCCATCAAAGACATCAACATCATTGGCAACGGCCCCAAAGTACTGGCCGACATTACCATGGTAGCCAACGATCTGACCATGTCGGAAGCCGGATGGAGTTGTGGCAAGGGCGGGCAGAGTGTACCTGCCTCATTGGGCCAGCCCACCATTAAAGTAAAACAAATCACCGTGGGTGGCAAAAGCGCCTGATTCATTCACTTTAAACGACGAGCACTATGAATAATAAAGAACGTATAGAACTGGCCCAATGGGCCGCTAAGATTGCCAGCAAGCATGGGGCAACAGCGACTGCCATCGCCATATCACGCTCCCGCTCGGTGTCTGTTGAGGTCCGTGAGCAGAAACTCGAGACCATCCGCGAGAGCACCGACAACAGCCTGTCATTGCAGGTTTACCGCGACAACAAATACTCGGGTCATTCTACCAACAACCTGAACAAGAACGACCTGGAACGCTTTATCCGTGAAGCAGTGGAAGCCACCCAATACCTGGCTGCCGATCCCGACCGCATGCTTCCTGATCCTTCATTGTACCCCACCGACCTGTCGGAAGACCTTCAGGTCAACGATCCGCAGCAAGGCACCGTCACTCCCGAACACCGGGTAGCGGTAGCCATGCAGACCGAGCAACTGGCCCGTGAAGCCGGTGCAGAGATCCTGTCGGCCTCGGCAAGCTTCAACGATTCCTTCTCTGAGGGGATCCGCCTGCACAGCAACGGCTTTGAGGGCACCTTCGCCAGCACCAGTTTCAGCACGGGGGCCTCGCTCACAGTAATGGATAATGGCTCGCGCCCTGCTGGAGGCTTCTATGCCCGCAGCCGCTTTCTTCAGGACCTGCCTGCTGCCGAAGCAGTCGCTCAGCAAGCCATCTTCCAGACCCTGCGCCAGATGGGCCAGTCGAGTATCGCCTCCGGACAGTACACCATGTTGCTCGAAAACCGTGTGGCAGCCAGTCTGCTGGGAAGGATCTTCCAGCCCATGTCAGCCAGAAGCATCCAGCAAAAGAATTCGTTCCTGCTTGACATGCTCGGCCAGCAGATCGGATCCGACAAGCTCACCATCATCGATGATCCGACCATCAAGGGAGGATTTGCCTCACGGCATTTTGACGGCGAGGGGATTGCTGCGCGCAAGCGCACCCTGATCGACAAAGGAGTGCTGCAGGCATACCTGATCGACAACTACTATGGCCGCAAACTGGGGATGACACCCAACGGGGGCTCTACTTCCAACATCCTGATGGAGTATGGCGCGCGCAACCAGGATCAGATCGTGGCTGCCACCAACAAGGGAATCCTCGTGACCTCCTTCAATGGCGGCAACTCCAACCCCACCACCGGCGACTTCTCTTTCGGGATCTCCGGGCAGCTGATCGAAAATGGCAAAATTGTCAGGCCCGTTAATGAGATGAACATCTCGGGCAACTTCAAGAACCTGATGCATCAGCTCATTGAAACAGGCAACGACCCCAATCCTTATTCTTCGGCAAAAACGCCTACCCTGGCGTTCCGGGATGTGGATTTTGCAGGGTTATAACCAGCAAATTGTCTCAATAACCTGAAGCGATCAAGCGAGCGAGGGGGAGAAGAGGAGAAAGGGCGAAAGGGAGAAAGATCCTTTTTTCTTATTCTCCCTTCTCCCCTTCTTTCAATGAAGAATGATAATTAAAAATCACTCTTGCTTAACTGTAAATATCTTTTCGGTTTCCAACTTCAAGAACAGTAACAACCAGCCGGTAGTCTTCAATGTCATAGATGATACGAAAGTTTCCTTGCCGGACACGCCAACCATCACGATCCTTTAACTTTTGCGATCCTGCAGGGCGGGGGTCGTTGGCAAGATCAAGAATAGCTTGCTTTATTTTCCTATAATCTTTGGCTGGTAATCGGGAAAGTTGTTTCTGGGCCTTCCGGCGAATGGCTAATTTATAAGTCATTACGGTTTGCCTCAATCTCTTTCACTGCCTGGTCAAAGGGAATAACTTCATCGTCAGAAGCTTTTGCAGCATCAAAGGCTTTAATGTCTTCCAGCTCTTCAAGTTGTTCCAGCATGTTATTATAATCTTCAATTGGCAGCAAAACAGCAATTCTGCGCCCTTTATCGTCTTCAATAAACTGTTGTTTTAAAGATCTCATAGGGATTGGTTTTGCGTGTTGAACAATTTAGAACTTAATAACAAATTTACCACATAATGGTGAAATATCGACCATAACATGCCAACCACGCTTGCTCTTATTTCAGTTTCCTGCGCTTCAGGCGCAGGGAGTTGAGCACCACCACGATATCGGAGCCAGCCATGGCGGCTGCCGCGATGATGGGTGTGAGGAAGCCTGCCATAGCCAGCGGAATGGCCGCCACGTTGTAAATAAAGGCCCAGAACAGGTTTTGCTTGATGGTACTGAGGGTTACTTTGGTCAGCTTGTGGGCCCGCGAGAGCAGCTCCAGATTGCCTTTCAGCAGCACCACATCGGCCGACTTCACAGCCACCTGGGTGGCATCGCTCATACTGATACCCACAAAGGCGCGGGCCAGTGCAGGGGCATCATTGATGCCATCGCCTACCATGCCTACTTTTCCTTCTTCCGATAGCCGCTCAATCACCTCCAGTTTCTGGTGAGGCAGCTGTTCGGCATATACTTCGGCGATGCCCAGGGTAGCGGCAATTTCCTCGCAACGGGCCTGGCGGTCGCCGCTCAGCAGCACCGTGCGGATATCTTGCTTCTTCAGGTAATCGATGGTGGTTTTGGCCTCCATCTTGATCTCATCCTCTATGTCAAGCCAGGCAACTAACTGATCGTTCATCAACAGGTATACATTGTGGCGGTCGTCGTCGGTAAGGTGCGAGGCAACGGCATAGGAACCCAACCGGTAAACGTTGCCATCGGCATCGGTGGCTTCAAGCCCCAGCCCTTTTTCCTCATCAACATGATTGAGCTCCATCATCTGGCTGTCCTTAAAATAACCGGTGATGGATTCAGCAATGGGATGGCTGGAATGTTTTTCCATGCTGTAAAGGATGGAGGCAATTCTTTCTTTGGGTAGCTCAAAATACTGAAACTCTTTGATCCTGAATTTCCCGGTGGTCAGGGTACCTGTTTTATCAAATACGATGATATCGATGGCAGCCATCTTGTCGAAGGTGCTGCCACCCTTGATCAGGATGCCATTCTTGGCCGTCCGGCCCAGGCCTACCACTACGGCGGTAGGAATTGCCAGCCCCAGGGCACAGGGACAGGCGATCACCATCACGGCAATGGCCCGCAGCAGCGAGTCCTGGAAGTTTAACCCCAAGGCGAAGTACCACCCCAGGAAAGTAAGCACCGAAAGGCTCACCACGATCGGCACGAAGATGGCGCTGATCTTGTCGGCCAGGTTCTGCAGTTGTGGCTTGTCTTTCTGTGCGTTGCGCACCATTGCGATAATCTTTGAAAGCACGGTCTGCTGGCCCACGGCAGTGGCCTTGGCCTTGATGCTACCAGATACCAGAATGGTACCCGCAATCACCTGGTCGCCGATCTTCTTCTCTACCGGCAAACTTTCCCCGCTCACCATCCCTTCATCAACACTGCAGGAGCCCCAGTAGATCTCGCCATCAACCGGCACCTTATCGCCCGTGCTCACCAGCACATTTTCACCCAGCTGCACCTGGGCAGAGTCCACCTCCTCGATGGTTTCAGTGGCCTGCCCGTTGGTGCTGACAATGCGTTTGGCCACATTCTTCTGCAGGCGCATCAACTCGTCGATAGAAGAGGTAGTCTTCTTTACCGAGCGGTGCTCCATCATATTACCCAGCAGCACGATAGAGATAATGCTGGCTGAGGTTTCGTAGAACATATAGTCATGGCCCATGCCATAGATGGTGCCTACCAGGCTGTAAACAAAGGCTGCAGTACTCCCCAGAAATATCAGCACATCCATGTTGGTTACCCCAACCCTGATGCTGCTCCAGGCGCTGCGTCCAAAGTGCCAGAACCCCACCGAAAACACCGGGATGGTGAGTGCCAGCTGGAAGTATGAGTTGTGAAGCAGCGGGATGGGCAAAAACATGGCCAGCACCAGGGGGATGGTGAATATTGCAGTAAACCAGAACTTCTTCTCAATCATCGACATGCCCTTGGGAGCTTCTTCGTGTTCACCCGAAGATTCCTTCACATGGTAACCCAGGGCCTCAATACGTTTCATGGCCAGGTCAATGCGTTGGGCATCGGCCTGATTAAAACTGACCGAATCGGTGGTGAAGTCGGCATATACATTTTCAAAGCCCTCACTCTCCAACGACTTGCGGATGCCCAGGGCGCAGTTGGTACAGCTCATTCCCTCGACAGTGAGGTTAATCTGATTGTTTTGTTTTTCTGACATGATACTCTTTAGTAGTTATATTGAACACATTCAGATAGGAGCATAGAAAAACTCATAAATATCTGAGGATGCTTCTTTTTCATCAGTTAACTGGTAATGGTGACGGTAATATTTCTGGAGCCGCCATGGTTGCGGAATTCGCAAAGGAAAATGCCCTGCCAGGTGCCCAGGTTCAGATGATGATCGGTAACAGGAATGGTAAGAAACACCCCCGTAAGGGCTGATTTGATGTGTGCCGGCATATCATCAGATCCTTCGGTAGTATGGGTATAATAATCCATTCCTTCGGGAACCAGATGATTCAGGGCACGCTCCATATCTTCCCGCACCGAAGGGTCGGCATTTTCATTGATCATCAGCCCGGCTGAGGTGTGATGCAGAAACACATGTGCCAACCCCACTTCGGGAAGCGATTTCAGGGGCCGGGTAATGTGGTCGGTAATCAGGTGCACGCCCCTGGGAAAGGCAGGCAACTTAATCTCGTACTGTTGGATCATCTCTGACAAAGACGTTTAAAATTCTAATGATAAAGTTACTAAAAAGAGTACAAACTACCTGTCATATGAAGTATAATAATTGTTAAGAGGAAGCATGCAGGCACACAGTCAGCAAGACCATTCTATACTTGTGTTTTTGGAACCAATCCCACAGATTATGTTATTAATTAAAGTATTATTTTGTTTTAAAGGTTTCTTTTAATATATTTATATGATAAAGTTAATCGACAGTCACATGTTTTTCCTTCAATCATTAAAAACCAAAAGTTATGAAATCCTTTCAAACGATCCTGGCACTTTTTTTTCTGCTGATTCTGAACCCTGCAGGATTGCATTCCCAGCAGTGCGATTATTTCATTCCCTTGCGGGAAAATACCGGCATGGAGTTTCAAACCTTCAACATGCGCGACCGCCTGCAGGGTTCCCAGGAGATGACCGTCACCAGGGTGGAATCGGATGGAGAGGAAGTGACTGCCATTATCCGCACCAAAATCTTTGACCGCCGCGACAACATGGAGCACGAAGGCGAATACAGTGTCACCTGTTCGGGCAACCAGATGAGCATCGACATCGAGTCGATGATGGATCCCACCATGATGGAAGAATTTCAGAAAATGGACCTCACGATCGAAGGCCAGGACCTGATCATTCCGGCACAGTTATCAGAAGGGCAAACCCTGCCCGATGCAGCCATGACAATGACAGTTTCCAATGCCGGGATGACTCTCATGGAGATGAACATGAAGATCACCAACCGCAAGGTAGAGGGAAGAGAGCAAATAACGGTACCGGCAGGTGAATATGACTGCTACAAGATATCGTATGAAACACATACCGAATCACGTGCTGCAGGCATGCCCTTCAGCAACACCATCAAAACCATAGAGTATCACGCACCGAATGTTGGGGTGGTACGCACTGAGATGTTTGACCAAAAAGGCCGCCCACAGGGATACACCGTACTGAGCAAGGTGTTCTGATCGGGATTTCAGGTATCAGGTTTCAGGTGTTAGGTTTCAGGTATTAGGTATTAGGTATTAGGTTTTATTTACGGGGTGTGAGGTCAGGAGCAACCGGTCGCTGAGCTTGTCGATGCGACAGGGGAACGGGTATTTTTCTGCCCCTGTAGCCCATTTTGAGCCACCTTAGGGAGCCAAACCTTCTGAAGCTGACTCGTAGTGTGGTAAAAAAAAGGTGCCGCCAAAATGCTTTAAAATGCCCCGGGAGGTGGTTCCTTTCTCCCCCTCTCCAAGTCTCCCCCTCTCCAAGTCTTCAAGTCTCCCCCTCTCCCCCTCTCCAAGTCTCCAAGTCTCCCCCTCGCCAAGTCTCCCTCTCTGCCCTTTAACATCTTTTAGAAAAAATATTCCACCATTTTTTTGCATTACGATACTTTTCGTATTACATTTGTACTACGAAAGAAATCGTAGCGATGAATCAAATGAAAAAAATACAACCTACCGAAAGCGAACTGGAGATCCTGCAGATTTTGTGGGAGAAGGGTTCGGCCACAGTGCGTGAAGTTTACGAGGTACTGGAACAGGTGCGCGACATCGGGTATACCACCACCCTGAAGACCATGCAGATCATGACCGAAAAAGGCCTGCTGGAACGCGACACCAGCAGCCGCACCCATATATACAGCCCCCTGGTGAGCCGGGAGAAAACCCAGAAAC
>JAWOCF010000224.1:0-3315 GCA_046483935.1 Bacteroidales bacterium | reverse complement strand
TCACCCCCGTAGCCATCACCCCGGCTCCGATGATTCCCACCTTAATGGGATTATTGCGTTCCTGCCGGACATTGAGATTGTTGTCGATAATTATCATGCTATGATTTTGTTATGCATATTGTAAATGTCTTTATTGCCAAAGCTTCCAGGGGGCATTGCCCTCCTGCCAAAGCTGTTGGAGGATATTCCTGTCGCGTAGGGTGTCCATGGGCTGCCAGAACCCATAATGTTTATAAGCAGCCAGTTGCCGGGTTTTGGCCAGTATTTCAAGAGGTTCTTTCTCCCACACTGTTTCCTCGTTAGTAATAAAATCCAGAGCCTTTGGTTCTACCACGAAGAACCCCCCGTTGATCCAGGCATTATCAATCCCATCTCCCTTTGGTTTTTCGCGAAAGTTTTTCACTTTTGTTTCCTCACGACCCATCAAAAAGGCCCCGAACCTGCCGGGTTGCTGAACGGCCGACAGGGTAGCCAGCACCTGTTGCTGGCGGTGAAAGGCGATGGACTCCCGGATGTTGATGTCGCTAACTCCATCGCCGTAGGTCAGGCAGAAGGTCTCCTGCCCGATATGGTCGGCCACGGCCTTGATCCTGCCTCCGGTCATGGTGTGTTCTCCGGTATCTACCAGGGTGACTTTCCAGGGCTCGGAGGTTTTGCGATGGACTTCCATGGTATTATGCTGCAGGTCGAAGGTAACATCCGACATCCTCAGGAAGTAATTGGAAAAGTATTCCTTGATCATGTGCCCCTTATAACCCAGGCAGATGATGAATTCGTTGAGCCCATAAAATGAATATTGCTTCATGATATGCCAGAGAATGGGCTTCCCTCCGATCTCTACCATGGGTTTGGGCCGGATACCGCTCTCTTCGCTGATGCGTGTTCCATAACCTCCAGCTAGTATTACTACTTTCATAATGAAATAATTTATAACGTTTAACACTGATCATGATTCCAGTGAAGAGCCCTGTGTGAAGGAGGGCTTAAAACTGGAAGTAAATAAAATCCACTTCTTCCCAGATGCCCAGGACAAGAATTGTCAAAAGCAGCATCATAAGGATCACCCATTTGAGGGTGCGGTAGGAGGTGGTTTTTATCTTTTCATAGATTCTGAATCGTTCCTCCAGGATTTCTACAGACAGCAGCAGGATAATGCTGATAGCCGAAATGTACATATCTACTGAATAGCGAAATAGATTGATGGGGCCTGCCACGTCAAACTGAATGATTTTTCCCAATATCAGGAAAGCATCAGGAGTATTCATAGCCCTGAAAAAGACCCAGGAAATAAATACCAGCACGAAGGTCACCAATGCCTGGCTGGTTCGCAGCAAAGCAGGGCTTCCCGACAAACCTGAAAGGTCATTGAATTTTTGCTGCCAGTGGCGGGTCCATAAGGCAAACATCAGGTAAAAGCCATGCAAGGCCCCCCAGATGACAAAGGTCCATTCGGCACCATGCCACAGGCCACTAACCGTAAAGGTAATGAACAGGTTCATGTTCCAGCGCCACTTGGCTACCCTGTTGCCCCCCAGGGGGATGTAAACATAATCGCGGAACCAGGTAGACAGCGAGATGTGCCAACGCTGCCAGAACTCCCTGATGCTGGCTGCCAGATAGGGCCTGCGGAAATTCGTCATCAACCGGTAGCCCATGATCAGGGCTGTGCCGATGGCAATATCTGAATAGCCCGAAAAGTCGCAGTAGATCTGAAAAGAAAAAAACAAGGTGGCCAGCGCGTTCTGGAATCCGCCATACAACTCAGGCTCCTGATATACCATGTTGACATACTCGGCCAGACGGTCGGCAATCACTACCTTTTTGAAAAATCCCCACAGCATCAACATAATGCCATCTCTGATCCTGTCGTAATCGAATGAGAATGTTTCCCGGAACTGGGGAAGCAGGTTCACCGACCGCTCAATGGGGCCGGCCACCAGCTGGGGGAAAAAGGAAACAAACAAGGCAAACCGCCCGAAGTGGTATTCAGGGGTTTGTTTTCCCCGGTAAATATCGATGGTGTAACTGAGGGTCTGAAAGGTATAGAAGGAAATGCCCACCGGCAGCAGATAGTCGTAAGCTGGCACTTCTGCAAAAATATTGAACTGATCAAACAGGTAGTTGATATTCTGTCCGAAAAAGTTGAAATATTTGAAAAAGAAAAGCAGGCCCAGGTTGGTGATCAGGCTTAATACCAGGAGTAACTTTCGGATGGATTTTCGTTGGGCACGATAAATAATTATACCCGATACATAGTCAATGATGGTTGAGGTCAGGATCAGAACAATATACTTGTAATCCCAGGCCATATAAAAATAATAGCTTGCAAAGAGCAACAAAACCCAGCGGAACCGGGGGTTGATCAGAAAGTAAAAGGTGACAACTATTGGGAGAAAAAATAAAAACTCCAGGGAATTAAAAAGCATAATACAAAATATATAAATATACTTCGACCATCAAAACAAGTTAACCTGACAATCAAATATAACCTTTTTATTGGTTAAAATTCATAACTAAACCAATATTCTACATCATACAGAACATTTTTTTGCAGAAAAAGTTAAAAAAAAGGAATCAACTTTCCAATGCCCATCCTGAATAACAGGCAAGATCACCCTCTGACCTTACCTTGATTTGAACTGTAGTTAAATTATAGTTAAAGCGTAGTTGAAGCGTTGTTAAACCATTGGTCATTGGTTGAACATTGGTTAAACATTGGTTGAACATTGGTTGAACATTGGTTCAACCCCGAATTTGTTCAGGCCCTGAATCTTCGTGAAATGGAGGTTGTTAAGGGTAAAATATTCATTTTAAGGGGATTATTTTAAAAATCCAGACGACAGGTGACGCAGAAAAGAAGGGAGTTTTCCTGCTCGTGATGCGGATGCAATGGTTGCTGCGCGAAGGCGGCGCCTTCGGCAGGCTCAGCATTGGGGTTGCCATACAGCAAAATGAAAAACCTGCCTGTTGCTTGTTCTTTCTGATAACAAGAAATCCAGGCAGGAATGTGGTGCAGGCTGCTTTATTGTTTCAGAAACTTGCGGGTCACAATGTCTGAAGCAGAGGAGAAACGTATAAAGTACAATCCGGGTTTGAGTGATGAAAGATTGAAGCGGATATTGCCTTTGGTCGCTTTTCCTAAGGCAAACACCACTTGTCCGGCATTATTGATGATGCTCACATCATAAACTTCTTCGGTGGGTATGTCGGCATTCAGGACATTAACCACCGGCACGGGAAAGATGTTTATCTGGCCGGGCGAACCCAGGTTGTTACCGGCATCCATGGTGAGTTCAAAGATGGCATATACTGTCA
>JAWOCF010000167.1:0-3132 GCA_046483935.1 Bacteroidales bacterium | reverse complement strand
GATGACTTTAAAGGCAAGAAACTGGTATTATACTTCTACCCCAAAGACAGCACCCCGGGCTGCACCGCCCAGGCCTGCGACCTGCGCGACAACTACGATGCCATGCTCCAAAGGGGCTACCAGGTAGTGGGGGTGAGTGCCGACAGCGAGAAATCGCACCAGAAGTTCGCAGAAAAGCACCAGCTGCCCTTTCCCCTGATTGCCGATACCGACAAGCAGATCCTGAAAGACTACCAGGTGTGGGGACCCAAGAAGTTTATGGGCAAAGAGTTCGATGGCATCCATCGTACCACCTTCGTCATTGACGAACAGGGCACCATCGAAGATGTGATCCAGAAGGTAAAAACCAAGGATCATGCCTCCCAGATTATGGGCTAAAGCTATAGAATGCAAATAAAATGACAGGAAAGGGCCACCCTGTTGTTTTTTCATTATTTTTGCTCACATGTATAAAAGAATCGGATATTTCAAGCGCCGCGGCATCTTAAAGAATGCCAACTTCCTTGATCTGACGCCCCTGCCCCAGCATCCCCATCAACTGGATGACCAGGGCCTGGTGCAGGTGCTTGCACCCCGGTTTACCAGCTTTCTGACCAAAAAGTTTTTGCAGCCCAAAGCCCCTTCACCCCATATCGTACTCTCGCTCGACGAGAATGGCTCGGCGGTGTGGCTGCTGTGCGATGGGAACCATGACGTACGCACCATCTGCAACATCCTGGAAGAACAGCTGGGCCCGAAGATTCATCCTGTCAAAGACAGGGTCACCCGTTTTCTGGCTCAGCTTTATAAAGATAATCTCATCATTTTTCGTGAAATCATAAAACATAATAATCATGACCAAAGCATTGAAAGACCTGAAGCCTGAGGCTTTATGGAACATTTTTGAAGAAATCTGCAACATCCCCCACCCTTCAAAGAAGGAAACGGCCATTATTGAGTACGTGAAGACCTTCGGCGAGAAGCTGGGCCTGGAAACCATTGTTGACCAGGTGGGCAACGTGATCATCAAAAAACCCGCTACTCCGGGCATGGAAAACCGTCAGGGCGTGATCCTGCAGGGACACCTCGACATGGTACCCCAGAAGAACAATGACACTGCCCACGACTTTGAGAAAGATCCCATCCAACCTTATATCGATGGCGAATGGGTAAAAGCCAAAGGCACCACCCTGGGTGCCGACAATGGCATTGGGGTGGCAGCTGCCATGGCAGTACTGCAGGCCAACGACCTGGAACATGGCCCCCTGGAATGCCTGTTTACCATTGATGAAGAAACCGGCATGACCGGTGCCGGTGGGTTAAAGCCCGGCATCCTGAGCGGCGACATCCTGATCAACATGGACTCGGAAGACGAGGGCGAGCTGTATATCGGCTGTGCCGGCGGGGTAGATACCAATGCCTTCTTTACCTTCAAACCCGAATCCGTTCCCCAGGGCCATGTGGCTTACCAATTGAATATAAAGGGCCTGAAAGGCGGCCACTCCGGGCTGGATATCCACCTGGGCCGTGGCAATGCCAACAAGCTGATCAACCGCATTTTGTGGAAAGCCAACCGGGAGATGGACCTGCAGCTGTCATCAATCGAGGGAGGCAGCCTGCGCAATGCCATCCCGCGCGAGGCACAGGCCATCGTGACCTTACCGGGTGCCCGTGCCCAGGAATTTGAAGCCCTGGTAAAAGAATATGAAGCCCTGATGCAGAAAGAGCTGGGCAAGGCCGATCCGGGTCTGGTAATCACCCTTGAAAAGGCCAGCCTGCCCAACAGCATCATTGAGCCTGTGGTGGCCCGCCATCTTTTCAGTGGCGTGTACGGCTGCCCCAACGGCACCATGCGCATGATCACCGAAATGCCAGAGGTGGTAGAAACCAGCACCAACCTGGCCCTGATCAAATCGCATGAAGATGTGATTGAGATTGCCACCCTGCAACGCAGCTCGGTTGATTCGGCCAAAGAAGACCTGAGCAATATGATCCGTTCGGTATTCGAACTGGCCAAAGCCGATGTAGAACATAAAGGAGAGTACCCCGGGTGGAAGCCCAACGTGGATTCTCCCATCCTGAAAACCATGAAGCAGGTTTATGAAAACAAGTTCGGCAACATTCCCGAACAAAAGGTGATCCATGCCGGCCTGGAATGCGGCCTGCTGGGGGGTACCTATCCCAACTTTGATATGATCTCTTTCGGTCCCACCATCCGCAATCCCCACTCGCCCGACGAGATGGTGAAGATCCCTACCGTGGAGATGTTCTGGGGGTTCCTGCTGGAGACCCTGAAGAATGCGCCTGCAAAATAACGCCTGATACCTGATTTAAAAAGAGGCTGTCTCCTTTGGGCGACAGCCTCTTTTTTTGTTGCACCATGCCGCACCAAACAGGGGTTCCCGCTGATTGAAGGCGACAACATGCCTGATTTAAGGCCCGATCATAGACGGTTCATAAACGTATCATAGACGGTTCATAGACGTCTTGAGACGTTTAAAATACGTTTGAAATACGTTGGAACTACGTCTGAACTACGTTTGAACTACGAATTTGACAAGGCCATTTCAGGGCGTTTGTCTTTTTCAGATATTGAGGAGTGCGTATCCTGTTTGAAGGCAATGTCAGGGCAAAGCAATTATTGGGGTAGCATGCAGGAACCCATAGGGAGTTAGATATTTCATTGCACCTCCCCTTTTTTTGTTTCCTTTGTATGGTTAACAGGCTTTGAAAATGTGCTCCCCGCCGGGAGTCAAAAGAAATAGGCATGAGCAGAATAAAAGTTATTTCACACGAAGAATCCCAGGGACGGTTGCGCGAAATTTATGACAACCTGGTAGCTACCCGTGGCCAGCTGGCTGAGGTACACAAGATCCAGAGCCTGCGCCCTGAAAGCATCGTAAAGCATATGGAGCTGTACCTGGAGATCATGTTCTCGCGCTCGCCATTGAGCCGCAGCGAAAGGGAACTGATGGCGGTAGTGGTATCCACGGCCAATGGCTGCAGGTACTGTGCCGAACATCACGGTGCGGCCTTACAACATTACTGGAAAGATCACACGCGTCTGGAGCTGGTAAAAGAACACTACTCCCTGGCAGGGCTTTCTGAAAAGGAAAGGTTATTGTGTGAATATGCTGAATCACTGACCAGAAA
>JAWOCF010000125.1:0-3430 GCA_046483935.1 Bacteroidales bacterium | reverse complement strand
CCTGGCCGGCCTGGCCATCATTCTGATCTTTGAATTCAAGGCCCGGGGGACCAAAGAGGCGGAAATAATCAAAGAAAAGGCTTAAGGATCATGCAAAAACTCTATGGATTGATCGGCTATCCCCTGGGGCATTCCTTTTCACAAAAATATTTTAACGAAAAGTTTCAAAGAGAAGGAATCGATGATGCCCGGTTTGAATTGTTTGCCATTGAGCACATCAGCCACCTTCCTGGCCTGATAGCCAGCCATCCCAACCTGAGAGGCTTAAGCGTTACCATTCCCTATAAGGAACAGGTGCTGGATTACCTGGATGATTTGGATGCCACTGCCCGCAGCATCGGAGCAGTTAACAGCATCAGGATTGCACGCAGCGGCAGCAAGGTACTGCTGAAAGGGTTTAATACCGACAGTTATGGCTTCAGCAAAAGCCTGGAGCAAACCACCCGCAAGTCTTCTGCCCGGTCGCTGGTACTGGGCAGCGGAGGTGCCAGCAAGGCGGTGATATATGTGCTGAAGCAAAAAGGATGGAATCCCCTGGTCGTTTCCCGCACGCCCGATGAGCCGGGACAGATCGCTTATCAGGATGTTACAGAGGCGCTACTTGCAGAAAGCCGGCTAATTGTGAACACCACTCCCCTGGGCATGTACCCTGCCAACGAAGCCTGCCCGCCCCTACCCTATCATGCCTTAACTCCCGACCATGTGTTGTTCGACCTGGTGTATAACCCATCCGTGACCCTATTCATGAAAAAGGGACTGCAACAAGGATGCTCCGTAAAAAATGGTGCTGACATGCTGGCCTACCAGGCTGAAAGATCCTGGGACCTATGGAATCAGTAATCCCAGTGATTATTCTTCACCCCTGCTACGGGTATTCCAGCCCCAGATCAGTAAAATGGTAAATAAGCCACCAAAGGTAATGCCAATGATGGGATTCACGCCATAGATGGGCTCAGCCCAGAGCCTGGCGATGCCTAACCCCAGGGCAAAAAGCCCCGCCATCAGCATAAACAAATACATAAACTGATCGAGAATCTTTTCGAGCTTAGTCTGCGGTTCAGGTTGCTGCCGGGCTGATCGGGGCCGATAGGCGGTCCTTCTTTCATAAGCCCTGGATGAGGTGCCGGCCTCCTGGTAATAAACCCTTCGGGCAGGCGACCCGTAGCGAAGCCTCAGATCGTATGAACGGCGTGACTTTTCGTTGCCAAGCACCTGGTAGGCTTCATTAATTTGCTGAAAACGGGCTTTGGCGGCTGGTGCCGAATTGATATCAGGATGCAATATTTTGGCCTTGCCCCGGTAAGCACGCCGGATGCTATCGGCGGAGGCATTCATCTCAACCCCGAGGATTTCGTAATAAGTGGCCACGGTTTCAGGTGATTGGTTTGCTCACTTAAATGTAGTCATTTTCAGGCAAACCATCAACTGTCCCCGATGAATTCCTTTTGGGCTGCAGGCAGCTGCTCTGAAGGGCCTGCAGAAAAACTGATCTCGGTAGGATACTGAAACACCTTTAAGTGAAAATAAGGCATCACTGAAAAGATGTGGTCGAAGATGTCGCTTTGGATGCCTTCATAGTTCACCCAGTTCACGTCGTTGGTAAAGGCATAGATCTCCAGAGGGATTCCTTTTTCATTGGGTTCCAGCTGGCGCACCATGCAGATGGCGTCTTTATGGATCTTTGGATGGTTCATCAGGTAGTTCAGCACATAGGCACGAAAGGTTCCCAGGTTGGTCATCCTGCGCCCGTTCACCAGCTGATGTTCATCAAAATCATTGGCCTGATTAAATTCTTCTATTTCCTTGCGTCGTGTTCTTATATAATCCTTCAGATAGGCCATCGTTTCAAACTGTTCGAGCATGGTCTTGTCGCAGAACTTTACGGTGCGTGCATCAATAAAGATGGCCCGTTTGATGCGCCTGCCTCCTGATTGCACCATGCCCCGCCAGTTCTTGAAGCTGTCAGTAACCAGGGCATAGGTAGGGATGGTAGTGATGGTGCGGTCAAAATTCTGCACCTTCACCGTATGCAGGGCAATCTCCACCACGTCGCCATCGGCGCCATATTTAGGCATCTCGATCCAGTCGCCGATCTGCAACATGTTGTTGGCGGTAACCTGCACCCCACCCACAAAACCCAGGATGGTATCCTTGAAGATGAGCAACAGGATGGCCATGGCAGCACCCATCCCGGTCAGGAACCATTTAGGATCCTCTCCCAGCAGCAGCGACAGCACCAGGATGCCGGCAATCAGCCCCAGGATGATCTTGGTGATTTGAATGTAGATCTTGATGGGCCGTGCGCGGGAAATATCAAAGGAATTGTAAATGGTTTCAGCAGCTTCCAGAATGGAAAACACCAACATGAAAACCACGATGACAATATATAGACTGGTAATCAGGTAAGTAAAATCAATCAGGCGGGGAAACTCGGTAAGCAGGGCCGGCGCCATCAGATAGATGGCCAATACCGGAGCCAGGTGCGAGAGTTTGTGAAACACCTTTTTTTCCAGAAAAACATCATCATACCGGTTGCTGCTGTTTTTGACAAATTTTCCCACCAAAGCAATAATGATCTCCTTGAAAACATACCGAAGAATCAGGCTTACCAGGAAAATTAGCAAACCATAAAGAAAGGCTCTTGCAGGATCTACCAGGGAGGAGGTTATGCCTGCTTTGAGCAGCATAGATTCTACCCATTCATTCATACGTTCAAGATAGAACATTCCGGTTGTCATTGGTTCTGAGTTTTTTGTTTTCTATTGAACTGCAAACCTAATGGATTATTTTCTAATGACCCATTATAGTTTTTTTTCTTTATCACCTGAGGCCCCTTCAGGCTATCAACCTGTAATCCTGACCAGGATTGGTCCATTATTGGTATATTGTTAAACCTTAGTTGAAACGTAGTTGGATCGTAAATTTACGTACCAACTACGTTTCAACTACGGTTTAACTACGTTCCAACTATGGTCTAATCTATAACTTGAATGGGGAAAGACTTTCCACAAATTCACACAATTTTAAAAAGACAATTAACACAAATTAAGCGTGCTGCTTGCTTTTTCTGAATGAACAATCATTAATAATTGTTCTTAGAATTTGAGGAATTTGTGGAGAATCTTATTCAGGCTTGTTTTGCATAAAAAAAGAAAGAAACCTAACATTTTATCGGTTACACTGTTATTTAGTATATGACAACCAAGGCTTTCATACATATGAAACACTTACTGCTTCTATGAAATTGATTTTTCAATTTTTATTGCTTGCCCTGTTTACAGGGGCCATTAACATAATATATGCCCAGGAGTCTGACCCGCTGGCTGCCAAGGTCTATGTGGTTAAAGGCGATTATTACAACCCTCCCTACGAATTTATTAATGCTCAAGGCGAGCCCGACGGGTTTCTGGTTGAATTGTTTTATGCCCTG
>JAWOCF010000117.1:0-3208 GCA_046483935.1 Bacteroidales bacterium | reverse complement strand
GCCGTGGGGCTGATGTCGGGCGAGGAGTTCTTCTGTTTCACCAGTTCTTTCCATTGGCCGTTTTCATCCAGGCTACGGGTGGCAAAATGGTTGTTCATCATACGGCCTCCGTTGGCTGGATTGGCTTCCAGGTTGGTATCGCCATACAGCTGGCTGAAGAAGCCCTCGGGGGTCATCATGCCGGTGGCCATCATGAAGGTCTGGTCGCGGTAATATCCCGATCGCCAGTCGCCATTCTGAAACACCCGGGCCATAGCAAGTTGGGGGACCTCTTTGCCATCGCCGAAGATGCCGAACTTGGCCTTGCCGGTGAGCACTTCACGGCGCCCTAAAATACTGACTTGCCTGCTGATGCAGGCAAGCAGGTAGTCATCTAATACTTGTTGGATAAATTCTTTGGAATGGGTCTTTTTCTTTGCGCACATAGAGGTTATACTATTGGGTTATGAGGCCTGACAACAGAAAGACGTTGTTCTTTCCTACATAACAAAATAAATAAAAGGCCTGATTGTTCAATGGCGCTTAAAATTCCGGTGGTTATCAGGGCCAAAAAAGGGCCCCGGGATTAGAAACCGCGAGCCATCAGCGAGAGGATGCCTCCCGGAATGGCATGGTGGTTGAAGGGGCCTTCACCCAGATTGTCAGCCCGTTGGTTCCGGTCATGAATGTATACATGGCCCCTCACTCTTGACGAGGAACCCCAGCGAACGTTCAGTATTCTTTTGAGGGTCGGGCTCAGGATTACCACCTTATCTTCCGGCACATTTAGTTCGAGGTACAATTGCTGACCTCTCCATCGATCTTCCTGTTCCCATGAAAACACAGGATCAAAGACGATGACAGAATCCTGCTGGTTATAAGAATAGGTAATGCCTTGTGTCATCTGTCGGGCTTCGGTATAAGTAGCACCGCGCGATTCGCGGGTGATGGTAAGGGTTATGGTGTCTGACTGGGTAGAACGGATGCGCAGTCGTGGCCTGCCGGTTCCTTCGCGTGCCAGGCTGAGCCAGTAAAAATCTTCGTTATGACGATCCATCCGGTCAAGGCCTGTGCGTTCAAACCTGGCGTCCTCATTAACCTCCAGATACAGGTTGGGGCTATCAGGGGTTTCCAGGGGATACTGATCACTCAGAGTGTGTTCGGCTGAAAAGTTGCGTACCCCATGAACAGCCATGAAAGCACAGATGGCGATTCCTGCCACCCATAGGGTTAAGGTAACAGCACCAAAATAACGAATCCTGCTTTCAAAGCCAAAGATCAGTCTCAATCCTGAATAGATCAGGGCTACCAGGGGGATGCCCAGGGCCAGCAACAGTCCTGCTATGGCCAGGTTAATCATCCAGGGTGCAGTGAATATCATCTCCAGAAGAGCAAGGATAGAAAACAGGGGAGCATCATCAAACGGGAAGGTCACCGGGATGGGGCCCCAGAACAGCGAGGAGATGAGGCCGATCAGCAGAAACAGCCCCAGAAAGATGAAGCCCACCCCGATCAGGGCGCCAATCACCCTGAACAGCACTGTGAAGACCGAGGCTAAGGCCTGGCCGATATCTTCCAGCGCCTCTTCTAAGTTGTTACGGTTGTCCTTTTTTTTTTGACCCTTGCGGGTCCCGTTGGAGAAGTCTTCGATGTTTTTCTTCAGGTCGCCGAGCTCTTCGCGGATTGACCGTTCAATATTCGTGATGGTGACGCGCTCGCCGCGCATCTCCAGTTTCTCGGCCGTGGTAACCGCCCTGGGCACCACAATCCACAGGATAATATAAACCAGCGGACCAAAGCCGTAAACAAAGGTAAACACCACGAAGGCCACCCGCAGCCAGGTTGGGTCAATGTTGAAATAGGCACCCAGCCCACCGGCTACACCGCCCAGGTATTTGTTGTCCGGATCACGGTACAGCCTTTTCTGGGTTTTTATATAGGTGGGTGATCCCATCGGCTCTTCAGCCGATTCATCGCCCCTGATCTGGCTGGGGTCTCCCAGCTGGCTGATCACCTCGTTGATGTCATCGAGGGTGACCACCTGCCTGGTGCTGGTCTTGTCCTGCAGCATCTCGGCAATGCGGGTTTCTATATCGGAAAGGATCTCATCGCAACCTTCATCGGGAGTGAAATACTGCCGGACATTTTTCAGGTAAAGGTTGAGTTTATCGTAGGCATCCTCGTCGATGTGGAATACGATGCCGCTGATATTGGCTGTGAGGGTCTTTTTCATGATTTAAGGACGTTATGGTTGCAAATATAATTCATATATGATAATGATCCAATGATGATCATCAAATATTTGATTCTTAACGGGTTGTTTTTTCTACCGCATTGACCAGCTGTGCCCAGGTGAGCCGCAGCTCCTCCAGGGCTTTGCTGCCCAGCACCGTTACGGTATAGTATTTCCGGGGTGGGCCACTTAGTGATTCTTCCCAGCGATAGGTTAACAGCCCATCATTCTTCAGGCGGGTGAGCAGCGGATAGATGGTTCCTTCCACGACCAACAGCCTGGAATCTTTGAGCGACTGGATCAGCTCGGAAGCATAAGCCTCCTTGCCCGATAACAGCGAAAGGATACAAAACTCCAGTACTCCTTTTCGCATTTGTGCCTTGGTATTTTCCAGGTTCATGACAAAATCTTTTTAATTCTTCTGCAAAGGTATAATAAGTTTTAGTACTATGCAAAGCAAAGTACTAAAAATTTAAAAATAATTTGCTAAACAAGGTTGTGTCGGTTATTTAGCAGGGGAAAGCGCAGGGGGAGGGGGTTGTATTTTAATGGATTACGGCATTCAGCTGAAGGGTACGCGCCAAAATGTCAGTCTTTTTTAATTGGCATGCCCTTTGAGAAGCCATTAGCATCAAATAAAAAATAAAGAATCGCTATGCAAAAAGGAAAGATTAATGTACACACGGAAAATATTTTTCCCATCATCAAGAAATTTCTCTATTCAGATCATGAGATCTTTCTCCGGGAACTGATTTCCAACGCAGTAGATGCCACCCAGAAGCTGAAGACCCTGTCCTCGACGGGATCAGTAAAAGGAGATCTGGATTCGTTGGCTATAGAAGTAAAGGTTGATAAAGATGCCAAAACCATCACCATCTCTGATAAAGGGATCGGGATGACGGCCGAAGAAGTGGAAAAATACATCAATCAGATTGCCTTTTCCAGTGCAGAGGAATGGATTGAGAAATATAAGGCGCAGGGAGAAACCGGCCAGAT
>JAWOCF010000052.1:0-5537 GCA_046483935.1 Bacteroidales bacterium | reverse complement strand
GTTCTAAACTTCCCGGGGTATATATGATATGATTGTTCAG
Source organism: Bacteroidales bacterium (assembly GCA_046483935.1). GTDB lineage: Bacteria > Bacteroidota > Bacteroidia > Bacteroidales > UBA7960 > JAWOCF01. The sequence goes on along the minus strand of JAWOCF010000052.1, from coordinate 5,497 downwards.
GCCAATGATGAATAAACAAGCAATTTAAACTGTTAATTGTGAATTTTGTCCAAAAATAATCATAAAAGGTCTAATAAAAAAAACAATAAAGAGATTTATTATTATTGCCAGGCTGCAAAGCAAGGGGGGCGGGGAGTCTGGCCGGAAAAATAAAATGCATCAGACTTTTTGGGCAGACAAGCCACAAACAGGGAGTTCCGGCAGTATGAAGGATTACAGTTTTTCCTGTTGAATGCGCTCATGGATCTTCAGATGTTCAGGCAATGCTGCCGAACCATACCATGGGAAAAGTTCTGCTTCAAAGATCTGGTTCGTTATAGTAGGATCACCCTGGAGCCATTCCCAAGCCTGACCTGAAGAAGTCGTATTCAGGATAAATATACCACGATAGGCGAGGTTGTTTTCACCAATGGGGCCTGCCACCACCAGTTGACCTGCTTCGGCCATCCTGTTCATATTGGAAAAATGCCCCGCAAAGAGGCTGTCGCGTAGCACAGGGTCTTCAATAACAGCAGGCCCTGTTTTTAATATTACCAGGATATAGCTCTTATTGCCATATTCATCAGCCCCAAGACTGGCCGCCAACTCCGGATCAAAGGTTGGGGAGTCGCCAGAAGGGACATTGTTGCAGGATTGGAGAAGCATGATCATTAAACCGATAAGGATGGTTTTCATTATAGTGGCCATAATACAGGAAGTAATAATGCTAATATGATGATGACAACGATGGCCATGGGCAGGCCCACTTTTATGTAATCAATAAACTTGTATCCACCAGGGCCCATCACCATCAGGTTGGTGTGCTGTGAAACAGGACTCATGAAGCTGGGTGCTGCAGCCATCACGATAGCCATCATAATGGCATGGGCCGAGATGTCGAAACTGGCTGCAGCCTGCAATGCCACTGGCGACATGATCACCACCAGGGCCGAGGGAGGAATTACCAGGGTGCCTGCCAAGGTGAACAGGTGCAGGCCCGCCACCACCCCCCAGGGGCCAAATCGCCCGAAAATATCGATTACCCCCTGTGCCATTAGCTCAGCAGCTCCCGTTTGATGCATGGCGGTTCCCAGGGGAAGCAGTCCGGCAATAAGAAATACCGACCGCCATTCAATGGCCCGGTATGCTTCATCCATCTTCAGGCATCCGGTAAGAACCATGACACAGACTCCTACCAGAGCCATAATAGCCAGGGGAATGAGGCCAAACAATACCGGAATCAACACGCCCACCATGATCAGGATGGATGTCAATGCCTTATGGGTTCGCAGCGGCTTTTGAAGGGTGTCTGTCAGGAGGATAAAATCTGATTCATCGCCCAGCAGTTCCAGCTTGGGGCGGGTTCCATAGAGCAAAAATGCCTCCCCAAAGTTCAGGGGCAACCGGTGCAGATTGGTTCGGTAAACTTCTCCTTTCCGCCATATTGCGAGCACCGTAACTCCATACTTCTGACGAAAGTTGATTTCAGGTAAGGTTTTTCCTGCCAGCTGTGAGCGGGGGGCCAGCACGGCCTCGGCCATTTGTACCTCTCCGGCTTCCAGGCGCTGGGACCGGGGAGGGGCTTCTTCCAGCAGATCAACATCCACCAGCCCTTGCAATAGCGACAAATCCTTGATGTTGCCTTTTATCAGCAGCTGATCACCCTGCTGGTAGGTTTCTTCAGGCGTAGGCATCTGCATTGGTTGGCCCTGGCGCAGGATGCCCAGGATGATCAGGCCGGAGGCTTCTGCCAGCTGAGAGGCTGCCATGGGGCGGCCCGGCAAGGTGGAAGACTGATCTATGTCAGCAAAAAACAGTGATTCGTAAAGTTGGTAGTCAGTAAAAGCATCCCAGGCCGAAACGGCAGTTACATCTTTCACCAGGCCCTGTTGCTGAAGAGAGTCTATTTGCCCGGAACTACCAAATAATAATAACACGTCGGATGCCTCTAATACGATTTTAAAGAATTTGCTGGCCCTGGGGCCGTCTTTCTGGCGTATGGCCAGAATGTGGGCCCCCAGTTGCTGTCGTATCTCCGGATCGGCAGGGCATTGCCCTATGAGCTTGGATTCAGGCCCCAGAGTGGCTTCATAGACCTTCAGCTGCTCCAGGTCGGGGCGGTTGCCTTCAAGTTGTTGTTGGTCGGCTACCCGCAGTTTCCATTGCCTGACCGTTTTCACAACATCCAGTCTGCCCTGAACAAAAAGGGTATCATTGGGCCTTAATAAGGTGTGGGGCCCTGGATCTAATATGGTACCCCCTCCTTCTTTACGGTTTACCGAAAGCACGTTGAGGCCCATTGCTGTTCTCAGGCGGCTTTCTGCAAGGGTCTTGCCAACGATCTGTGATTCGGGCCTGAGGCGCATCCGGAAGGTAAGTTCCTGCAATCCATAATAGGCTGGCAAGCCTTTGCGGGCTGCCGGGCCTTTTTCACGGATCAAGTCACGATGGGGTAGCAGGTGCCTGCCTATAAAAACCATAAAAAGGATTCCACCTGCCAGGGCTGCCAGCCCAATCGGTGCATAATCGAACAGCCGGAAGGCCTCCAGGCCTGCCTCCTGTAAGGCATAGCTGGCCAGCAGGTTGGGGGGCGTGCCGATCAGGGTGGTCATCCCCCCCAGCAACACCCCGAAAGCCAGAGGCATCAGCAGCCGCGATGGGGCCCGTTGGGTGGATCGGGCGACATCCATCACTACCGGCAACATCAGGGCAGCCACCCCTACATTATTCATAATAGTAGAAAGCAACCCCGAGATCAGCATGATGGTGATGATCATGCGCATTTCCCCTTTTCCGGCAAGTTGCAAAACCCGGCGGCCAATCATTTTTGCCACTCCGGTTTGATATAATCCTGCACTGAGGATAAACATGCCCCATACAGTAATTACCGCCGGATTGCTGAAGCCTGCCAGAGCTTCGACCGGGGTGATCAGCCCAAAGATAGTCAGGCTGCTGAGTACCAATAGAGCCACCACGTCCATCCTGACCCATGAAGTGAAAAACAACACCAGGGCGCTCAGCAAAATAAAATAAACCAGCAGAATTTCAACGGTCATTGTGATCCTTTAAGGCGAAAAACAACAGGATGAGTTCATGTTAAAAATACAATTATTTCGTTAATCTATCCATATTTATGTCCGGAAAATATAAGATTGCGGGGATTTCCTTATCATCAAAAAAATCCTTATTTTTGCAACCGAAATGACAACCAGCCTATTGCATGCCTCAATGACCCCGCCCTGAGCCGGTTAGGAAGATTTTCCGCCGGGCTGAAGCCCATCAACAGCATTTACTTTTAATGACTTCGACAGAAGCCTGCTTCTTTCATTGCATCTATGACACACGAAAAACAAATACAAAAACGCCGCACTTTTGGCATCATCAGTCATCCTGATGCCGGAAAAACCACGCTGACTGAGAAATTGCTGCTCTTTGGAGGCGCTATTCAGACGGCCGGAGCCGTTAAAAGCAACAAGATACGCAATACAGCAACCTCCGACTTTATGGAGATTGAAAAACAGCGAGGAATCTCGGTGGCTACTTCTGTCATGGGGTTTGAATATCAGGGGTTCAAGATCAATATTCTGGATACTCCTGGTCATAAGGATTTTGCTGAGGATACCTATCGCACCCTGACGGCTGTTGACAGTGTGATACTGGTGATTGATTCAGTCAAGGGTGTTGAGGAACAGACCCGTAAGTTGATGGAAGTATGCCGTATGCGCAATACCCCGGTAATCATTTTCATCAACAAGCTGGACCGTGAAGGAAAAGACCCTTATGAACTGCTTGACGAAACTGAAAAGGAGCTGAATATTCATACCCGACCCCTTACCTGGCCCATCGGCAGTGGCATGAAGTTTCAGGGGGTGTATAATCTTTATGAGAAGCACCTGCGGTTGTTTCAACCCGAGAAGACAAAGCTGTCACAGGATCTGATTGCCATCCCCGACATCAATGATAAAATACTGGAAGAACACATCGGACAGGATGCTACGGCCAAATTGCTTGAAGATGTTGAGTTAATTGAGAGTGTATATGAGCCTTTTGATCAGGGCCTTTACCGGGATGGCTATCTGGCCCCTGTTTTTTTTGGCAGTGCCATTAATAACTTCGGGGTGAAGGAACTGCTGGACACCTTTGTAAATATTGCTCCTTATCCCCGGGCCCGCCAGGCCGGCGAGCGGATGATCGCCCCTGGCGAGGAGGCTTTCACAGGCTTTGTCTTTAAAATTCATGCCAACCTGGATCCCAATCATCGCGACCGGATCGCCTTTTGCAGGATCGTATCGGGCAAATTTGAGCGCAATGCCTTTTACATGCACACCCGCCTGAATAAAAAGATGCGGTTTACAAGCCCTACCAGCTTCATGGCCAATGAAAAAAATATTGTTGAGGAAGCCTTCCCGGGCGATGTGGTTGGCTTGTACGACACCGGCATCTTTAAAATAGGGGATACGCTTACCGAAGGAGAGATGATTGAGTTTAAAGGCATTCCCAGCTTCTCGCCCGAGATCTTTAAGGAACTGGTCAACAGAGATCCTTTCAAAACCAAACAGCTGGAAAAAGGGATCAGGCAGCTGACCGATGAGGGGGTGGCGCAGTTGTTTATCCAACAGCCCGGAAATGTCAAGATCATTGGGGCAGTAGGTGAATTGCAGTTCGAAGTGATTCAGTTCAGGCTGCTGCATGAGTATGGAGCATCGTGCTCGCTGGAGCACCGTAACTATTATAAGGCCTGTTGGTTTACCTCAGAGGATAAGAAAGCTCTTGAGAACTTTGTTGCCCGGAAAGGACGCTATATTGCTTTTGACAAAGAAGACCGGCCTGTGTTTCTGGCCGAAAATGCCTGGGCCCTGAAGTCCTCGCAGGAGAGTTTTCCCCAGATCCAGTTTCATTTTACTTCTGAATTTAAAACAGATCAACAAATGATCAAACAAATACAGGCCTGGAGATAAGCCCACGAGGATCAAAGGCTTTTTATTTTCAGAAGCTTTCCTGAAATCCTTTCTCACAAGGAAACAGTAATAATAAGACAATAAAAAAAAGGCTGCCATGTTTCCATGGCAACCTTTTCTTTTATATCCTGTTGATTCAACAGGATATAGTTCTGGGGATGAGCTTATGCGAGTTTTACATTAGCCGCATTCAATCCTCTTCTTCCTTCCTGAAGTTCGAAGGTCACTTCGTCACCTTCGCGGATCTGATCAATCAGACCGGTGGCGTGTACAAAGTATTCTTTGTCAGAATCAGATTCTTTAATAAATCCAAATCCTTTAATCTCGTTGAAAAATTTTACTGTTCCAGTTTTCATAAAAATAATGTGTTGTTAATGATGTTGTACTGAGCGACGCAGCAATAATGTGAAGCAAATCTTACAGGAAGGTGTTCAGGGATATTTTTAGCGGAGGTCAGTACTTTTGTTATTTTAATTCTTAGCAAAGGTAAAGAAAAAAACAATACAGCCCCAATTTCTTTAAAAAATGTTTTTCCTCTGATGATTCATATCAAAAGATGG
>JAWOCF010000200.1:0-7310 GCA_046483935.1 Bacteroidales bacterium | reverse complement strand
AAAAGTGTTTTGGCAAAGGAACATTTATTTAAAACAAGAAATGTTTATCTTTGCAAACGAAAATCAGGCTCCGTAGTTCAATTGGATAGAATAGCAGATTCCGGTTCTGTCGGTTGGGGGTTCGAGTCCCTCCGGAGTCACTGATAAAAACCCAAAACACCTTTATAATGAGGCGTTTTGGGTTTTTTGTTCATCCAACTCCACTAGCAGGCGTGCTATTTGCGCAATCTTGAATCAAAATAAAATCTCCTTTGACTCAGGATCTTCACAGATGTATAGTCCGCATGCTGGCAATTCAGAATAATGTTATTGGCTGAGTGTATTATACTGCTCGGAACCTTTAAGGCAAGGGTGCTTCCCTGGTCGATCCACTTCTGCCCTATTTCAGCAAGGATGCAAGGAGCAGGAAACTGATACCAGTTGGAAGGCAGATCTTCTGCGTTAATTTCAGTGATGGAATCATCGGGTATTTGGAGCGTAAGGATGTCTGATTCAGGAATTATCATCGGCGGGATATGGACGATGGTTTCGAGCAATGCGATTTCCTTGCTTTCTCCGGTATACAGTACCGGGGTGCCCTTCTTATTCCACCTGCCCGGATACAGAGCAGCTCCTGTGCCACTGATATCGGAAGCTTTCTTACTTTTGGCAATGCGAAATACTACCATCGAGACTTAGCTATAAACGCCATGTTCTATTCTTCCCAGCAAGTCACGCACCTTCGCTATCCCTCCGGGCACTTCGAGCAATTCTTTGGGTTGTAAGCCCCCAAAAGCTGTATTGGGCAGCTCAAGCCATTTGAAAAAATTTTCTTTGCTTTCAAAAACCTCCGATCCGGTAAGAAACAGGTCGGCCAGCTCAAAGAGCTGTACGGAAAAATTTCTTTCCAGCTTTTTGTTTTCACGAATCCATCTGTAAACGGTAGGCTCCGAAACATTCAGCAGTTCTGCGGCAAATCCACGCGGGATGTTAAAATGTTTTCTGAAGTTAAGAATCACGTGAGCGTTGATTCCTTTGGAAGCTAAAGCTATAAAGTCGAAAGGATTATGAATATCTGACCGGATATACTTCTTCCCCAGAATGCTTACGAGCTTGTCGTAGTGCGCTGTGGTGGTCGGAATCTGTTCTTCAGCCTTTATCATTTGATAATATTATTTATTTTATAAACGAAAGTTACACAGAATTTGTTGCTTAACCAAATGAATCACATAGTAAAAGGTCATTAAAATAACCATGACCATTATGCGGCACCAGGCCGAGCCAAACCCCCTTCTCCAGTTTACCTGAGCTGATTCCCACCTCTCTCCTGGTCAACACCATAATAAAACCCTATCAGGATTTAATCATAAACATTATTTAGACGTACTTCAGACGTAAAATTACGTTTATGATACGTTTGAAATACGTTTGAACTACGTTTAAACTACGTTTGAACTACGTTTGAACTATGGCTCTGATATGCTCCCGGTCCGTCGTTGGTAAAGGGAAGATTTGTTTAAAACAGGGCAAAAAAGTGCCGCCCCGGAAGGATTTTCCGGAGCGGCTGCATTTTATGCCTGGCTCCTGCAGGTTTTACCCGCCGGGGATGGCATCAATATCAGTTATTGATGATGAAACCTACCTGAACCTGCACCTGGTCATTGCTTCAGGGCTATCGGCCAACCATTAGTACTTCCTGCGGTTGGCAAAGGCCACCAGCGACAACATCACGGGCACCTCAACCAGCACGCCCACCACGGTAACCAGTGCGGCGGGCGATTGCAGCCCGAACAGGGCAATGGCTACGGCCACGGCCAGTTCGAAAAAGTTGCTGGCGCCGATCATGGCAGCCGGGGCACAGACAGCATGCCTGAGGCCCAGTTTCTTGCCACCATACCATGCCAGGAAGAAAATAAAGTAGGTCTGGATCACCAGGGGTACGGCAGCCAGCAGAATGATCAGCGGATTGTTCAGGATATTCTGCCCCTGGAAGGCAAACAACAATACCAAGGTAATCAGCAGGGCCACAATACTCACGGGTTTGAGCCTGGCCAGGAAAACCTGCTTAAACCACGCTTCCCCTTTTGCCTTCAGCAGGATCCGTTGGGTGATCACCCCTGCCACCAGGGGCACCACCACAAAGATCGCCACGCTGGCTACCAGGGTGTCGTAAGGGATGATTACGTCGGTAATGCCCAGCAGCAAGCCCACAATGGGAATGAAGGCCACCAGGATGATCAGGTCGTTGACCGACACCTGCACCAGGGTGTAGTTGGGGTCGCCATCGGTAAGATACGACCACACGAACACCATGGCAGTGCAGGGTGCCGCTCCCAGAATAATGGCCCCGGCAATGTATTCGCCGGCCAGGGCAGGGTCAATCCATGCGGCATAGATTTTTGAAAAGAATATCCAGGCAAAGAAGGCCATGGTAAAAGGCTTGATCAGCCAGTTAATGATTACGGTCCATACGATGCCACGGGGCTTTTTATGGATCTGGCGGATGCTGGAGAAATCAATCTGCAGCATCATGGGATAGATCATCAGCCAGATCAGCACCGCCACGGGAATGTTTACCCGGGCAATTTCCATGCTGCTGATTACCTGGATGCGATCGCCCACCAGGTATCCGATACCTATACCTGCCAGGATGCCCAGGGCCACCCAAAGGGTAAGATATTTTTCGAAAAATCCAATGGTTCTTTTTGGTTGATCAGGGATTACTGTTTTTTTTACGGGATCAGTCATCAATAACAATTCTGAAAATTCGACAATTATTTTTCGGCACTCAGGGTTATGCTGAAGATGCCAATCTTACCGGAAGCGAACTCCTGCATTTCATGCTCATCGAGATAGCAGCGCAGGATGTTTTCAGGAATATCGACCTTGCGTTGTTTATGGATGGTGGTATTTTTGAACCCGGTGTTGCTCACCACTTCCAGGTATTCTTCTATGGGCGAAGCCCCCGACACACACCCTGCATACATTTCGGCATCCTGCCTGAGCTTTTCGGGCAACTGCCCTTTGATGACCACATCAGATACACAAAAGTGGCCACCGGGCCGCAGCACCCGCATCATTTCGGCAAAGGCCTTCTGCTTGTCGGGCACCAGGTTCAGCACACAGTTTGAAATGATTACATCAAACTGTTGGTTTTCGAAAGGCATCTGCTCAATGTCGCCGGCAACAAATTCTACATTCGTAAAGCCCAGCTTTTGTGCATTGACACGGGCTTTGGCCAGCATCTGATCCGAAAAATCCAGACCGGTAACTTTGCCATCCTGGCCCACAATAGCGCGTGCTACAAAACAATCATTGCCGGCACCACTGCCCAGGTCCAGCACATGGTGCCCGGGCTTGAGTATGGCAAACTCGGTAGGGAGTCCGCATCCCAGGCCCAGATCGGCATCGGCATTATATCCATCCAGCTTTTCATAATTCTCACTGAAAACCGTATAATCAACGCCGCAGCAATCGCCCGTAGAACCGCAACATCCGGCCTGTGCATCAGATTGTAATGCAATCTGACCATACTTTTCCTTTACAATCTCTTTAATATCTTTTTGTGTCATAGCTGTGGTTTTATTTCCTCCTGATACAATTTATAAAAACCTTCTTTTATTTCATCCCTTACGCGGATAAACTCTTTCCAGATCTCCTCCTCAGAACCCTGGGCATGCGAAGGATCATCAAATCCGATATGCAGGCGGTGCTTCACTTTACCGGGAAAAATGGGGCAGTTTTCATTGGCCCCGCCACATACTGTGATCACGTAATCCCAGTCTTCGCCCAGATACATTTCTACGGGGTCGGAAGTATGATGGCTGATATCAATGTCTGCCTCTTTCATGGCAGCAACAGCCTTTTGGTTGAGTTGTCCGGAAGCTTCGGTTCCGGCAGAGCGGACCGTCAGCCCGGGATCAAAAGACTCCATAAACCCGTGGGCCATCTGGCTGCGGCAGGAGTTTCCGGTGCATAAAATCAGTACTTTCATAAGACACAATTTTTGGTGGGTAAAATTTTAGCAAAACGTTTCCTTCACCGCGATCTGCGAAAAGAATGTTCCGGTATCCTGCTGAAGCTGTTCAATTGCCCGGGCATTCAGACAATAGTTGGTTCTGACTCCGGCCACAGTTCCTTTTATCAGTCCGGCATCACGCAGTTCTTTAAGATGCTGGTTTACAGTAGTACGGCTTAATGGCAGTTCATCAGCAATATCGCCGGTCATGCAGGTTTTGATCTGGGCCAGGTACTGCAGGATGGCCAGCCGGGCCGGATGGGCCAGTGCTTTAAACAGGCGGGCCTGCTGCTTTATGGCTTCGCTAAAGGTGATTTCCTGAGAATTTTCCATAATCATGGTTATTGGGTTGGTATGATCATTCTTACACGATGGGATTGGCTCAGCAGCCACAACCGCCGGAGCGCCTGAAACCTTCCAGACGAAAGCCCTGCGATCCAAAATCTATGGTCACTCCCGAGAGCATCTCAAGGGCTTTCTGGTCAATGAAGAAGTTAACCTCTTCATAAGCAACCAGGTTTTCACCTTCGGCAGGAGCGGGGGCAAGGGCCATCTGCAAGCCGGGCCCGCAGCATCCTTCCTGAGCAAAAAGGCGTATACCTGCCTGAGGGTTTTGGGTTTGTATCAGTGCTTTTTTTAATTCTTCAAGGGCTGGAGAGGTAACTTTCATAAGGTTCATTTTTAAAAACAAGGTAATTGCTGATCATTATGACGCAAAATTACGTTATATTTTTCAAATAACGCAATTTTACGTCACTTTTTTCAAAAAAGAGAACTGCCTGGAGATGACCGTAAATGGGGCTATTAATGGAGGTTTTTTGTTTCTGATTTGCGAGGATTATCCCGTCTGAGCGTTACATATGCCTCAATCTAAATATCATTTTTTAATGTATCTTTGTGTTCTGATCATCTTTCCGGTCAATAAAACAGGACGAAAAGAGGATATCTGAAGTGTAGAAGTATTTTTTGTTGTTTAATACAACAAAAATTTGATAATCAGTGATTTCCCTATTGAAAATCAAGAAAAAGCAGCTAATTTTGGAAGGTCAGAAAACCACAATTGAGCGAATGTAAATGGATTATTTGTTTATTGGTTGTGTTGCCATTTTATTCTTTTTTATTCTTTCGAATATTAACAGGAAACCCAAGCCCTTGCATGGGAAAATCTTTGTGGGCTGGCTTTTCCTGATTTTCTTCACGGTAATTACCTTTTTCTTCTCCTCAAAAGGTTTATTTGCCACCTACCACTGGTATCATGAGGTTCTCTGTTACACGCATGTGTTGCATGGCCCCATTTTGTACTTCTACATTTTAAGTTTTATAAACAACGATCTGAAGATCAAATCCCGGAACCTGCTTCTGCATCTGATTCCGGTAGTCTTGTTCGTGGTCTATAAAACCACGGTCAGATCTTTAGGACTGGCCCATTGTCTGGATACAGAAGGCTGTTTCAACTCCAGCAATATCTATAATGTCATTTCGGTGGTCATCAAATTAGGCATCTTAACGGGTTATGTGATTGCTTCCAAATTGCTGATCAATAAAATCAGGAACGACAAGAAGCTGGATCGCAAAAAGCAGCTGTTTACCTTTAACTGGCTGAACAGCATCATCCAGGGGGTTGCCATTCTGATGGTGATTGCCTGGATTATCGAGTTGCTGTATTTCTTCGACATCCCCTTTGCAGTCACCAAAAAGCAACTGATCAATTTTATCGTCACCATTTTTCTGCTGACCCTGATCTACGTATGGAACCGCTATTCCGTCGTGCTGCTGGGACCCGCCTTTTACGAGGAAGAGAAAGAACGGTATAAATCCGGGCTGAAGGAAGAGGACCTGACAGAGAACTATCAGAAGATCACGGGTTTTCTTCGTGACACGAAAGCATTTCTGGACAACGACCTCACTCTTAACAAGATATCGGGCATGCTTCAGATGTCAGAACATCTGGTTTCCGAGACCGTGAACCGCAAAGCAGAGAAAAGCTATTCCGACTTTATCAATGCTTACAGGATCAATTACTTTCTTGACAAACTGGAAGCCGGCGAGCATAAAGCCACTACCTTGCTGGGGCTGGCCCTGGACTGCGGGTTCAATTCCAAGTCGACCTTTAACCGTGCCTTTAAGCAATGCACCAACCAAACACCCTCGGAATACATCAGAAACATGGAGGCGCCTGAAGCATCCAAAACAAAGCGCCCCAAATCAAAAAGGGACTGCCTTTCTACAGAGCAGCCCCTTGATGGTCTCAAAAAAACATGAATCTTCTCTTTCGTTTTGTCTTTGCAAAGGATATTTCCTGCATCAGAGGCCCCGCCTCCATATAATGTTCCAGGATAAAGAGTACATACCTGATATCGACCGAGATGTTCCTGCTGTATTGGGGGAAGTATTCAAAGTCAGATACCAACCCGTGATTCACCCTGTCGAAGCCGATCCCTACCAACTCACCCCGGGCATTTAACAAGGGACTGCCCGAACTGCCCCCGGTAGTATGACTGTCGTTGATCAGGCACACCGGAATCTGGTCGGCATCTTCGGTATTGCGGATCAACTGCACAAAATCGTCAGGTAACTGATAATAAACATCACCGGTATTGTGTTTTTCAAGCACCTGTTGCAGATTGGTATGAGGCAGGTATTCTTTGCCATCGTATTCAAAACCTTTTACTGTTCCGAAGGAAAGCCGCAACGAACGGTTGGCATCGGGAAACATCTTTTCATCAGCGTGTTGGCTAATAATCCGAACATACTCCTTGTGATATTCTGCATATTGTTTTCTGAGTTCTGAGCGCCGGGGGTTCACCCTGTCGCGGTTTACCAGAAAGAATCCCAGGCATAGCTGAAACACCGGGTCTTGTTCCAAACGCGCCCCATCCTGTTGGGTGAAATGCTCAAGGAAATGAAGAATGTTTTGCTGCGACCCAAAAATGGATTGTGCAAAAATGGCATCTATATAAGCAGAATGATCATGATTGTACTTCTCCAGGGCGTCTTTCACCGCTTTGGTTTTATAATGATCGGTAACATTCTGATCATAAAGCTTTACCAGGGCAGTTAATATCTCTTTTTCGAGTGTAAAATCAAACTCCTCAAAGAAGTTCAAAGTACGGTGCCTGAGCCTGTTGGCCTCTACTTCAAGCTCCTCCTGGGTGATGCGGTCGGAATAACGCGTGGCCATAGCCCCCAGGCGGTCGAACATGGCAACAAATGATGTGATCTCTGCTCCCTGAATACCAGCTTCCATGATATAGGCAGTTGCCTGTTCCAGGGTGTCGAGGTGTTCGACAATCATGGTAATGGCATTCAATGC
>JAWOCF010000236.1:0-4263 GCA_046483935.1 Bacteroidales bacterium | reverse complement strand
CCGGCTGGGAGCAAGCTCGCTGATGCAATGCTCGGGCGATGGGTACTTTATCATTCCCTATACCCTGAGTGATTATCTGGCCGGGGAGATTCGTCAACCCAAAATAGCGACCGATACGCCTGAGTTTGTGCAGGCCGAACAAAAGGTGATTGAACGCATTGATCGGCTGATGGCCATCAACGGCAAACAGACGGCCACCTCTTTCCACAGAAGGCTGGGCAAAATCCTGTGGGATCATTGTGGGATGCGTCGCAATGCCCAGGGCCTGCAAGAAGCTCTAGTAGAGATTGATCAGCTGGAAGAAGAATTCTGGAACGACCTTCAGGTGCCCGGCACCTCCCGGGAGATGAACCAGGAGCTGGAGAAAGCCCTGAGAGTGGCCGATTTCTTTGAAGTAGGCCGGCTGATGTGTCAGGATGCCCTGGAGCGCAATGAATCATGCGGAGCGCATTTCCGGGAGGAATACCAGACCGACCAGGGAGAAACACTTCGTGATGACGAGAATTATGCCTATATCGCTGCCTGGGAGTATCAGGGACATCAGCAAAAGGCGCTCCTGCATAAGGAAGACCTGAAATTCGAATATGTAGAACTGAAGCAAAGGAGTTATAAATAACCCTTTAACAACCGATAAATCATGGATATCACATTAAAAATATGGCGCCAGAAGAATGCCAGCACCAAAGGGAAATTTGAAACCCATCAGCTCAAGGGAATTTCTCCCGAGATGTCATTCCTGGAAATGCTTGATTACCTGAACACCACCCTGATAGAAAGTGGCAACATGCCGGTGGCTTTTGAGCACGACTGCCGGGAAGGCATCTGCGGCAGCTGTGGATTGTACATCAATGGCCGGCCCCATGGGCCAATGAAAGAAACCACTACCTGCGAACTACACATGAGGGAGTTCAAAGATGGAGATACCATCGTGGTAGAGCCCTGGCGTTCCAGAGCTTTCCCCATCATTAAAGACCTGGTGGTAGATCGTTCAGCCTTTGAAAAAATCATGCAGGCGGGAGGGTTTATCAACGTAGATACCGGATCAGCCCAGGACTCCAACAGCATTCCGGTAGGCAAGCTGATTACCGACCGGGCATTTGATGCAGCCGCCTGCATCAGCTGCGGGGCCTGTGTGGCAGCCTGCAAAAACTCTTCGGCCATGCTGTTTGTAGCGGCCAAAGTTTCGCAATATGCCTTGCTGCCTCAAGGCAAGGTAGAGGCCGCTGAAAGGGTAACCAGGATGGTTCACAAAATGGATGAGATGGGCTTTGGGTATTGTTCCAACACTTATGCCTGCGAGTTTGATTGCCCCAAAGGCATCTCGGTAGAATTCATCGCCATGATGAACCGGGAGTTCTTCACATCAAAAGTGTGCAAATCTAAAAAAGCCTGACCAGCCTGGAGAAAGAAAATATCGGGCATTCTGCCAGTGTTTGTAGAAAAAACTTGCAGGGAAGGAACAATGGTTTCTTCCCTTTTTGCTATTCGTCAGGGTAAGATATTTTTACTATTTTGTTAAATAAACTAAAAGATGTTTTTTTATTTGTTTGTAATTTTGTATTTTTAATCATTGCTTTACAGGTTTTAGAGCATAAAACCAAATAAGCAACTAATAATAAATATCTTCTGAGGAATTTTAGTTCTTTTTGATGATATTTTAAAAAAATAAGTTAAAAATTAGTATGTTGCAAAATATATTTATATATTTGCTACATGTAACAATAAACAGAACAAAAAACATTAAGTATGGCAACTCAAAAATTAGATCCCAAGAAACTGGAAGAAGCAGCCAGCAAGCTGCGCGCAATTGCACATCCAATGCGTATCGCGATTATTGGACTTCTGGAAAAAAAGGAACAAATGAATGTTACCGAGATATACGAAACACTGAAAATCGAACAGGCTTCCGCTTCTCATCATTTGAATATCCTGAAAACCAAAGGCGTTCTGGACTCACGTCGTAGTGGAAAAAACACCTTCTACTATCTCAAGCACGAAGCACTCACTCAGGTGATTGATTGCATCAACCGCTGTCATTAATTTTCAGCACTCCGCGTGTTGCAAATTAATGTTCAGGCAATATATAAAAGAGCCGTTTCAAAAGAGATTTTGAACCGGCTCTTTTTTTTTGTGCTAAAAGCCTAAATACCATAATGTTTCGTTTTTATGCGGCTTCACCAAGAATTTTGCCCATTGTTTTTTAGGCAATAAAATAATTTATCGTAAATTTGTTCTGCATCATCATAAACTCCAAATGAGCTCCGCCCTGGCAATAGCACATATGGCGGAATATAACAGTTAAATATTGAGTGCTATCCCATACCCCGATCCCGGATTTTTTATCTGCGGTACGGTTATTGAGTTAAAGTTTATAGTTCACTTAAGTCGTTCAACGCAAAAAAAGAATTATTGTATGAAAAAGTTTGCATTCCTTTTTTGCATTCTGGTGCTCAGCACCACCATGCTTTACGGTCAATCAGGCCCAAAATTTGAATACCTCGAAAAATCGGTTGATTTGGGGGCCATGGCCATCGAAACCCTGGAGATGGTTAAAATAGAAGTAGAATTCGAGAATAAAGGCGACCAGCCCCTGGTGGTCAGCCAGGTGAGAGGCTGCTGCGGAACCCGCATTATGGAATGGACCCGTGAGCCGGTACTGCCAGGAGAAAAGGGTAAAATTATTGCTCAGTTCAGGCCAGCAGCGCGAGTACACAACATCAACCGCGTCATTACCGCCATGTCGAACGATGAAAGCGGGCAGAAGGTATTCAAGATCTATGGAAAGGTCGTAGAAAACACCGAGGCATTCAAGCCTGAGAATCCCGCCAAAAAGGCCATGGCGCCAACTGTAAAATAATTAAATACGAAGCCCCCGGGGGCTTCGTATCGATATATATTTTGCTGCAGACCTGATTTCCTTCTCCGGGAAAAGCGGTCTGCAGTTTTATTTTTAAGAAACAACAGGCGGTGCCATCTGTAATGAAAAATTGTATATTTGTTGCTTCATGAAAATCAAGTAAAAAGCCTCCTCTCATGAAGATTGCCGTGTGGATTTCCCGGATCCTGTTTGGGATCACTTTTATTTTTTCCGGTTTTGTGAAAGCAGTGGATCCTCTTGGATCTGCTTATAAGTTTCAAGACTACTTTCTGGCGTTCAACCTTGAATGGCTCTCGTGGTCTGCCCTACCCCTGGCCGTATTGTTAAGCTCCCTGGAATTTATTGTTGGGGTAGCCGTGCTGTTAGGCCTGAAGATGCGTTGGAGCGCCTGGATTGCCTTATTATTCATGGCCTTTTTTACCCCCCTGACGCTGTACATTGCCTTGAATAACCCTGTGCCTGATTGCGGATGCTTTGGCGATGCCATTATCATCAGCAACTGGGCTACCTTTTACAAAAACATCGTGATCACGGGTGCTGCGATCCTGATATTTATTTACCGCAGGGCAATTGGTCCGCTTTGGTCATCAAAAAAAGACTTGTACCTGCTGGGGGTAACCACCCTGCTGATTGTGGGCTTCTCGGTTTATAACATCTTTTACCTTCCTGTAATTGACTTCAGGCCATGGAAGGTGGGTAACAATGTGAACGAACTGGTAACATCCACCCCTGAGCAGGCGGATATATATCTGGTTTTTGAAAACAAGGAAACGGGAGAAACCACTGAATATCCGGCAAGCGATTACCCATGGGATGATGCTGAGTGGATGGCCCAATGGGAATTCAAGGAACAGCGCAGTGAGGTAATCACCCCTTACCAGGATGCCCCCATCAGCAACTTTGTGATTCAGGATGAATATGGGGATGATTATACCGAAGCATATATTGCCAACCCGGACTATCAGTTCATCGTGGTAGCTTACGACCTGACCAGCACCAATACCAGCGCCTTTTCCAACAAGATCAATGATCTGGCCCTGAAAGCCATGGATCATGGCTATTCATTTATTGTCATCACGGGAACCCCATATGAAATGATTGAGGAATTCCGTCATGAGCATCAGACTCCGTATCCCTTTTATCAGGCAGGAGAAATTGAATTGAAAACCATTATCCGTTCCAACCCAGGCTTGTTGCTGATGAAAGACGGGGTGGTCCTTGATAAATGGTCACACCGCAGGATTCCTGCCTTCGAAGAAATAAGACAGGAACACTTTCAATAGGTGTAAATGTTCTTTACAACCAATAGTGTTACCGTTTATCCCTGAAAAACGAGATAATCAGCTCACTGCATTCCTGCTGCGTGACTCCACCAGTCAGCCGGG
>JAWOCF010000235.1:0-8503 GCA_046483935.1 Bacteroidales bacterium | reverse complement strand
CCGCGACCATCCGCGCTCGCGCAGCGATCCGCGACCATCCGCGTTCTGATTAAAAAAAGAGGACACAGAGTTTAAGAAGAATTTAAGTAGAGTTAGTTACACAGAGTTCTTCTTAGGGACTACTGAGACATGAGGGACATGAGGGACATGAGGGACTTTAGCGACCAGCACCTCCCCCTTTTAATCTGCTAATCTGCTAATTTGCTAATCTGCTAATCTGCTAATCTGCTCATCTGCTCATCTGCTCATCTGCTAATCTGCTCATCTGCTAACCATCCTCCCCTTATCTACCGCATACACCTCCCACTGATGCCCATCGGGATCGTAAAAGAAATGCTGGTACAGCCAGCCCCTGTCTGCCGGCTCGCTGTAGATGGCCCCGCCACCGGCCACCACCTCACGGATCATATCATCCACTGCCTCTTTGTTGTCCACTTCTATGGCAATCACCACCTCTGTGGTTTGCGCGTTCAGGGCGACAGGCTTGCTGGTGAAGGCATCGAAAAAATCTTCCCGCACCAGCATACAATAGACACAATCTTCAATGATGATCAGGCTGGCGCTGCGATCATCGGTCAGCTGGGTATCAAAAAAGAAACCCAGCTGGGTGAAGAAGTTCCTGGACTTCTCAAGATCCTTTACCGGAAGTTGGATAAATGTTCTTTTTACCTTTTTCATACGGGGTCTGGTTTCAGGTTTCAGGTTTTAGGTATTGGGTGTGGAAGGCTTTCCTGCTTCATGACTTCTGGTTGGTTTCTGTTAGCATTCAACAACAAGCATCAAGTCATGGTTCATTGTTGCGCATTATGTTTTTAAAAAGAATCTCCACAAATTCCTCAAATTTTCAGAAGACAATTCCCACAGATTATTCATTCGTATAAGTATCTGGAAGACTGATTTTACGGATGTCACTGATTTTCATGGATAAGATTCACATGTATTAAACCCTTGTGCGACTCTCCTTAAAATGCTGTGCACTATGTGTCCTCTTTTTTTTGCCACACAAGCCCTCACGATACCTTTTTTAAGTCTTTAACCAGCCCGACAGGATAGAAGTGCCACTTAATTCTGCCCTCCTGAAAAGGGCCTTAAAAAGCATGTGAGGGCAGGTGTTTTTTTTCAATTTTCTTAAATTGTCTTCTTAAAATTTGTGTGAATTTGTGGAGATTCTTTTTTCTTTTTAAGGGACATATGGGACTTTAGTGAAACCTGAAAATTATCACTAATATTGCGTATAACCTAAAGCCCCTCAACATGATAGAAAAAAAGCAATGGTACGAAAGCCTGTTTGAGAATTACAGCCACCAGTACGACAAGGAAAGCTACACCCAGGGCACTGCCGGCGAATGCGACTTCATCGTGCAGGAGATCAGCCACAACAAATCGCTGAACATCATCGACATCGGCTGCGGCACAGGCAGGCACAGCATCGAGTTAACCAAAAGAGGGTATACGGTCACAGGTATCGACCTCTCCCAGTCGCAACTCGACAGGGCCAGGGAGAAGGCACAGCAACAAGGCCTCGACATCCCCTTCCTGAAGCACGATGCCCGCAACCTGCCTTTTGAGCAACAGTTCGACCTGGCCATCATGCTCTGCGAGGGCGGTTTTTCGCTCATGGAAACCGACGAGATGAACTACCAGATCCTGGCAAGCGCCACAAAAGCCCTGAAGCCCGACGGCAAGTTTATCTTTACCACCCTCAACGGACTGTTCCCCTTATACCATTCGGTTGAGAGGTTCTGTGCGGCCCACACCAACGAAGGAAACGCCACTTATAAGAGCGAGACTTTTGACCTGATGACCTTCCGCGAGCACAACATCACCAAAATCACCGATGACTCAGGGGCCACCAAAGTGCTGAAGTGCAACGAACGCTACTATGTGCCCAGCGAGATCACCTGGCTGCTGAAGTCATTGGGATTCCGTCAGATCGACATCTTTGGGGCGAAGCTGGGGGCTTATTCGCGCAATGACCAACTCACCACCGAAGACTTTGAGATGCTGGTGGTGGCCGGCAGATAGAGCGGGGGGAGAAATGGAGAGGGGAAGACTGATCTGACGATTAGCAGATTTGAGGATTTGAGGATTAGCAGATTGATTGTCCCTGTAGTCCCTGAAGTCCCTGTAGTCCCTGAAAAAAAATCAAAAGGACACAGGGTTTTGATGCATAAAAGAAAGGTTTCAGGGTTCAGGTACAGGAAGAAAACCTGAAACCTGAAACCAAAAAAGGGCTACCCACACGATCATGGACAGCCCTTTCTGGTCTTTGTGATGATCGCTTACATCGGCATCAGCACCCTGCCGTGCGACTGGTTCACCAGCTGGCCCATCCCGATATAAATGGCAATGGATCCGCAGATAACCCCTTCAATACCCGCCAGGGTATGGATCAGGGGGCTGCCGGTAATGTTGGCAACAGCCAGCAAGGCAAACAGAACCACTACCGAGCCGAACAGCCAGCGCATGGCAGGCACCATCTTTAAGGTAGCCACAAACAGGAAGGTCGAAAACACCCCCCACATGCCCAGGTACAAGGCCATGCTCAGGGCCGACGGCTTGGCCACCAGGCCTGCCTCAGGGGCCAGCCAGATAAATACCAGGCTGATCCAGAACAACCCGTACGAGGTGAAGGCAGTGGTGCCAAAGGTGTTGTTCTTCTTGAACTCCATCACGCCTACGATGATCTGGGCAATGCCACCATAGAAGATGCCCATGGCTACAATCATCATATCCAGGGGGAAGAACCCTGCATTATGAATATTCAAAAGTACAGTGGTGAGGCCGAAACCAGCCAGGCCCAGAGGGGCAGGATTTGCATACGTATCCTTGATTTCCAGAACAGAATTTTGTAACATCAGGGGTTAAAAGTTTTTGGTGGATAAATGAAGCGGCAAAAGTAGTTGTTTTCCCTTTACCAAAAACTGAAATGAACATCTGGTGGTAAATAATTTTGATTTGAGAATTTGAGGATTTGAGGATTAGCAGATTGCTGTGGCAAACATTCAGGAAGGATCCGTGGAAATTCGTTTTATCCGTCAGATCCGTGTTCCTGAATTCTTGAATAAGTATTCAGGAACACGGATTTAACGGATTGTTACGGATCTTCACGGATGGTGCCCATCGTAGAGACGTTGCATGCAACGTCTCTACATCGCAACGTCTCTACATCGCAACGTCTCCAAAATCCATCAATCCATCAATCCATCAATCTACTAATCCCCAAGTCTCCAAGTCTCCCCCTCTCCAATTCTCCAAGTCTCCAAATCCGCTAATCTGCTAATCTGCTAATCTGCTAATCTGCTAATCTGCTAATCTGCTAATCCGCTAATCTGCTAATCTGCTAATCTGCTAATCTGCTAATCTGCTAATCACCTGGATCTTATGCACATAAACCCCTTCATGGGTCATGATCTTCAGGAAATACATGCCGTTATTCAGGCCACCCACCGGGATGTGGGTGATGCCTTCCTGCACGTGATGGCCTACCAGGTGGCCCGTCACATCAAAGATCATGACACTTTTTATTGTTTCATGCGATGCAAGGGTCAGCATTCCGGAAGCCGGGTTGGGATAGATTAACAAGGTTCCCCCGTCAGGTTCCCCGGCCGGTACGATGGTTTCAACATAAACCTGGTAAGTGTTCTCTACCAGCTTACTCTCGGAGGTGACGGTAAAAGACTGAGTGGCCTCAAAGTTGATGGGCTCATAGCGGCCATCGGGCCGTGGGAAAGGATGGATGTCGGCATATTCAGAAACCCCTATTACCGGCCGCAGGCCGTTTAACGGGGCATTCACCTGTGCCCGTACCTCCAGCAGGTCGTGATCGATAACAATGCTTTGGGCCTGGTGGTCTTCAAACCCAAAGGAGGTGATCAGGGCCTCGTCGGCCAGCTGCAGGCTGCCGATCATGATATCATCAAGCAGCAGCTGCGAGCGGGGGCCACTGCTTCCGCTCACCGGATAATAACGCCACAGAAACTGAACATACTCCTGGTTGCGGGCAGGTTCAGGAATTTCAATGGCCTCGAAGGTTTTTAGGGCTTGATCATATCCTGCAGTATATTGCATGACCCGCCCCTGGCTCACCACATCGCGGAAAGGCCCTTCAGCACCTACCCGGTACTGCAGGCGCAGGGCGTAGATCCTTTCATTCTGCACCAGGGTGCCTGCCGTCCATTGAAGCCTCACCTGCTCCATGCCGGTGGTATTGACGGCCACCAGGGCGCCCCCCAGGTCTCTGCCTGATCCTGTATTCAAAAAGCAGATGCCCTGCTGCCCCAGCCCATTGATGCGGGTGCGGCGGGTATTGTTGTAAGGCATCCCAAGGGTTGCATGATCCTCGGGGTGGTACTGGTCGTGCTCAAGATGATAAGCATACAGCAGGGGATCGTTCATGGCGGGGTCATCGCTGCCGGCCTGAAGAAACAGCATGCCTGGGGGGAAGGTGCCCTCAGGCTGGGTGGCATTCCAGCTTCTGAACCTGAAATCACCTGCCTGGAGCGGATGTGCCATCGGATAAACAAGCACCCTGAAGGTGTGCCCCACCGCAGGGCTATTATCATCAGCAGCCCAAAGCGTTACCCGTGCCTCCCCCCTTGCCTGCGGGATGATCTCAAGAATGCCATCCTGAAGCTGCACCTGCACACAGCCGGGATTGGAGCTCAGGGCCGTATAATGAAGCGGGTCGTCTTCAGGATCAGAGAATACTGAATCCACCCTGACCGTGATTGACGCTCCCTGCTCAATGGCCGGCAAAGCGGCCACCTCTGTAACAACCACCGGAGGCAGGTTCCTGTCCTCCATGGGCACCCCTTCCAGGCTGATATTGTTAAAATTGACCCTGCCCCCGTAGTCTGCTTCCATGTTTTCCCCCTCAAACTGAATGCGGATGCTGAAGTCAGGGTTGTTTCCAGCCGCCGCGATGTCAGTAAAATCCACTTCATACAACTGATAAACATTGTGTAATGCCAGCCTTGATGTTTCCTGGCTGGCAGCATGCCATTGCTCAGAATCCTTATCAACCGAATAATCGACCACCAGGAAGTCGGCGGCATCCTCATCCAGGGCTGCAAACCTGAATACAATATCCTGAAAGCCGCTGGTGGGGATATTGAAGATCAGGGCATTGGCACCATTGTCGCCCCTGAAAGGCTGGCGCACCTGCAAGCCCCGCATGTCAGCCTGTTCGAAGGGGACCTGTTGGTTGGCCTCAGGCCGGTAGTTAACGGCAGTGGGCATGTTGCGCCGTTCCAGGGAAGCCTTTCTCCAGAAGGTGTGGTCTGATGAATACGGGTAACCCGACAAGGCAGAATGATAATAAATCACTGCAGGATGAAGCGACCAGTATGAAGCATCAATCTTTTCCAGGGGGGTGTCATTCTTCAATCTTGCATCAAACAGCCAGAAGGCAATCAGTTCAGGGTCGTAAGTCTTTTCGAAGTGGGCTTCCAGGTTCACGTCCTGGCTGGCAGTAATGCTCACCTTGGGTTCAGCACCCTGTGCAGCACCCTGCCAGTGGCTGAAGCGGTATCCTTTGGCAGGCAGGGCCTCTATTTCTATGGGCACATCATTGAAGTACACCCCTTTCCATGCCTGGGGATTGTTCAGTTCAACAGTGTTGATTCTTATGTTTCCTTTTCCCGACCCCACGGTAAGGGCCAGAGAGTAATGTCCGGTCAACTCAAAGAACTCCTGAACATGTTCTTTCATATAGCCGGGCCGTTGGCGGGCATATTCCCTGAGCTTCTCCAC
This sequence comes from Bacteroidales bacterium, assembly GCA_046483935.1. Taxonomy (GTDB): domain Bacteria; phylum Bacteroidota; class Bacteroidia; order Bacteroidales; family UBA7960; genus JAWOCF01. The sequence goes on along the minus strand of JAWOCF010000235.1, from coordinate 2,749 downwards.
TTCCTGATTCCATCCTTTCCGCGAAGAGATCATTCTCCAGCGCCGGCTATGATCCTCAATAATGGGATCGTACACCGCCTGCATGCTATCTACCACTCCTACCACAGTATCGGGGTGAAAGACGGTATTCATCAGGTCGGCAAACCGGTTGATCATCATATGGCGGAACACCGGGATTTGAATCAGATGCCTGAATATTTCGGAGGTGCGGTGGTCACCGGTTCCCACGCGCTCCAGGTTGTTCACCCAGGGGCCGGTATCCCAGAGCCAGAACCCGAAATCCATATCATAGATCATCCAGCGCCACCTGCCATCATGCCCCCACGGGGCATCAGGCTCGTACTGCGGTGTGCGCACCCTCCAGTAATCCATGTTGTTCTGGGGCCAGTCAAGGTTGTTGGCATAAATCTCTATGGCAAAGTATTCGGCATAGTTATCAGCATCCATCATGGTGTTCACGTGCTCAAAATATTGAGGATCCTGCTTATCGTGGTTTACGATATAATTGTACATCTCATGATAGTGGCGGCTGTCGCCCTCTGTCACCTCGGCATTGGCCGTCAGCACATCCAGGTTATCAGGGTCAACGCCATGCTTATAATGCAGGTAGTATTTATCCATCCGGTCGCGGATATTCGATACCCCCCAGTATTCACCATTCACAAACGTAACGGCCGGCTGCCAGTGCTGAATGTCGATGGGCCGGTGTTTCACCAGCTGCTGGATCATGGCATCCCTGAAGAAGGTGTTGCGGTGGTCGTTGCCCGAGGCGCGGATCAGGAACCTCTTGAAGCGGTTGGTTTGTTTATCGGGAAACAGCTGGTGGCTGAACTCGCTGTTTCCATATTCGGCCCTGGCATACAGGCGCAATGATTTCTGGGGGAAGCTCCTGCTCCACCCTCCGTGAATGCGGGCCCCGGCCCGCTGATTCATGATCCCCGAGCCTTGCTGGTCAAAAAACTCCAGGTTGATCTCCCGCTCCCAGTCAATGCCCCGCCGCGAGAAGTTGGCCGGCGAAGAGCCCCTTAATTCAGCCTCCCAGTTTTCAGCGCGCCACGCATCAAAGGCCTCTCCCGGGACATATATCCCCTGGTGGTACGAAAAAAAGGAAGGTTCAGGCACCACCACCGAGATCACGGGCACCGGATAGGGATCATTTCTGAAGATGTAGGTGCCGGTGGTGGTCTCACTGGGCAGGTATCCCTCTTTGAAGGCCCTGGCACGCACCACCGTGCCCCGTAAAGGCTCCTGCGAAGGCACTACCGGCCCGGTCTCCCAGGTGGTATTGATGATGGTTTGCGAACCGGGCCACCCGGTTTGATCCTGAACCACCACCGGCCCGTTCACCCTGTATGATCTGAGGAGCCGCTCCTGCACACCGTGTTCGGGGTCGGACTCATCCTTGCGGTATTTCTCCTTAAAGGAATAACCCAGGCCATTTAAAAGTTCCTGACCGGGTTCAGCGCCATCGAGCGAAAATAAAACCGTGGCCTGGGGGTCAGGATGAAGGATGTCGAGCTCAAAAGATTGCTGATAATACCCTGCAGGCGATGCGAAAAAAGGTGGCGCGAGCACCCCGGCATAACTGGTATTGCTGTTGGGGGCTCCCGGGGTGGGCTGGTCGAAATACACCAGGGCAGCAGTGCCATCAGCTTTCCTGCCATAGGAGGTGTTGGCGGGCAGGGTAACAGGGCCGTACTCATCTACCATTGTTCCATCAGGACGCGACAGCACGATGGGCTCACCCTGCTGGCTGATCTTAAAATTGGCATGCAGCTGGGCAGGCTGCCACAACAGGCGCTCATGAGCGATGGGCTGCTCCATATCGCCCGAGGGAAGCTGCCAGCGCACCGAGAGGTGATCACCTGATCCTCCCTCTTTCATCAGGGCCCTGATATAATAACGCTGTCCTTGTTCCAGCCAGATGGCTTCTGATTTCTGGGAAGCATATTTTTCCCATTCCATATACAGGGTATAGCCCCTGACCCAGGCAATGTCAACCAGGTTGGCGGGCGAATCATCAGTGCTTAAAGACAGCAGGCTATGGTCATCACTGGCAATCCAGAAATGGTAATACCCGGTGTGCGGGGCCAGCAGCCAGGCATGCAGGCGCTGCCCGTAATCTGAACCGATGTTGACAGGGGTCTCGAAACCCCCGCTCAAAAGGTGTCTCTCCGAGGGATGATCCGGATAGCCAGGGTGGTTTAACAGGTCTTCGACGGTGATTCCTGCGATGCCCTGGTACACCTCGCGCATCACCCCGTTGGCCGTCCCGTGATCAGGCCTCCTGTCCTTGCCCGAGGCCCATACCAGAAGAAACTCACCGGGCTGGATGACCACCCGTGGAAAGACCCATCGAAAAGGATCGCCTGCATCGTCCGTCAGACCGTATCCTTTGAGATCTACCGCCACAGACCCTGTGTTAGCCAGCTCAATCCAATCCTCATAGTCGTAATTCTCGTCGGAAAGAATGGTGGTGTTAACAGAAATAATCTCATTGATTCTGACTTCCTGGGCCCCAAGTGGCTGGATCAGAAAAGCAATGATGCAAAGAATTATATTAACCTTCGGGCAAAACATAATGCATATTTATTCCAAAAATACGACATTTTATTTGAATTTATACGCATTAAATATAAAAAAACAGGTGAAATCATAAAGGGGAGACTTGGAGAGGGGGAGACTTGGAGAGGGGGAGACTTGGAGAGGGGGAGACTGATCTGACGATGAGCAGATTTGAGGATTTGAG
>JAWOCF010000048.1:0-33367 GCA_046483935.1 Bacteroidales bacterium | reverse complement strand
TCATTCCTGAATCCAGCACCTGTTGGTATAACTCAATGGCATAGGAATACTCTTCATTGAGGTATGCCTGATTGCCCTGCTGATAGATTTCCTCAGCGGTCTGTGCCTGGGATGATACCACCACCAACAGCGTAAATAAAAGTGGGAGGATGACTTTTTTCATCATTTCTTCAGCGTTTGTTTAATTCCTTTTCCAGATCGATAATTGTCACCAGGGTTTTTTCATACACTTCATCCATCATAGCCGGCGAGCTACCCGGGGCAAAGCGCGCATATTCGCATTCATCGATGGCTTGCAGGAATTTTTCAGCCAGATGGCCCGAAACATTCTTCTCCTTGAAAGTTCCGCTGACATACTCGCGGTTGAGTTGTGCTACCGGGATGTTGAGCTTGTCGCTGATGTAACCCCACAAACTCTTTGAGATCTCATCATAAAAAGCATCCTTGTCTTTATTCTTCAGGAATGCCCTGGCTGTTTTAAGGCGCTTTCTGGCGGTCTTTTCTGCTTTACGGTTGCGTACCATGGATTGGTTGCTTCGAAGCCTGATTTGCCTGCGCCAGAGCACCAGAAAGGCCACAAACACTATTACAGGCAACACCACCAGCAAATAAAACCATTTGCTTCCGTAAAACATGCTGTTTACAGGGATGAGAGTCAATGGGCCGGTATGTATAAACCGGATGTCGGAGCTAAGAGCCTGGACCTGCTCACGGCTGGTGCCGCCGTCTGCGCCCTCGGTGCCTGAAACACTTCCTGTTACTTCTATCTGAAAAGCTTCTGTTTCCCGGGTCTCATACCTTTGGGTAGAAGGATCAAAATAAGCAATCCGCATGGGGGGTATTTCGAAAGTTCCCGGGGTACGCGGAATCATGGTGTATTCGAATTTCCTGCTGCCTGAAATGCCTGAAGCAGCATTTCTGATGTTATCGGTAACAGTAGGTTCAAATACTTCGACATTCTGGGGAAAGGGTACCTGAGGCTGCTCCAGCATTCTGAGATTACCCCTGCCACTGATGGTGATGGCCAGATTGGCAGCATCATTCACGTTCAATTGTCTGGGTTCCAGGGTGGCAGAAATGTCAAGCTGCCCAACCATCCCCTGGAAGTCAGCAGGACGGCTTTTTGAAGGAAGCGCCCTTACCTGAAGGGTAACAGAATTGGACCGGATGGTTTGCTGCACGTTCTGGTAAGCATCGAAAGGGGAGCCCCCGAAAAATTCGTCAAACAGACTCTGGCGCTGCCGGGGGCTGGGCACCCTGACCTGGGCTTCCACCTCAAGAGGCTCGATGGTAATCTCTCCGGTACGTTGGGCAAAAACTGCTATGCGCCTGATTTCGGCTACCCGGTAGCTGATTCCATCTATCACTTCCGTAGTGGTGGTTCCTGGATCTCCATCCCCCAGGGTTTCGGTCCAGAACCCCTGGAAGGAGGGAAGCCGCTCGGAATACCGGCTGACCGGAATCCGGGTATAGATCTTGTAGGAGATAATTACCTGCTCCCCCTGGTAAGGATTCCTGTTGCTGATGTTGGCCCTGATAAAGAGATCTTCTTCGGTGGCTCTTTGGGGGGTGTCCTGATCAACAACCCTTGATCCTGCTGAAGGGGAACCCGTGCCTGGTGAAGCTTGCCCGGAGACGGTAACTTCCAGGACATTCGACTGGTAGCTCTGACCATCAACAACCGCCCTGGCAGGCTCGATCTCAAAAGTACCTTCCTCACTGGCCATCAACGTGTAGGCATAGGAAAATGAAGTCGTACGGGTAACTTTACCATTGATGATCTGTGTTGAGGAACTGGAATACTGGCTGGGTCCGGCAACTGTTCTGAATCCCTTGAAATCAGGAGCACTGAACTCCTCAGGGCGGGTATTTAAAGCAAAACTTACCTGGAATGTTTCACCCACGGCAACCTGCTCAGGGGCAGAGGCAATAAAAGAGACCTCCTGAGCCAGTATGGCGTTGCTCCCCAACACTACCCAAAGGGCAAAAAACAAGATATTCTTAAGCATGAGTTTCATCATTTTTTACCATTCTCTTTCTACTTTGGCCGGAACACGCCGGCCCTCTTCCTTTTTCCTTTCCTGCTGTATCTTCTGCTCCTGTTGGTTTAAGGCATCCAATATCCTTTTGGCATCCTGTGGGGATAATTCATCGGGACGGGGCTGCTGCCCTTGATCAATATCCTGGGGTTGTTCCTGCTGATCCTCACCTGGCTGCTCTTTTTGCTGATCCTGTTGTTGGTCTTGCTGGTCTTGTTGCTCCTGTTCCTGGGGAGGGGGGTCCTGAAGCATCTGCATGGCATAGGCAAGATTGTGCCGGGTATCCTCACTTTGGGGATTGAGGCGCAATGCATTTTTATAGGCCTCAACGCCTTCCTGAAATTGCTGGTTCTCTAAATAAGCATTTCCCAGGTTATGCAAAGCAGCAGCTTTCTGTTGCTCATCAGCAATTGTGGGTGTCAGCCCCTCAAAAATGTTGGCTGCCTCCTCATAACGCCCTTGCCGGTACAATGAATTGCCCAGGTTAAACAATGCTTTATAGTTTTGTTTGCCATCCTCCAGGGCTTTGCGGTATTCTATTTCCGCCTCATCAAATTTCTCTTCCTGATACAACTGATTGCCCTGGCGGACCTTTTTCCGTGCCTCCTGTGCATATCCCCATTGGATACCCAGGAGTATGATAGCTAATATGAATAATAATGTGCGCTTCATTGTTGTTTCAGTTTATCACCTTCAGAAAAACACCTATCCGAAAAGCTTGATTTTATCCAACCACTTATTTTTTCTTTCAAAAAGAAAAATCTCAAACAGCAGCACGATTAGGGCAAGGGCCACAAAATAATGAAAGCGGCTTTCATAGTCGGCGAACACCATATTATCAAACTCTGCCCTTTCGGTCCGGAGGACTTCTTCCTGAATTTCTTTCAGGCCCATATCGGCCCCTGAGCCGTGCTGAAAAGTACCTCCCGTGAGGGTAGCAATATCCTGAAGGGTTTGTTCGTCATAACGCGAAACTACCGTATTTCCTTGTTGATCTTTTAAAAAACCTGTCATCCTGTTGTTTTGATAAACAGGAATAGGAGCCCCTTCGCGGGTTCCAATGCCCACGGTATGAATGGTCAGGCCCCGTTGTGAGGCCAGTCGTGCAGCCTCCAGAGGATCATCCTGATGGTTCTCTCCATCACTGATCAGGATCACAATCTTGTTATTCAGATCTTCCTGCTGGAAACTGGCCATTGCCCGATGCAACGCTGCATTCAACGAAGTGCCCTGCACAGGAACACTGGTTGTATTCACCGTGCGCAGCATCATCTTAACGGCTGAATGATCAGTAGTTAAAGGCACTTGTGTGATGGCATTGCCAGCAAACAATACAATGCCTACTTTATCCTGAGGCAGATTATCAATAAGCCTGGAAACAGCCATTTTTGACCTCTCCAGGCGGTTTGGGCGGACATCTTCGGCCATCATGCTCTGGCTTACATCAAGCACGATCATGATTTCTGTACCTTCCTGCTTTACTTCCTCCAGTTTGCTGCCAACCTGAGGGTTCACCGCAGCCACTACCATCAGGGAGAAAGCCAGAAGGGTTAAAAAGAAGTGAATCCAGGGCCTTCGCCATGACAGCCAGGGCGTCAGCTTGCTGATCAGCTGTTGCTGCCCGAAGCGCTCCATGGCACGACGCCGTGTCAGCCGGGCGATCAGGAATATTAAAACAAATACCGGTACCAGCAACAGCAGGTAAAAGTATTCCGGATTTTGATAATGCACTACATTCATCAGTCTGAATTTTTGCAGTCTTTTGCGTTCTAACCTTTAAGGGATGGTTCTTAGCCAGGTGTTTCTGAGCACGAGCTCCATAGCCAGCAATCCCATAGCCAGCAATAGCAGCACCAGGTATTCATCGTGCATCCTTGTATATTCGGTCACGTCAATTTTAGTACGTTCCATCTGATCGATCTCAAAATAAATCTCCTCCAGTTTATTTTGAGTATCTGCCCAGAAGTACTGTCCGCCAGTAATTTCGGCCATCTGCCGCAGCAGTTCTTCGTCAACCGGGATCTCCACATTCTGGTACCGCACTCCTAAAGGAGTCTGAAAAGGGTAGGGGACAGCCCCTTCGCTTCCCACCCCTATAGTATATACCCGTATGCCATACATCTCGGCAATCTCTGCCGCAGTCACCGGATCAATGGCTCCTGCATTGGAAATGCCATCAGTAAGTAAAATAATCACCTTGCTGACCGTCTGGCTTTCGCGCAACCTGTTTATGGCAGTAGACAGCCCATCGCCAATGGCTGTGCCATCTTCAACCATTCCTGGGCCGACACCCGCAGCAAGCTCTTTGAGTAGAACGTGATCGGTGGTAAGCGGACAAAGGGTAAAGCTCTGGCCACTGAAAACCGTCATGCCAATCCGGTCGCCCGGCCGCATTTCAATAAATTCGCGGGCAGTGGTTTTGGCCGATTCCATCCTGTTGGGACTGAAATCTTCTGCCAGCATCGAGCCCGAAACATCCATGGCAATCACAATATCAATGCCTTCCACATTTACATCATGAGTTCGTGACGAAGACTGAGGCCTTGCCAGGGCAACGATCAGAAACATCAGCACCAGCATCCTGATGATGAAAGGCAGGTGGATCAGACGTTGGCGCAAACTTTTTCCCATCCCTCTCAGAAATTCAGAATGGGAATATTTGATGTCAGTAGTACGTTCCTTATGCTTAAAAATGTACCATGCCACAACCAGAGGAATAATCAGCAGCAGATAAAGAAACGGCTTATATGCAAAAGTTATTTCTTCCATTGTTGATCTCCTTTATTACCATGCAACTGCCCTTCAATTTCATCCCTGGTCAATTCACTGTTTTGCAGGTTGCTGATTTCTTTGTTGCCGGAATACTCTTCCTGTTCCGGAATGTTATACTTCACAAACTCAATGGCCATTTCCAGGGCAGCCTCATTTTCAGAAGCTCCTGGAACATGGCGTGCAAACTTCACCAGGTCAGCCTGCTCCAATATCCCTTTCACAATGCTAAGGATGTCATTGTTTTTAATATGTGTTTCCAGTTTGCTGATGATTTCCGAAGAAGTCATTTCCGGGGCATTCATGTGATATCTTTTCCCCACATACATCCTCAGGATGAATGTCAGCTCGGTATGATACTGCTTTATCTTTCCATTTTGCCATAATTTCTGACTGCGGAGCTTTTCCAGGCTTGAAAGAGCAGCCACATGCGCCGGGATGTCGGGTTTTTCCCAGATATCATTCTTCTGCTCTTTCCTGTTTCTTTTTTTGATCATCCTGTAAATCAGGAATGCGCTGCCAAGGACAACAAAAAGAGCCAGGATGTAAGGCAGCAATTCCCAAAAAGTCACAGGAACCCGGAATATGGGCCTGATATCCTTCAGCCCGGCATCCATATCTACTTCAACGGGCGAGACTTCAAGCAGGGAAGGATTGCTTTCCAGAAGCAGGGTATCTCCTTCATCTATTGCCTCGAATAGCACAGGGGGTATAACGAAAAAACCTTCCTGCCAGGCAGTCACCTGATAATCCCTGGTATATACTACGCTTTCATTAACCTCCAGGGTGTCAATATTGCCGTAGGAAACAATCTCAATATCAGCAGTCAGGGTGTCATTCAGCACCGGAAAAACAATCCGGGAGTTTCTGGGAGCAGTAACCTTCAAAATCACATTGCTCTGCATTCCGGGAGCAATGCTATCAGGATTAACAATCAGTTCGGCCGACTGCCCCTGGGCCTCTGACGTAAGCATCAGACTGATGACACCCATCAGAACCAGCACAACCTTCTTATGGAAAGAAGAATATAATTGTTGTATTCTTTCGTCATTCATTTCAGAATCTTTTGATTGGATGAGTCCTTATATTCTCCTGCGAAACAATTTCCTCAGCGGAGGCACATAATCTCCTTCTGTGGAAATGGAAACATGATCAACCCCAGCCCTGGAGAAAGTTCTTTTCAGGTATTTTTCCTGCTGCAGGTTCCATTCCCTGAGGTTATTCTGCACCTGGCGGCTGGAACTGTCAACCCAGAAAATCTCACCGGTTTCGGCATCCCGGATCTTGATCAGGCCAGCAGCAGGAATTTCCCGCTCCCGGGGATCATAAACCCGCACACATACCAGATCGTGCTTGCGCCCTGCAATATTCATGGCGTCTCCCATACCCCGATCATTAAAATCGGATAGCAGAAAGGCGATACTGCGTTTCTTGATCACATTTCTCAGATACCGCAAAGCCCCTGCGATGTCCGTTCCTTTCTGTTGGGGCGTGAAATCGATCAACTCCCTGATGATTCGCAGAATGTGTGAAGACCCTTTCTTGGGAGGGATAAACTTCTCTATTTTATCACTAAAGAAGATTACTCCTACCTTATCATTATTATTAATGGCAGAAAAGGCCAGCACCGCAGCGATTTCGGTGATCATTTCCTCCTTGAGGCGGTTGATGGTTCCAAATTCGTTTGAACCACTCACATCAATCAGCAACATCACGGTCAGTTCCCGCTCTTCCTCAAATACTTTTACATAAGGATGATTGAAACGAGCCGTTACATTCCAGTCAATACTGCGGATATCATCGCCGAACTGATATTCCCTGACTTCAGTAAATGCCATTCCACGGCCCTTGAAGGCACTGTGGTAATGTCCCGAAAAGATCTGATGAGACAAGCCTTTGGTCTTGATCTCGATCTTACGTACTTTTTTCAGCAATTCGGTGGTTTCCATACTATTTACCTTTTTTTATGCTGGAATAACCAGTTATCATTCCCCAGTCCGATTTAAGGTACTTCAATGGTATTGAGGATCTCATCAATAATATATTCAGCAGTTATGCTTTCTGCTTCAGCCTCATAAGTCAGCCCGATGCGATGACGCAGCACATCGGGGCAAATGGCGCGAACATCTTCGGGGATAACATACCCGCGCCGTTTGATGAAGGCATAAGCCTTGGCAGCCATGGCCATGTTGATGGTAGCTCTTGGAGACCCACCATAGCTGATCAGAGGTTCAAATTTGGCCAGTTTAAACTGTGCAGGATACCGGGTAGCAAAAACGATATCCGTAATGTAGTTTTCTATTTTTTCGTCCAGATAAACTTCCCTTACTACATTGCGGGCTCTGATAATGCTGGAAGGATCTATCACAGGATTGGTGGTTGGAAACTCCTGCAACATATTTTGACGTAAGATGGCTTTTTCTTCTTCGCGCGAAGGATACCCGATCACGACCTTTAACATAAACCGGTCGACCTGTGCTTCTGGCAGGGGGTAGGTGCCCTCTTGTTCCAGGGGGTTTTCGGTGGCCAGCACCAGGAAGGGCTCTTCCAGAGGGAAAGTATGGTCCCCAATGGTGACCTGCCGTTCCTGCATAGCTTCCAGCAAGGCACTCTGTACTTTGGCAGGAGCCCTGTTAATCTCATCGGCCAGTATGAAGTTGGCAAAAACCGGCCCTTTGCGCACCACGAACTCTTCTGTTTTCTGGCTGTAGATCATGGTTCCAAGCAAGTCGGCCGGCAGCAAGTCAGGGGTAAACTGAATGCGGCTGAACCGGGCCTTAATACTGGAAGCCAGGGATTTGATGGCAAGCGTTTTGGCCAACCCCGGAACACCTTCAAGCAAAATGTGACCCTGCGATAATAATCCAATCAGCAAGCGATCGACCATGGCACGCTGACCAACAATTACCTTGTTCATCTCCAGGTTCAGTAAATCTACAAATGCGCTTTCCTGTTGAATGCGCTCGTTGAGCTCTTTTATATCCATAACAGTTTCTTCTTAAATTGATGCTGCAAAAATATCCGGGTTACACATTACTTTATCTTTTTGCCAGTTAAAAAATGTTAATGCAAAAACTAAATAATATTAAACAAAGCTCCAAGTCTGGTAGGCTTTCACAAAACTTTACAAAACTAGTTCTTTTCTATCAATCAATTAATGGAATCTAATCAGAGCTGAAGACCTGTGCGAAGAATCAAATCCTGATTAAAAAATCATAATCCCTATCAACCTCATAATTGATATTATGTTAAACAGGGTGTATAAAATAAAACAGGGGACGATAATAGTCCCCTGTTTAAAAAAACATCTAGTCGTGAAATGGATTCTTATTCTTCAATTTCTTCAACTTCCTCGAAATACTGAGGATAAAGAGTTTTGATTTCCTGATATTTATCGGTTTGGTTGGTTCTCATATAAAGCTGAGTCAGCGAAACCACTACAATTTCAAGATTGGGATCATCTTCAGCCAGCATATCTTTGGCTTGCTCCAGATAAGGCTGGGCTTTCAGCCACATTTCCTGAAAACGTTCTTCTGCTTTTTCATAAGCTTTGAAATCATGAGAGGCTCTCAATTCCTGATCAGCTTCTTCAAAGATGCGGATCCCTTCATTAAAATACAATACGCCAAGGTTATAGATGGCATCAAAATAATCGGGATCAATTTCTATGGCTTTGTTATAAGCCTTGATGGCTTCCTCATAAGCAAATTCTCTTTCTTCTGCCGAATATGTCGTATCCTGGGCCATCTTATCATAATTGGCACCAAAAGCAAAATACAGGTTCGGGTTATTGGGATCTTTACTGATGGCAAGATCCAATACCTCACGGGCTTTTTGAACATCTCCTGAAAAGATATGAATATTGGCTTCACTAAAGATCAGGTTCAGGTCGTCAGGATAGCGCTCCCTGCCCATCGTGATGTACTTAACACTTTCAGTGGTATCGCCCAACTCAAGAGAAATATTCGCCAATGAGCTGTAAATATAGGGTTGATCGTACTCCAGCTCTACCAACTCGCGGTATTGCTCCACGGCTTCTTCAAAATCACGATTAAGTTCCAGGGCCAGGGCAGCATTATACAGAGTAGTAGTATCAATAGACCCAAAAGATTCTGCCAGGTCATAGGATCTCAGAAAATTATCACTGGCCAGTTCAAATCTTTCAGCAGTATAATACTCAACCCCAGCATTAAACAACAATTCCGATAAAACCAGTAAGGATTGCTGGATCTCAATAATTTGCTGATTATCATCATCAAGTTCCTGTGCTTTTTGAAGCGCCTGATGGGCTTCATCCAAAGGTGTTTCAGCCAGTTGTTTCACTGCAGGATCTTCGGCAGTAAAAATTTCCATATACAGCTGGGCTTTTACTACCCAGGTTTCAGGGTCTGACAAGGCGGATTCATCCTGCATGGCAGCATCCATATATTCTTTCGCCTCAATCAGGTTTCCTCTATTCAACTGACGGGAAGCCCTGCGCACGTCTCTGGTTTGTGCCTGGGCAAAAGAGGCTGCCAGCAAACCGATGATTAAAAGAAAAGCAGTACGTTTCATTTTCATATTTTTTTGGTTATTGTTTGGGTTAGCTATTTTATGAACTTACAAAAGTAACATAATATTTATTCAATACAACCTGTGCAATTACCTTGCCAATTTCTTCAGCTGGCTGTTCGCAGGCTATTCGGGCGAATAATCAACGCTTTCATCATCTTCGGGCAGCACTTCTTCGCCCAGCACTTCGTCGGTGATGGCAGATTCCTGTACTTTGGTAACAGCAGCAATCTTATCATCATTTTTCAAGGTGATGAGCCGTACGCCCTGGGTAGCACGCCCAACCTTACGCAGCCCGGAAACAGACAGCCGGATGATGATTCCTGATTTGTTGATGATCATCAGATCGTCGGATTCCAGCACATCCACCAGGGCAATCAACTGCCCGGTCTTTTCTGTAATATTCAGGGTTTTCACCCCTTTGCCCCCCCTGTTAGTGATCCGGTATTCATCAAGCTCTGATTTCTTGCCAAATCCATTTTCTGATACTACCAGCACACTCCCCTGTTTATCATGAATACACACCATGCCGATCACTCCGTCATCGGGGCCCGACAGGGTAATCCCTTTAACACCTGCAGCGTTACGTCCTACCGGACGAACGATGCTTTCAGGAAAACGAATGGCTTTTCCACTTTTCAATCCAATAAGGATATCGCTTTCCCCCGTGGTCAGGCTGGCTTCCATCAACTCATCATTTTCTCGGATGTTAATGGCTATAATCCCATTGGCCCGGGGACGCGCATACAAGGCAAGAGTGGTTTTCTTGATGACCCCCTTGCGGGTACACATGATAATGTAATTGTTGTTGATATATTCCTGGTCGGTAAGATCCTTCACATTCACAAAGGCCTTGATCTTGTCGTCGGCCGGTATGTTGATCAGGTTTTGAATGGGGCGTCCTTTGCCGGTCTTGGTTCCTTCAGGGATCTCAAAGACCCGCATCCAGAAGCATTTGCCCTGTTCGGTAAAAAACAGCAGGTAATTGTGGTTGGTAGCCACAAAAAGATGCTCCACAAAGTCAGTTTCACGGGTCATTGATCCTTTACTACCACGCCCTCCCCTGCTCTGGGTCTTGAATTCTGACAACGGGGTACGCTTGATGTAACCCAGATGCGAGATGGTGATGACCACTTCATCATCGGCAATGGTATCTTCTATTCTGAAATTATTGGCCGAATATTCTATTTCAGTACGCGTTTTATCGCCGTACTTCTGCTTGATCTCAAGGAGTTCATCCTTGATGATCTGCATGCGAAGACCAAGATCGGCCAGGATGGATTGATAGAATTCTATTTTTCTTTGTATCTCGGCATATTCTTCCTTCACCTTGTCTCTTTCCAGGCCGGTAAGGCGTTGCAGCCTCATATCCAGAATGGCTCTGGCCTGTATTTCGGTCAGGCTGAAGGTGTTCATCAAGCCGTTACGTGCCTCCTCGGGAGTCAACGAATTACGGATCAGGGCAATAACCTCATCCAGGTGGTCCAGGGCAATGAGCAGCCCTTCCAGAAGGTGGGCCCTTTTCTGAGCCTCATTCAGATCGTACTGGGTGCGGCGAACCACTACCTCATGGCGGTGATCGACAAAATGTTTGATCAGCTCCTTGAGGTTCAGCAACATGGGCCTGCCATGAACCAATGCAATGTTATTGATGTTAAAAGCACTTTGCAAAGCAGTATGCTGATACAACTGGTTTAATACCACCTTGGGCACGGCATCGCGGCGCAGCTCGTATACAATACGCATTCCTTTGCGGTCCGATTCATCGCGGATATCAGTAATGCCATCAATTTTCTTGTCGTTAACCAGATCGGCCGTCTTTTTGATCATTTCGGCTTTGTTGACCTGGTAAGGAATAGAATTGACAATGATCACATCCCTTCCGCCATTCTGCTCAAAGGTAGCCTCACCACGCACCACCACCCGGCCTTTGCCGGTGGCATAAGCTTCTTTGACTCCATCATAGCCGTAGATCAGGCCACCGGTAGGGAAATCAGGGGCCTTGATAAACTGGATGAGCTCTTCAATGGTGATTTCATGATTATCAATATAGGCAATGGTGCCGTCGACTACTTCACTCAGGTTGTGAGGAGGCATATTGGTGGCCATCCCAACGGCAATTCCCGAAGAGCCATTCACCAGCAAATTGGGGAACTTGGCCGGCATCACTGAAGGCTCCTTGAGGGTGTCATCAAAGTTCAGCTGGAAGTCGACGGTATCTTTATCAAGATCTACCAGCATCTCCTCGGCAATCTTCTTCAGGCGCGCCTCGGTATAACGCATGGCTGCGGGGCTGTCGCCATCAATACTTCCGAAGTTACCCTGACCGTCTACCAGGGGATAACGTAAAGACCATTCCTGAGCCATACGAACCATGGCGTCATAGACTGAACTGTCACCATGGGGGTGATATTTACCCAGCACCTCCCCTACTATCCTTGCAGATTTTTTGTAGGGCTTGTTGCTGTGGCTACCCAACTCATTCATTCCGAACAAAACCCTGCGATGGACAGGCTTCAGCCCGTCACGTACATCGGGCAATGCCCGGGAAACAATTACAGACATGGCATAATCAATATATGCCGAACGCATCTGCTCTTCAATATCAACTTTAAGTATTCTTTCCTCTGACATGCTGATTTACAATAAATTTTAGTTTCTTGGGGTCCGATTTCAAACAGCACGAAATTACACATTTTTAACCTATATCCCGCTGTATTATCCTTAGGAAAATCAAGATTTTTCTAACAATTCCTGTTATTATTTGTTAATTATAAAGCCCTGAAAAGCCTTTTTCATTAATATTGTAGTAATTTTGAATGTATACTTTTCACATAACGAAATATATGGAAGCTAAATTTTCACCAAGAGTAAAAGATGTGATCACCTATAGTCGGGAGGAAGCCTTACGCAATGGCAACGATTATATAGGCATCGAACATCTTCTTCTGGGCATTATCCGGGAAGGTGAAGGCCTGGCTGTACAGATATTATCCCAACTGGGCGTTGACCTGCATAAGATCAAATCGACCATCGAGAAAACCATCCGGGGAAAAGCACCCAAAAACAGAACCCTGGAAAACATTCCCCTGGTCAAGCAGGCCGAACGGGTGCTGAAAATCACCTATCTGGAAGCCAAGTTGTTTAACAGTGAGCTGATCGGTACCGAGCACCTGCTGCTTTCGATCCTGAAAGACACCGAGAACCTGGCCACCAGCACCTTGCATCAATATGATGTTGATTATGATGTGGTGAAGGAGGAAATTCTCTCCTGGCGTGGCAACACCGAGGGCAGTATCAACCCCGACATCCGCGATGAGCTCTCGCCCGGAGGCGAGGATGATGATCTGAGTGAAGGAGGTGGTTTCGGAGGCCCCATCAAAAAGCCTTCCGACAAATCAAAAACCCCGGTGCTGGATAATTTCGGCAGCGACCTGACCAAAGCCGCCGAGGAAGACCGGCTGGATCCTGTGGTAGGACGCGATAAAGAGCTGGAACGCATTGCCCAGATTCTTTCACGCCGCAAGAAAAACAACCCCATCCTGATCGGAGAACCCGGGGTGGGTAAATCGGCCATTGCCGAAGGTCTGGCCCTGAGGGTGGTGCAACGCCGCGTATCAAGAGCCCTGTTTAACAAGAGAATTGTTACCCTGGACCTGGCCAGCCTGGTAGCCGGCACCAAATACCGGGGACAGTTTGAAGAACGTATGAAGGCCTTGCTCAACGAGCTGGAGAAGAACCCCGACGTGATCCTGTTTATTGATGAGATTCATACCATTGTAGGTGCCGGGGGCGCTTCAGGATCGCTCGACGCATCCAACATGTTCAAGCCTGCACTGGCCCGTGGAGACATTCAATGTATCGGAGCCACAACCCTGGATGAATACCGCCAGCATATTGAAAAGGATGGTGCCCTGGAACGCCGTTTTCAGAAGATCATTATTGATCCTACCACCATTGAAGAAACCATGCAGATTCTTCATAATATCAAGCAAAAATATGAAGATCATCACCTGGTGAAATATTCGGATGAAGCCATTAAGGCGTGTGTGCATCTGACCGACCGCTACCTGAGCGACCGTTGCCTGCCCGATAAAGCCATTGACGCACTGGATGAAGCAGGATCGAGGGTGCATATTACCAACATCCGTGTGCCGGAGGACATCATCAATGTTGAAAAACAAATTGACCAGGTACGTGAGGATAAAACCCGGGCCATCAAAGGACAGAAATACGAACAGGCAGCCAAGTTCAGAGACCAGGAACGGGAACTGATGGACCTGCTGGATCGTGAAAAACGCAAATGGGAAGAAGATTCACAGCTGCATCGCGAGGAAGTCAGCGAGCAGAGTGTCTCAGAGGTGGTTTCCATGATGACCGGTGTTCCGGTTCAACGCATTGCCCTGAATGAAAGCGAGCGGCTCATTAGCATGGAGGCCGATCTGGAGAAAAGTGTCATCGGACAGAATGAAGCCATCAAAAAGGTGGTGCGAAGCATCCGCCGCAACCGTGCCGGATTAAAGGATCCGAACAAACCCATTGGTTCGTTCATTTTCCTTGGCCCGACAGGGGTTGGTAAAACCCACCTGGCCAAGGTGCTCTCCCGCCATTTGTTTGATTCGGATGATGCCATTATCCGTATCGACATGAGTGAATACATGGAGAAATTTGCTGTCAGCCGCCTGATCGGTGCGCCTCCCGGATATATTGGTTATGAAGAAGGTGGCCAGCTTACCGAAAAGGTACGTCGCAAACCATACTCTGTGGTATTGCTTGACGAGATTGAAAAAGCGCATCCTGATGTGTTCCACCTCTTGCTGCAAATGCTCGACGACGGGCAGCTGACCGATAGCCTGGGCCGCAGGATCGACTTTAAGAATACCATTATCATCATGACCTCCAACATCGGCTCGCGCCAGTTGAAAGATTTCGGGATGGGCGTTGGTTTCTCTACAGGTGCCAAGCAGGCTGCCACGCGCGAATATACGCAGGGAGTGATCGAGAATGCGCTGAAAAAAGCGTTCGCCCCCGAGTTCCTGAACCGGGTTGATGATGTAGTGATCTTTGAATCGCTGGTCAAAGAGCACATATTCAAGATCATTGACATCGAATTGCAGAAGGTATACCGTCGCATCGATGACCTGGGTTTTCAAGTAGTCCTTTCGGATGAGGCCAAGGAGTTCATCGCCGAAAAAGGCTGGGATGCCAATTTCGGGGCACGCCCGCTGAACAGAGCCATTCAGAAGTACCTGGAAGATCCCCTGGCCGAAGAAATCATTCGCTCAAAAGTAAAACCCGGCGATGTGATGTACGTAGGATTTGATCAGGCCCTGCAGGAAATTGTGATTAACCCAGAGAAAAAGGTTGCCTCACAGGAGCAATCTTCGGCTTCTTCTGAAGAGGAATTACCTCCTCCTGAAGCCGAATAGTTTCATTTATATGAACTTCTTTAAGAGGGGACCTTCGCCGGTTCCCTCTTTTTTTTTGCACAATAGCCCCCTACCCCGCCCCTGGCAATGCCTGGGGCTCTTTATTGTTGCCAACTGGCTATCTGGTTTGATCCTTAGATTTCGCTATTCCCTCCCTATACCTGGGCCTGATTAAATTCGCAGTTCAAACGTATCATAAACGTATCATAGACGTATCATAAACGTATCATAAACGTTTTTTTACGACTATAATACGTTTTTGAAACGTTTGTAATTCAAATTTTATTCAGGAGTGGATGGGATTTGTTCAAGTCGCAAAAGGTAACATTCAACTCTTGTTCTTCATTTATACATGGCTTACTACGGCCAAAGCAGGCAGGCCCTGTATAGGACTTGTATAGGACTTGACCATCAGAGAAATTGTTCGACTGATTGACAGGAGAGAAAAAAACACGTGTTTTGCAGAAAATGAAAAAGCCTGTCGCAGTTTGCTGCGACAGGCTAAAAAAAATAAAAACATGCTTTACAAATTATAAAGCCATCTTGTAGGTTCCCAGGTCTTTTTCTTCAAAATGCCTGATGAAAGCCGCTTTAGACTCATTTTCAGAGATCGCCATGCGGATAAAGTTTTCGGTCGATTTGCGGAACTTGCTATCGCGATGGGTATCCTGCATCAGCAGATAACTGATAATGATGTTACCGGCCATTTCTACCAGCCTGCGCGAATGAAAATCAATATATTCGGAATTCTTATGATCCAACACCAGCCTGGCTACCAATTCCAGATCGTCGGTGAGTTCCACCAGGTGGCTTCTGAGGTGTTCAAACTCAGGATCTACCTGTTGCTTCTCATATTCACGGATCAGGGTAAGGTAAGCTCCGTTGCCAATGCCGCGAATGGCAGCAACTACCTGAAGCTGTGAAGTACCTTCATAAATGTTGGTAATCCGGGCATCGCGGAAGAGGCGTTCGACAGGGAAATCTTTCATATATCCGGCTCCTCCATGAATCTGGAGGGCATCGGTAGCAACCTGGTTGCAATATTCACTGGCAAACAGCTTAAGCAGCGGCGTCAACACATCGGCCATGCGAAGATGCTTTTTATAATCGGCACGCTCATCAGCTTCCAGCTTCCTTCCCTCCTGCAGGAAGGAATAGCTCTTATAGACATCAACATATCGTGATGTTTCATACAGCAGGGAGCGGATGCCATCAATTTTTGCACGCATCACCGAGAGCATTTCATAAATGGCTGCAAAACTGATAATGGGCTTACCAAACTGCTCACGTTCGCGGGCATATTTCAAAGCTTCGCGATAGGCCGCCTCGGCAATGCCAACCGATTGTGCACCCACGCCCAGACGGGCTGAGTTCATAAGTGACATCACGTATTTGATCAGGCCCATGCGACGCTCACCCACCAGTTGAGCGGGAGCATCTTTAAAGACCAGCTCGCAGGTTGGCGATCCCTTGATACCCAACTTGTTTTCAATCCGGCGTACGGTGAAAGCCTTGTGCTTGCGGTCGTAAACAAAAAGTGACAAGCCACGGCCGTCGGTAGTGCCGGGTTCGGTACGCGCCAGCACCAGTGAGATATCGGCATCACCATTGGTGATAAAGCGTTTCACCCCATTAAGGATCCATTGCCCGGTGGCCTCATCCTGGGTGGCCTTCAGCTGCACTGCCTGCAGGTCACTTCCGGCATCGGGCTCGGTAAGGTCCATGGCAGCAGTGGCTCCCTGGTGAAAACGGGGCAGGAATTCTTTTTTTATTTCTTCCGATGCAAACTCATGCAAGGTCTCGGCACAGTCCTGCAGCCCCCAGATGTTGGCAAACCCGGCATCAGCGCGCGACACCAGTTCGGCAGCCATGACATAAGGCACCATCGAAAAATTCAACCCGTCATACTCTCTGGGCAACGACATGCCAATCAGGCCTGCTTTGGTGAGTTCCTCCAGGTTCTGGGCAGTACCCGGGGCATATACCACTTCATTGTTAACCAATGAAGGACCATGGGCATCTACCTCTTCGGCATTGGGGCCAATAGTCTCCCCGCAGATCTCTCCCACGATCTCCAGCACCTTGTCATAACTGTCCAGGGCATCTTCGAAATCGGCAGGAGCGTATTCATATTTATCTTTATCAGCGAAATCATTTTCCTTCAGCCGGATGATCTTTTTCATCATCGGATGCTCAAGGTGAAACTTCAAACTGGGATTATCGGAATAAAAATTAGCCATTGTTCTGTGTTTAAACGTTTTACATGCAAGAAAAAAGGGGTAGACAGCCTACTTGGTATTTTTCTTGTAATACTTGATCATCTTGGGCAGGATTTCGTCAATGTTTCCGATGATGGCATAATCAGCAATCTGATTAATGGGAGCCCTGGGATCATTGTTAATGGAAATAATCTGCGCCGATTCGCTCATCCCGGCAGTATGCTGAACGGCCCCTGAGATTCCGCAGGCAATGTACAACTTGGGCCGCACAGTGACTCCGGTTTGCCCCACCTGGCGGGCATGATCAACCAACCCGGCGTCAACAGCTGCCCGGGAGGCTCCTACTTCACCGCCCAGCAGATCGGCCAGCTCGAAGAGCAGGTTAAAGGTTTCTTTGGAGCCCACACCGTAACCACCCGAAATAATGATCTGTGAATTTTTGATGTTCACCTTTTGCTTTTCAATGTGGCGCTCGATGATCTCCATAGCAAACAATTCCTGGGTCAACAGCTTGTCCAGGGCAATCTCTTTCACTTCTCCCTGATAGGAGGCATTGAAGATCTCCTTTTTCATCACTCCTTCCCTCACGGTAGCCATTTGGGGGCGGGTGTCGGGATTGATGATGGTGGCGATAATGTTCCCACCAAAAGCAGGACGGATCTGATACAGCAGATTCTTATATTCCTTACCAGTTTTGTTTTCTTTATGATCGCCAAATTCAAGGCTGGTGCAGTCAGCTGTCAGGCCGCATTTTAATGCCGAAGCAATACGGGGAGCCAGGTCGCGGCCCACGGAGGTGGCTCCGAAAAGGGCTATTTCAGGCTTTTGCTGTTCAAAAACATGCTTCACCACTTCGGCATGAGGCAACGTGCGGTAAGGGTACAGGCGCTGATCGCTGGCCACATGAATCACATCTACCCCATAAGGGAAAAGCTGCTGACCGATGTCATTGAGCTCGTGCCCGATTACCAGGGCCTCGAGCTTAACATTGAGTTCATTGGCAAGTTTACGGCCTTTTGTAAGCAACTCAAGGCTTACATCAACCACATGACCCTCGTCAACTTCACAATACACAAAAATATTATTCATAATTCCGGATTTTTCTGTTTAAGGAAATGATTAATTAACCGACAACATGGCTGTCAATAAGGGTTTTCATCAGCTTTTCGATATCCTGGTCCTCATCGGAAAGCACCACTGATTCTTTGCTGGCAAATACCACGTTTTCGATTTTCTTCACTTTGGTGGGTGAGCCTGAAAGGCCAAGGAATTCAACATCGGCATCCAGATCAGCCACACTCCATTCCTGGATCCGGAGATAGGGTCTGTTGGTCATTAATTCGGTATAATCCTTTGTCTCTTCCTGCAGTTCCGACACGGTGCGTGCATGCTTATACTTCATCAGCATCACGGCATTTCTGGAGCGGCAGCCTGCAGCAGAGCTATGCACGGTCACCACACAGGGCACCGTGCATCTGACGGTCTCCACGCCTCTTTCCAGTCTTCTTTTTACCGTTACCGATTCCAGATCCGCCTGCAGCACTTCTTCGGCATAGGTAATCTGTGGAAGGTTCAGTTTTTCGGCCACCTGAGGTCCAACCTGGGCAGTGTCGCCATCAATGGCCTGACGGCCGGCAATCACCATGTGAAAAGGTTCGAGTTTTTTGATGGCCAGAGAAAGAGCATATGAAGTGGCCAGGGTGTCGGACCCGGCAAATTTCCTGTCGGTGATCAGGTAGCCTTTATCAGCTCCCCGGTAGAGGGCCTCGCGGATGATTTCGGCAGCACGTGGTGGCCCCATGGTCAGCACCACAATCTCTACCTTGTCATTATTCTCTTTAATACGCAGGGCTTGCTCCAGGGCCTGAAGGTCTTCAGGATTAAAAATGGCCTCCAGGGCGCCTCTGTTTACAGTACCATCGGCTTTCATGGCATCTTTGCCAACATTGCGCGTGTCAGGTACTTGTTTTGCTAAAACAACAATTCTGAAATTCATGAATCAGTGGTTTACTTACTGAATTTTATTTATGAAAAATACCGGGCAAAGATAGAAAAATAATGTAAACCACACCCTGCTTAGAATTTTAGAATCCCCATAATGATCAATCATCCTTGAGCTCCTCGAAGCAATCTCCCTGGCAGGTAAAGCAGTTCTGGATGAGCTGATCGCTGATTCCCATTGAGGAATAGCCGCCATCATGAAACAGATTCTGCATGGTAACCATGCGGGTATAATCGGAAAACATGGTGATGCAATAATCGGCACACTGTTCGGAGGACGCATTTCCCAGGGGCGACATGCAGTTGGAATACGAATAGAAAGAATTGAAGCCTTTCACGCCCGTGCCTGCTGTGGTAATAGTAGGTGATTGCGAGATGGTATTGATCCGCACCTTATTTTTGCGGCCGTAATGATAGCCGAAGCTTCGGGCAATAGATTCCAGCATGGCCTTGGCCTGTGCCATATCGCTATAGGACGAAAAAGTACGTTGGGCAGCTATATAGCTCAGTGCTACCACGCTACCCCACTCATTGATGGCCTCCATCTTGTAAGCCGTTTGAAGCAGCTTATGAAAGGAGATGGCCGATACATCAAGGGTCTTGGTCAGATAGTTGTAGTCCAGGTCGGCATAGTGGTTTCCTTTGCGTACGTTGGGCGACATCCCCACGGAGTGCAGAATAAAATCCAGCTTACCTCCCAGCAGGTTCATCGAATCCTGTAGCAAGGCTTCTATTTCATCAACCTGGGTGATATCGGCGGAAATCACTTCACTGCCGGTTTTTTCACCCAGTTTAAAAATATCGCCCTTCCGAAGGGCAATGGGTGCATTGCTTAATACAAACTGTGCCCCTTCATCATGAGCCTTTTCGGCCACCTTCCAGGCAATAGAATGTTCATCCAGGGCTCCGAAGATCAAACCTCTTTTGCCTTTTAATAAATCATGTCCCATATTTTAATCGCTTTTTAATGATACACCAACAAGAAAATGAATATGACAACCCCTGCAAAGGGGGCTTGCCATTTCAGGATCTGAACCTGCAGAAAGGCTCTCAGGAACCAATCATTCCATTAAAGATAAGTTCTTTTGCGGTCTTAATCATACTTTCGCTGGGTTTTTCTCCACCAAGCATCTTGGCAATTTCGTCGATTCGCTCGTGATCCTGCGTTTTCTTGATGCTGGTACTGGTTGTTCCATTCTCCACATTCTTATAAACCAGCAAATGGGCCTGACCCCGGGAGGCAATCTGGGGCAGATGGGTAATGGTAATCACCTGCATGTTGCTGGCCATAGACTGGAGTATCTGAGCTACCCGTGAGGCTGTTTCTCCTGAAATGCCGGTATCTATCTCATCAAAGATAATGGTAGGCAGCAGGTTTTTGCGCGAGATTACCGACTTGATTGCCAGCATCAGCCGCGAGAGCTCTCCTCCGGAAGCCACTTTGGAAATCTCTTTGGGTTCTCCGCCAATATTGGCATTAAACAAAAAGCGGATGCCATCAATGCCATTGGGCGTTAGTACTTGATGGTGGGTAAATACCACATGAAAGCGGGCACCGGGCATGGCCAGCTGATGAAGCAGGCCGGTGATTTGCTGTTCAAAGGCTTCGACTGCTGCACGGCGGGTTTCAGAGACCTGGCCGGCGGCCTGCCATAGCTGTTCTTCACGTTCTTTGACATGCTGAGCCAGCTCTTTAATCTGGTCTTCCAGACTATCAATGGCCTGGATCTTCTGGCCGTAATCCTCACGAATGGCTTCCAGCTCCTGGATACTGGTTACATGATGTTTCAACAGCAACTTATTGATCAGGTCCAGGCGTTGTTGCAGCAGGCTGGCTTTTTCGGGTTCATAGACCACTTCGGAAGCCATCCCGGCCATTTCTGAAGCAAGGTCTTTGGCCTCAATCAACACCGATTCCAGACGTTGCTGCAGCTCCTCATACTTTTTGTTATAACGGCCCAGGGGACGGATCAACTGCAGCACCTGATTGATGCCATTCAGCAAGTTGTGGTCAGCCTGATCCAGCAGGAAGGTAGCATTTTCAAGGTTCATCCTGATTTCTTCGGCATGTTGCATCACCCCCAGCTCTTCCTCCATGATCACATGTTCCGCTGCATTCAGACATGCCTGGTCGAGTTCTTCCCACTGAAAGCGGAAGTAATCCAGCTCGGCCCGCGCGCGTTTTTCCTGTTCCTGCATGCTGAGCAACTCATTTTTCTGTTGCACCAGCCTGGTGTACTCCTTGCGGTAAGCGTTTACACTGGCATCATTGGCAGAGAAACTGTCCAGCACATCAAACTGGAAGGAGGTCTCCCCGATCAGCAGGTTCTGATGCTGTGAATGGATGTCAATCAGGCGCGAAGACAATTCGCTGACAATATTCAGGGTCACGGGGGTGTCATTGACAAAGGCCCTGGATTTACCCTGCGGGGTAATTTCCCGCCGAAAGATGCAGATGTCATCATAATCCAGCTGGTATTTTTCAAACAGGTGTTTCAGGGGGATGTCGTGCACATGGAAGGTGCCTTCAATAATACATTTGCGTTGCTGATCCATCAGCACCCGGGTATCGGCGCGTTGTCCCAGGATCAGGGAGAGGGCCCCCAGCAGGATGGATTTCCCGGCCCCTGTTTCACCCGTAATCACCGTAAAGCCCGGATCAATATCAATATCCAGTTTTCTGATCAGGGCGTAATTTTCAACCAGTAAATGTTTCAGCATAAGGATTCAGAAAGGGGTTGTGCACAAAGTTAGCAAACTTTGTGTTTTTTCAGGAGCTCATCGTGAGGCAGAGGATTCCATCCGACGATACTTGGCGCTGTTGGAAGGATCGATTTCGGTGAGGATGGCAATGGCTTTGTTGCGGTCCATAGGGGTAGCCTCCGAAAACAGGCTGATGAGTTCATCGCTTTTTGCCGTAATAACCACCTGCATTAAAAAGCTGCCCGGACGCTCACGATGCACCTTCTGAAGCAGCTCCAGTGCGGTAACCACCTCGGCCCTTGCCAGTTCCATATTCTGGGTCATTTTGTCAAAGCCCTGACGGTGGTAGGTATACCCAGCCTGACGGATCCCACGATAGGTGGTGTTAAAAATATTTTCCATCAGCCAGTACCTGTTGCGTTGTCCTTCAAAGGATTTCCATCCTCTTTCCTGGGCATTCTGCGCCAGATTTACAATGGCCTGGGCACGCTCGAAATAAGGAGTCCCTCCGAAAGGGGTCATGGTATCAAAGTCAAACCCAATGATGGTGTAAACATAATAGGCCACCACGGCTGTCAGGTTCGACATGAAAGTGTTGTCAGAGTACTCCAGGGGCTGGTTTTCCACGTAACGGAACTGGAAATCGCGGTCCTGATGATTAAACACCGGTGAATTATAAGAAGTCTGATAGATGGGTCTGCGCGATTGTATCTGGATGGTGCCCCGGTATTCATCAGCCCCGATCTTTTCATTGATGGTGATCAGAATAGAGGCTTCAATGCGCTCCTGATTCTGATACTGGTAGTCAGTCCAGTTACGTTGGTTGACAAATTCATAGAGGTCGGATTGCAGGGTTTGCATAATCTGACGATCGGTTTCCGACATCCCGGGAGTGGAAACAGAGATCATGCAGTTCATCTCCTGACTGAAAAGCAAGCTTGCCGGGAACAGCAACATCAGGATAACCAGTAAAAACTTTTTCATAAGCGAATGATTACATGAAGAACTGCCATCGGCAACAAACCTTATCTGATTTTCAACCCCTCCTCTACCAGGTCGATGATATCAGAAGCCACCGCCTCTTTGCTCTTTAATGGATAACGGAATATTTCCTTTTTATTGTTGATAATGGTGATCTTATTGGTATCTGCTTCAAAGCCTGCACCCTTGTCATTCAAAGAATTAAGAACAATTAAGTCCAGGTTTTTCTGCTGCAGCTTGCGCGTGGCATATTCCAGTTCATGATGCGTTTCCAGGGCAAAGCCTACCAGTAGCTGATCTTTAGTTTTTTTTGCACCCATCCGGGCAAGAATATCGGCAGTAGGCATCAATTGAATGGTCAGTGTCTCCTCCTCTTGTTGCTGCTTCTTGATTTTATGAGATTCAGGAGCCACGGGGGTATAATCAGCCACGGCAGCTGCCATGATGGTAGCATCCATTTGTGGAAACAAGGCAAGGCATGCCTGCAGCATTTGTGCTGCAGTAGTAACCCGGGTAATATTCAGGTTCTCATGTTCCAGGGTCAGATTCACCGGACCTGTTACCAGTTCTACGTGAGCACCTCTTTTAAGGAGCTCCCCGGCAATTTTATACCCCATTTTTCCTGAGGAATGATTGCCTATAAAACGCACCGGGTCAATGGCTTCATGAGTGGGTCCGGCAGTCACCATTACCTTTCGGCCATTCAGTGAGAGGCTTTGCTGAAAGTATGACTCCACATACTGGAAAATCTGCCCGGGCTCTTCCATGCGGCCCCTGCCCTCGTAGCCGCAGGCAAGGTATCCCTGGGCAGGTTCAATAATGGTGACCCCATGCTGGCGTAAGGTCTGCAGATTTCGCTGGGTAGCAAAATGGTCAAACATCTTACAGTTCATGGCGGGGGCCACAAACACCTGCTTGTTGAAGGCCATCAGGGAAGTGGACAAAGCATCATCGGCAATGCCATTGGCCATTTTACCAATAATATTGGCTGTGGCGGGCGCCACCACCATTACATCACCCCAATCGGTCAGGGAGATATGTTCGGTGGAGTAATCATTGTTGGCGCCAAACACCTGGTCGTAGACCTTATTCTCCGACAATGACTCCATGGTCACCCGCGAGATGAATTCAAAAGCATTGGCTGTGCCAATCACGCGCACCCGGGCCCCGGCTTTCTTAAACAGGCGCACCAGCAAAGCGGCTTTATAAGCTGCTATGCCGCCACTGATTCCCAGGAGAATATTTTTATCCTTCACCATTTTTTAAGGTCCTGATAAGCAAAAAGCTTGTCATATACTGCCCTCAGGCAGCATGACAAGCTTTTTGCTGATGAAAAAGACTACTTGCTTTTTTCTTCCGTTTCCGGAACTCTGTAATATACGTTACCATTGACAAATTCATTGATGGCAATCAAAGAAGGTTTGGGAAGCTGCTCATAGAACTTAGCGATCTCAATTTGTTCGCGGTTCTCGAATACTTCTTCCAGGTTGTCGGTAGAGGTAGCAAATTCTTCCAGCTTGCTGCTCAGTTCTTCTTTCATCTCGGTACCAATCTGATTGGCCCGTTTACTGACGACCACTACTGAATGATAAATGTTGTTGGTATCTTTATCAAACCCACGCATATCGCGGGTTACAGTAGTGATTTCCGATTTTACTTTTTTGTAATCCATATGAATAATTAATTGTTTTCGGTGATTTCTTCCGTGGATTGAAGTTCTTCAATGGCACTCAGGGCTGTTTCGCTCATGCGTGCAGCCTCAGCCAGATATTGACTGTCGGGAAACTGAGTCAACAACAGTTCAAAGGCAGGGGTCACTTCACGATATCTTTCCGCCTGCCTGGATGGAATACTGAGCTGGGCAAATTCATAATGTGCCCGCACAATATAAAACAAAGCCTGCTCCCGGTATTCCGTGTCGGGATAATCTCTCAGCAGGTTCCTGAAAGTGGTCACAGCAGCACGATAATCCAGGATATTAAAATACAGCACCCCTTTCTGGAAGGTTTTCTCTTCCAGCTTGGCTCTTAATTCATCGATCAGCTCATTGGCATCGGCTACCCGTTCACTTTGGGGATAACGGTTTATAAAACTCTGCAACTCACCAATGGCTTCCCGCGTTGGCGTTTGATCCAGGCTGGGACGGGGAGATTCAAGATATTTAGAATAAGCACTCAGAAAAAGAAACTCCTCGGCATTTTCACTACCTGGAAAAGCCGTTACAAAAGATTTGAAATAATGACTGGCCAGGGTGTAATCCCGCATCTTGTAATGGGCCATGGCATAATAATAGTTTACCTGTTCGGCTTTCTGAGTACCCCGAAAAGCAGGAATCACATCCGTTAGCAGCCCGATGGCCTTGTTATAGTCCTCGTCTTCATAATATTCAACGGCTTTCTCAAACTTAAAATCGTTGTCGTTGCTCTTAACGATTTTCTGGTAGTTGCTACACGAAGCTGCCAGAAAAAGCAGCATGAAAGGGAGTATGAAACGCAATTGTCGTGGTAATTTCTGCATGAATGGGAAAAAAAGATGGTTATTGCTCATCAAAGAACGTCACTTTTCTGAATCAATTGGCAAAGGTAACATTTTTTAACTTTTTATTTCATTATCATAAGGATGGATTTATCTAAAAATCAAAGATCTTTCTCAAGGAAGTATAACCTGCTTTGCTGACCGGAAATTTCATGTCATTTTTCAGCACCGCAATCCAGGCATCTTTCGAGTAAGCTTCAATCTTTTGAATGGCCTCAAGAGCCAGGATACAGGAACGGTGAACCCTGAGAAAACGGCGGGGATCAAGATGTTGTTCATAATACTTTAAGGTCTTCTTCTTGAGGAACTCTTCCCTGGAGCGGGTATAAATCAGCACATAATCATCTTTTGATTCCAGGCAAAGGATATCCTCACCAGGGATTACATGAATTCCTGCCCCTGACCGTACTACCACCCGGTCCAGAAAGCCTTCGTGGGGCCATTTCGATTCAAGCACCTGATTCAGGGGCAAAGCCTCCTTTCCGGAGGCCAGTTTTTCCAGGGCCCTGCTCATGGCCTGATCAAAGCGCTCCGGAGCAATGGGCTTGAGCAGATAATCCAGGGCATTGTATTCAAAAGCCTTGATGGCATATTGATCATAGGCTGTGGTGAAAATAGTAAGGGGCATACTGTCTTCATCCACCAGTTCCAGCATTTCAAACCCCGAAAGCCGCGGCATGCTGATATCCAGAAAGATAATATCGGGTGTGAATGACGAGATGGCCTTAATTCCTTCAAAACCATCCTGACAGTGGCCTACCACCTCAATCTGTGGATAGTTTTTCAGGTAATGAAGAAGCAAATCCCTGGCAGGAGCCTCATCCTCAATGATTAATGCTTTATAAACCTTCATTTTCTTCTCCTCTGTTCAAAAACTACTACAATGACATTTACAGGACGACGTTCCTTAAACCCCTTCATTTTGAGGCAGCTCCAGAGAAGCAACAAACTTTCCAGCCTGTTGCTGCACCTGCAGTAACTTACCATTGCCGTAAATCAGACGCAAGCGGTTACGGATATTTTCCAGGCCTACCCCCTCTCCTTTAAACCGGGAGAACTCCTGATCGAAAGGATTGACCAGGGTGAGCATGATTCCCCCGGCAGTGCTTGAAGAAGTGAGCACGATAGTGCCCGGCACACTTGCTTGTTGCACCCCGTGTTTTACTGCATTTTCCAGCAAGGGCTGCAATATCATCACCGGCAAGCGGCTTTCAAGATGTTCTTCCCCAATCTGGAAGTCAAACTTCAATCGTTCACCAAAACGCACCTGTTCGATCTGCAAATATAAGAGCGAATTTTCAAGTTCCTGTCGCAGGCTGGTCAATTGGGTGGCATCCTGGTTCAGGGCAACCCTCAGAAAGTTGGACAGGCGGATGACCATGGCCCGGGCCTTGTCGGGTGCTGTAACAGTCAGGCTGTTGATAGAGTTCAGGCTGTTGTAAATAAAATGCGGATTCAACTGATTTTTCAAAGCCTGCAGTTCGGTCTTCTGAACCAGGGTCTGCAGGTGAGATTCACGCTGTGCCGCTTCCTGGGTGGCCCGGATCAGGTTGGTTGAAAAAAAGATCAAAAAGGCCACCATTCCCATAAGCAATCCAAAGAATGCACGCATCAGGTATGAATCCTGCAGGAATAAAAAATAGGAGGAATGTTTTTCAAACAGTAATCCAAGCAGATAAACAGAAAGAAACAGCCAGAACGAAATCATTAGTACCAGACCTGTTAAGGCATGAAGCAACAGCCGAAAACTGAAGATTTTGTCCCCGTTTGAGTACCTGATAATGAACCATAACGACAACAGCAAACCTGCCAGTATCACCGAAGAGACGGCAGCATCCACAGCAGCGATCATCCGGGGTACTTCAAGGTAGCGGGTCAGAAACAGATCAAACAGCAGGGCAAAGATGATCCATACACTGGCGTAGAAGAAGATAAATCCATGTTCCCTGAGAGTGGTCTTTGGCATAATCAGAATCATTACGATCAGATAGAATAATATACAGAAGATCATTTCCGGCAACTAACCCGGAAATGACCTTCATGATTTGGGCATATTGCCTTTGCTTTTTTTAGGCCACCTTTATTTCTCCCCCGCCAAAGATCAGAGCCCCTTTAATAAACAGCACCTTGTTGGGGTCGGTAGCCATATTCAAATTTGTTTTGAACCTGTTGTCGGTAAATCCGGCAAAAACATTGGTAGTTTCAATGTGCACAGTCCAGTCTTCAGGGACATATAAAGTACATCCCCCAAAGATGCACGACACATCCAGGACATTATTTCCGGGAGCCAGGGTTGCGTTCTTGAAGTTCAGATCCGAGCCCCCAAAAATACAGGTTATTTCTCCTCCATTAAAATTATCAGAATTCACATACTTGGTTCCACCACTAAAAATGTTCACTTCGCTCATAGTGCCTTTTACTTCCTGAACCGTGATGCCGTGATAGCGGAATTTTTTGTGATGCCGCCTGGGCAAAAGAATCACCAGCCCGATCACCAGCAGCATGATGGGGAGGGCCAGCTGGATGAGGGTGGCAAAATCTACCCTGAAGATGTCTCTGGCCAGAAATACTGCCCCGATAGTAAACAGGATTACCCCGGTGGATTTACTTTTCTCCGAAAGGATAAAAACAATACCAAGGGCCATCAGGATGGTTTTCCATGAAAAGAAGTAATAGGGAAGGTTAAAGGGGATGTAGCCCATAAAGCGCATTAACAAAACGGCGCCCACGATAATGAATAGCAGCCCGAGTAATCTGCGGTTGGTAGGATTTGTTTCCATGATTGTACTTTTTTATAAAGATGATGAAATTAATTGCAGTACAAAGATACTTTGCCGGGTTATTGCAAAAAACAACAAATCGGTCAGTGGCATCATGGAGCAGGTAAATGGCAGATTTGCGAACGGATCGGGGTGGAAACCTGCAGGGGGATTCAGAAGTTCATGATTTATTCAGCTCCCCGGGAGTTTCCCCGAATACTTCCTTATACGAGCGGTAGAAGTAAGTACGATTATTAAATCCGGTTAAAAAGATGATGTCAGTAATTGAATGTTTGCCATCAGAAAGCATCTGGCGGGCCTTTTTTAACCTGAAATTCTTGATCAGCCCATGCGGGGTGAGCCCTGTCAGGGCCTTAATTTTACGGTACAGCTGCGCCTTACTCAGGGCCAGGTAAGAGGCCAGACGTTCAGCATCCAGGTTCTCATCCGGATAATTCTCATAGATATAGTTAATACACTTTTCCAGAAGCCGGTTATCACGGGGCGAGAATTCATTCTGAGAGCTATAGGAAGGGGTTCCGAAAGTAGCTTTAAAATGTTGGAAGACCTGTTCCCTGTTCCTCAAAAGTTTTTCGATCCTCACAAACAGGTGTCTGGGGTGAAAAGGCTTGGGGATATAAGAGTCGGCGCCCATCTCCAGGCCTTGAATGCGTTGCTCAATGTCTGATTTGGCAGTCAGCAGAATGACGGGAATATGACTGGTCAGCAGGTCCTTTTTCAGCATCCTGCAAAGAGCTAGCCCATCCATCAGGGGCATCATGATATCACTTACCAGCAGGTCGATGCGGGTGGTCCTGATTAGCTCCAGGGCTTTGTTGCCATCATCGGCCAGTACCACATCATATTGCTCAGACAACATATTGAACAGGAAGTTGGAAAGTTCCTTGTCATCCTCTGCAACCAGAATCCTGAACTTTCTGGGGATAGTCCAAAGTTTCGGGTGGGTCACTGATTTGGTTTTCAGGTCTGATTTATTATCAACAATGGCTTCAGAGATAGATTGAAACAATTGTTCGGAGCCGGAGGTTGCCGGATGAGCCCAACCCGAGGACACCTCTTCCACAGGAAGCAATACATGAAAAGTACTTCCTTTATCCGGAACACTCTCTACCCAGATCTTTCCCTGCATCAATTCGACCAGTGCCCGGGTATAGGCCAGGCCAATGCCTGTGCCTTTAATTGCGGGGGAAGGCCTTTTCTGAGCTGAATCATTTTGATAAAAGACATTAAAAACCTGGGATAATGCCTCGTCGGGAATTCCGATTCCGGTATCTGCAACATCAATATTTACCTGATTGGCCTGCCTGCTCAACATCACCCTGATGCTTCCTCCTGAGGGAGTATACTTAATAGCGTTGCTCAGCAGGTTGAGCATAATTTTTTCCAGTTTTTCCTTATCAATCTTTATCCACAGATCATGCATTTCCGGTTCAAAAGAAATATCCAGTTCATGCTCGCGGGCGAAATGACTGAAGGCATCAACAATTTTTTGCAGGTTGTTCACCAGTTCTGTTTTTACAGGCACCAGTTTTTCCCTTCCGGCATCTATCTTTCTGAATTCCAGCAGCTCATTTACCAGCCGTTGCATCCTCCTGGAGTTGTCGTAGATTGATTTCAACAGAGCGCTGGATTTGTCATCACCCGGGCCATTATTCAACAGACTGGCAGAGGATGCCAGGATCAAAGTCAGGGGAGTACCAAATTCATGGGCCATGTTGGTAAAGAACTGCAATTTGTAGTGATTCAGCTCATTTTCTTTCTCCTGCTGAAGCCGCTCCAGGGTTCTTTTTTGTTTGATGAGCAGGCCATGGCTTTGAACCCTGTAGATCAAATATCCTGTCAAGACAAGGATCAAGACATAGAAGACATAAGCCGGCCAGGTCTTCCAGAATGGGGGGAGAATCACAATGGAGATTTCCCTGGTTTCATCCTGCCAGATGGCATCCTCGTTGGTGGCCTTTACCAATAACCGGTACTTTCCGAAAGGCACATTGGTGAAGTTTGCTTCCCGCTGATGGGCGGCAAACACCCAGTCGCTGTTGAACCCTTCCAGCTTGTACTGAAACATCGTTTTGTCAGGATTGACAAAATTGAGGGTTGAGAATTCAACGGTAAAAAAGTTTTGGTGATGCTTTAATACTATTTCTTCCAGATCATCAATATTACCGGGTAACGACAATATGGAATCCCCGGGAAGGATGCGCCTGTTATAAAGCCTGAACCCGGTGAATACCAGGGGTGACATTCTTTCCGATGTTTTAATGTCCTGTGGATAAAACCAGTCCAGGCCATTGATTCCTCCAAAATAGAATCGTCCGCTACGTTGACCATACTCAGCTGCACCATCGGTATATTCGTTGCTTTGAAGCCCATCAGCATGATTAAAATTCATGAACAGCTGCTTTCTGATGTCCCACTTGCTGAGTCCTTTGTTGGTGCTCACCCAGATGTTGCCTTGAGGGTCTTCCAGGATAGCATGGATGGTATTACTGGGCAGCCCGTTTTTCAGGTTGTAATGCTGAAAGGAATACGGCGAGTAATTGATATTGACCGCCGTGAGCCCCCCACTGCTACCTACCCATAGAATGCCCTCAGAGCTCATTTTCAGGCTTAAAATGTCGTTGTCTATCAATCCCTGCTTCAAAACAGAAGAGCGCTGGAAGTTCTCTGATTGGCCTGTCAGGGTATTAAAGCGGTAGACTCCTGCACCCCGGGTGCCAAACCAAAGAATGTTAGGTTTCTCTTCCACGATGGAATAAACAATGTTGCTCTTCAGGGTGCTACTGAGTCCCTCATTATGAAAATGCTGAAAATGATCCAGGATGTACCTTCCGTTTTTTTTACTGACATCCAGGCCAATCACTCCATACCCGCTGGTTCCCAGCCACACCTGTCCAAAGGCATCAATGCAAATGGCATATACAGAGCCGAATTCCAGATGTTCGCCCCCATACAGATCATCAGGAAAATGATAAAAACGGCCGCTTGCTTTATCCAGGACATCTATTCCCATGCCATCATGCCCAATCCATAGGTTTTTATCAAGGTCTTCATTAATGGAAAGCACCGCGTTGTTTGAGAGCCCGTTATCAGTATTGTAATATTTAGTGGGCTGATCTGCTGCAGGGATGAGGTTCATGCCGTTTCCACGGGTACCTACCCAGAGATTGCCCTGCTGGTCCTCATAAATGGCCCTGACAATCTTATGGTTTAGTTGCTGGTGAGCAGCTTCGCCCCGTTGAATCTGAAAAAAAGGTTTGGGATTCAGCAGGCTGTAAAAAATGCCTTCCCCATCCGTGCCAATCCAAAGAAGATCTTCTGAGGTTTCCAGTATCGACCATATTTTCACTTTCTTACCGGCCAGGGGAGAAATCTGTGAGGTCACATCTTC
Source organism: Bacteroidales bacterium (assembly GCA_046483935.1). GTDB lineage: Bacteria > Bacteroidota > Bacteroidia > Bacteroidales > UBA7960 > JAWOCF01. The sequence continues at coordinate 1,969 of JAWOCF010000048.1, read as the reverse complement.
CAGATGGCTGGTAGCTGGGAAATACCTGAAGACATTTCCATCGTCAGTACCTAACCAGATAAAGGACCCATCCAGACCTGGATTTAAGGCAGTTACTTTCAAGGCAACATCTCCGGGGTCATAAAATTCTCCATTTCGAAGATTCACGATCTGGAGGCCTGATTCCCTGAAAGCCCTGGCCAGAAACACCTGATCTTCAAATTCAAAGAGCCAGCTTTTATCCATTATCCCCTTGGCAGGAGTTTCCAGCACCATGTTGTTGACCAAATCCGGCTGATGGGCATCATTCAAATTATAGATTCTCAGCACTTGTTGTTCAAGAAGGAAAAGGGTATTGCCCCGGATATAAAAATCTTGTACCAGCTGCCGACTTGCTTCAGGGAAGCTTACCGGGATGAACTCCCGGTCAGCCGAAGAATACCTGAAGGCTCCAATACCCGAAGCATTCACCCAAATATTTCCATCAGGCCCCAGCCGCGCTTTAACACTGTTCTCCTCAAGGGAAAGTTCAGGATAATCAGAAAACCAGGTTTGAAAGATTTGCTCGTCATGCGAATACCGGTCCATTCCACGTTCGGTAACTACCCACAGGGCCCCATGCTGGTCTTCCAGAATATTCCTGATGATATTGTTACTCAAAGAAAGGGTGTCAAAGGAATCGGGATAAAAGGTCTGTATGTTTTTTCCATCAAAACGATTCAATCCATCCCAGGTGCCAAACCACATGTACCCCCTGCTGTCCTGAAAAAGGCAGTTGACTGAACTGTTTGATAAACCCTGCTCATTAGATATTTTGTATGACCTCCAGAGGGGCTCTCTGGCAGCGGCCCCCATAGTATCCATGCCTGATAAATCAATGCAAACGAAAAGAAGGACAAAAAAAGATAACCTGATCATTAATGTATTTTTCCGGGTTCACTTGTAAATTTAAATAACAACGGCAAAACAACCTAAACTAATTTGTAAATTATGTAAATTTACCTTAAAATACAGCAATTATATTTTAAATCAGCATTCATGAAAAAACTTAAGAGATTAACAATACTCTTCAGAATAGTATCGGTATTGGTGCTGATGCTCTATTTGTGGTTTCCAGCCATTGGTCAGCAAACAAATATCCCCAGGGTCTCGCTGATGCCTGACTACCCTGAGCCATACAACATGAGGCTCTGGAAGGATGTTGCCCGGGGATACGATTCCCTGGTATTTGATCAGACCTTACAGGGAGAATATCTTCCCCTGGTATTTTTCAGGGAACAATCAACCAATTATCCCGGTTTTCCCAGTTTTGGCCTGCATACTGCTGTAGGCACCAATAGCCCCGAATCGGGCGAGGCCATCAACGTAATACCTGCCGTGGTGGGTGCCACCCTCAATGGCATAGACAAGACCGATCAGTATGGTCATAACTGGGTTTTAATGATTCAGGAATACTTTAACAGACGGGCCCAGGAAAACATCTATCTCAACCATCCCTATTCCAGCTCAGGAAATGACTGGTGGTATGAAACCATGCCCAATATTTTCTTTATGCAGTTAAAGTTTTTGTATCCGGAAATTGAGGTCTTCGGGGAGCAGCTTCCCGTGATTGCTAACCAGTGGGAACGTGCCGTACGCGCCATGGGTGGCTCCGACACCCCGTGGGAAGTACCCTACATGAACTACCGGGCCTGGAATATGGAACAGATGGAGCCTCTTGATCAGGGAGTACCACAGCCTGAAGCCGCAGGCGCCATTGCATGGATACTGTATCATGCTTATCGTGATACCGGAGATGACCGTTACCTGAAAGGTGCCGAGTGGGCCATGGAGTTCCTGGATCAATGGTCTGCAAACCCTTCGTACGAACTGCAGCTTCCCTATGGGGTATATACAGCAGCCCGTATGAATGCAGAAGTAGGCACTGATTATGATGTTGAGAAAATGATTAACTGGGTATTTAACCGCGGAGAACTGCGTGGCTGGGGTA
>JAWOCF010000024.1:0-4913 GCA_046483935.1 Bacteroidales bacterium | reverse complement strand
AACGTGCCGTTATCATGAGCGAATCAAACATTCTTCAACCCAGTGACTTTTTCCTTTCCCAGCAACAGGATAAAGAAGGTGACGAGCAGATTCAGGATGACCACAACCTGGAAGCCACCGAAAAAATGCTCATCCGTAGGGTGATTGACAAGCATGGCGGGAACATCAGCAAAGCTTCCAAAGAATTAGGGATTACCCGTGCCTCTTTATACAGAAGACTGGAAAAGTATGACATTTAAGAACTTTCGCCTGAACATCATTGTCAGAATCCTGCTGATTATGGTGACAGTGGTGGTGTTATTGTCCATTGTTACCCGTCAGGAGTTTGTGATCAGTTCCAGCATCCTGGTTGTGGTAATCATTATGCAAATCGCGGGGCTGGTGCGTTATGTAGAGCGTACCAACCGCAAGCTCACTTTGTTTCTGGAATCCATACGCCACAGCGACTTTGTCTCCACTTTTTCCGACCAGGGCCTGGGCAGCAGCTTCGATGAATTGAACACCATCTTCAATGAAGTGATTGACGAGTTTAAGAAGACACGAGCTGCCAAAGAGGAGCATTTCAATTATCTTCAAACGGTGGTCCAGCATGTAAGCATCGGGATTATCGTTTTTCATAAAGAAGGGAAGGTTGACATGTTTAACAATGCCATCAAACGCATGTTGAACATCAGCAACATCCGTTTTATTTCTGATCTGGAAAAAATTGATAAAGGGCTGGCTGAACATCTGAAGCAGATTAAGGTGGGAGATAGTGACCTGGTGAAGGTGTTTGTTGAAAATCAGTTGCTGCAGCTGTCGGTCAGGGCTACCGAGTTTCGCATGCGGGGCGATGATTTTGTGCTGGTTTCCCTGCAGGATATCCATTCTGAGCTGGAAGCCAAAGAAATGGACTCCTGGCAAAAGCTCATCCGGGTGCTCACCCATGAGATCATGAATTCTATCACCCCCATCGTGTCATTATCCTCTACCGTGAAGGAGCTTCTGATCGATCCCGAGAACCTGGTGTTGCGTGAACCCATTGATGAGGAGGATGTGGAAAGTGCTTACAGTGCGTTGAACACAATAGAGAAACGCAGTGAAGGGTTGTTGAATTTCGTACAGATTTACAGGAACCTGACCCGGATACCTAAACCTAACTTTCGCTATTTTGAAGTGAATGAGTTGTTTGAACGCATCGAAAGCCTGTTGCTGCCCAAGATCAAGGAACGGCATATCGATTGCCGCTACCGTATCCTGCCCTCAGGGTTAAAGCTGACGGCCGACCCCGACCTGATCGAACAGGTGTTGATTAACCTGATTATTAATGCCATTCATGCGGTTCAGGATGTGCAGCAGCCAAAGATCCTGATCCAGGCCATGGCCACTTCCCTGAACCGGGTTACCATCACAGTGGTGGATAATGGGTATGGCATCAAGCCTGATACCATGGAAAAAATCTTCGTGCCCTTCTTTACCTCCAAAAAAGAAGGCTCAGGGATCGGCCTAAGCCTCTCGCGCGAAATCATGCGCTTGCACAAGGGAAACATCACGGTAAAATCCAAACCCCAGGTGGAAACTATATTTACCCTCCAGTTTTAGCCTTTTGCAGGGTGATCTTTCCGGGTCACTTGTTCGTAAACGAACAATTATTGTATTATAGCGGACACTTTATCCTTTTATTCAACCGTCATGTTTTAACTGCAAGTTGTTGTAAAATAGGATTTTGACATGGTTGGCATGTTTTGTGTTTCTTGGGGAGGTGTAAGTTTTTTGGTTATTGGTTTATTGAATCAGGTAAAGGTTGGAATATCCAGCCTTTACCTTTCAAAAAAACCGCCGCAAGAAATTAATTCCCCAATAAAATATGAAAGCAAAGTTTTTCCTGATCCTTTTTATCCTCTCTTTTCTCTTTGTTCCGGGATACAGCCAGGACGCAAAAACCTGGAGCCTGCAGCAATGTATTGATTATGCCCTTACCCATAACCTTGACATCAAACTTCAGGAGTTAAATGAGGAGGCCGCCAGGGCAGATCGTACCCAAAGTATTGCCAATCTTTTCCCTACCCTGGGCGCTGCCTCTTACCAGGGTTATAATTATGGGCGAACCATCGACCGGTTTACCAACGAGTTTGCTACTGAAAGGGTTTTGTATCAAAACCTTTATGGGCAAAGTGATCTGGTGCTTTTTTCGGGTTTCCAGAATATTAATAACATCCGGATGCACAATGCCCGCAATACGGCCTTTCGCTATGACACCGAACGATTGAAAAATGATATAATCCTGGCCATTGCCGGGGCCTATCTTCAGATACTATACCACGAAGACCTGGTGAGTGTAGCCCGCGAGCAGATGCAGGTCATGAACCAGCAGGTAGAGCGCTCTGCTGTTTTATTTGAAGGCGGAACATTGGCACGCAGCGCATTGCTGGAAGTGGAAGCACAGCAGGCCCAGGAGCAGCTGAACCTGCTGAATGCTGAGAACGATCTCAGGCTATCCTATCTGGAGTTGGTTCAGTTGCTGGATCTGGATCCGGAAGAAGAATTTGCAGTGGAAAGCCTCCCAATGGATGTAGATGAAAATTTTGCCTTTCAAAGCCCTCAGGAGGCTGCTGTCAAGGCTCTTTCCCTTGAGCCCTCGGTCATGGCAGCTGATTATCGCGTAAATGAAGCCAGCAAGAATGTTGCCATGGCACGGGGCGCTTACAGCCCACGGCTGAGTTTTAATGCCCAGATGGGTTCGGGATATTCGGAAGCTGCCAGGCGGGTGGCAGGCTCCCAGGCCACAGGCCAGTACCAGCAAATTGGATTCACCGAATCAGATGAAGCCGTCTATCAGGAAATTATGATGACTCAGCTGGAAAAGAAACCCTACCGCGATCAGATCAAGGACAACTATAATACTACCCTTTCGTTGGTGCTGAACATTCCTATTTTCAACCGCTTGCAGACCCGTACCCGGGTGAGCCATGCCCGGATTGATCTTGAACAGGCCCGCATACGGCTTAATCAGACCAAAAACAATGTGAATAAACTGATTTATCAGGCCCATGCTGATGCCATGGCCTCCTGGCAGCAATATTTATCTACTGAAAAGTCAAGGGAGTCGTTCGAAGAATCCTTCCGGTTTGCCAGTCAGCGTTTTGACCAGGGCATGATCAACGCGGTGGAATATAATGAGGCAAGAGTGCGGCTGGTGCGCTCGCAGGTAGAGGCATTACAGGCCAAATATGATTTTGTATTCAAATCCAGGATTCTGGAGTTTTATCAGGGTGAACCCCTGAGCTTTTAAACCGGTCATTTCTATTGTTTGTTTCTGTTGTTGGTTTGCTGCCCTTGTTTTGCAAGGGCAGTTTTTTTATGCCTTCAGAAAGTCAATGACCTCCCGGGTAAAATCGCCGGGGTTGTCGGCATGCAGCCAGTGGGTGCCATTTTTGATGGTGCTGATGCGGGCCTGGGGAAACATGTTGCGGATCATGTGTTCATCTGCAGTCCTGATATACCCTGACTTCTCACCTTTCAGAAACAGTGCAGGGATGTCTATAGGCTTGGGAGCTTCAATGGCCTGGAATACTTCATCCATATGTTGCTTTAAGACCATAAGATTGAGCCGCCAGCCCAGTTTGCCCTTTTCTTTCCAATACAGGTTCTTTAACAAAAACTGGCGCACATGGTCAGGCCTGATTTTTTGCGAAAGTTGTTCACGTACCTCGCTTCTGGACCGGGCTTCTTCAACCCCCACCTCCAGCATGGCATCGATCAGAGCCAGATGCTGGTCATGATTGGAATATTTGCGGGGGCTGATGTCGGCAACGATCAGCTTGTGGATTCTGTGGGGATGGTTGATGGAAAACTGCATGGCTGTTTTTCCGCCCATCGAATGGCCCAGTATTGTTGCTGCGGGCAGCTCTTCGCGGTTCATCAGCTCCAGAAGGTCATTGCTCATGGCCTCATAGGTAAATACCTCGCTGTGGGGTGAGCGGCCATGATTGCGCTGATCTACCAGGTAGACCGTGTGATGCTCCTGAAGGGTACGGGCGATACTCTGCCAGTTGTCGAGCATGCCGAACAAACCATGTAATATAAACAATGCGGGGCCTTGCCCTTCTTTGCGAAAAAATAAATCCATGATCCCAAAGGATGCTTTATGAGGTTTTCAATTGCCGCAGATATAACTGAATGGTATTTTCTAATCCAAGATACAGGGCATCGCTGATCAGGGCATGCCCGATCGATACTTCCAATAGCTGAGGGATGTGGCTGACGAACCAGGCCAGGTTGTCAAGGTTTAGGTCGTGCCCTGCATTGATCCCCAGGCCGGCCTCGGAGGCCGCCTGCGCAGCAGTAACAAAAGGGGCCACTGCCTGGTGGCGGTCTTCATGGTATTGCGAGGCATAGGGCTCGGTATACAACTCTACACGATCAGCACCTGTCTGAGCAGCTGCCTGAATCATTTCACGGTCTGTTTCTATAAATATGGAGGTGCGGATTCCCTGGCTTTTAAATTCCTGGATGACTTCCCGCAGGAAGTCGCGGTGCTTTATGGTGTTCCATCCTGCACTGGAAGTGAGGGCATTGGGCGGGTCGGGCACCAGGGTCACCTGCGCGGGTTGTACTTCAAGTACCAAATCCATGAATTTGCGCGTAGGATATCCTTCAATGTTGAATTCGGTGCTTACCACTTCTTTCAGCTGATACACATCCTCTCGCCGGATGTGCCGTTCATCGGGGCGGGGATGAACGGTAATTCCCTGGGCTCCAAAGCGCTCACAGTCAATAGCAGCCTTGATGACATCAGGCATGTTGCCTCCCCGTGCATTGCGCAGGGTGGCTATTTTGTTAATATTTACACTTAAGCGGGTCATGGCAAGGTGGTTTTTGGGGGCTAAAGGATTTGCTGTTTCTGGGGCATGGCTTCCCAGATCAGAATTTTG
>JAWOCF010000280.1:0-3041 GCA_046483935.1 Bacteroidales bacterium | reverse complement strand
TCCAGCTTCAGGGTATACCGCCAGGAACCAAATCCCATCGACAGGCAACAACAACTGCGGGCAGGAAGCACGGTGGATATTTATTATCGGTCGGCCGATTTGTTTGACTTTGAAGCCTATCAGCAGGAGCTATTTACCGAGCCGGTGCCATCCCTGCTGGGCAAGTCCCCGCAGGAGGTAGAGCAGATCCTGGAAGGGTCCAGGCTGAAACTGGGAGAAGAAATCTTTGAGGACAATGTATCGCCCGAAGATGCAAGAGTGTACATGCAGACCCCTGAATACAGTGAAGATGCAAGGGTTGAAAACGGTACCCGGATCAATGTGATTTACCGCGCCCGGTAAGCTGAACCGGAGGAACAGAGAAAGCCTTTGGGGCTGACATAAAAATAGAGATCATAAAAAATCATTAATCAATGTTTTTTAAATGAGAAAAATCGTAGGCGCCATCCTGGTTTTCTTCACAATGATCCCTGTGGGCGCAGCCCAGGAAGTGGTACTGCCCCTGAAGAGCAATCCTGCCATCACCAACCTGCCGCAAAGTAAAAGCACCTTACAGGAGCCTGAGTTGCCCCTGATGCTGCCTTTCAGAGACGACTTTTCGTACCAGGGCCCTTACCCCGATCCCCTGTTGTGGGAAGACCGGGCTGCCTTTGTCAACCAAAGCTTCGCGGTGCATCCTCCCACCATCGGGGTGGCCACCCTTGACGCCCTGGATGCCGATGGCATGATCTATGATCAGGCCAGCGACAACAGCTTCCCTTTTGCAGCCGATCAGCTCACCTCACACCCCATCCGCCTGGACTCCATCTTCAGCCCGGTGGCTGCCGCCCTGGAGCCTGCCGACTCAGTAATCCTCTCGTTCTACTACCAGCCGCAAGGCCTGGGAGGCGCTCCTGCACCCGAAGACTCCCTGGCTGTGCAGTTTCTGCATACCCCGGGACACTATACCCCTGGCGAGGATGGCCGCCAGCAGTGGGTCGACGACCTGTGGGTGACCGTATGGAGTACCGGGGGCGAAAACCTGGAGACCTTTTCCGGCAATCAGATGCCTTACTTTCAGCAGGTGGCCATCCCCGTGGATGATCCGGCATATTTCCGGGAGGACTTCAGGTTCCGCTTTCAGAATTATGTCAGATTCAAGGCCACCAAAGACATCCCCAACTATGCCGGAAACAATTACATCTGGAACATCGACTATGTTACTCTGGGGCGCGGTGGCTCGGTGTTTCAGAGCAACTATTATGACATTGCCTTTGCCTCGCCCGCGCAATCCCTCCTGGAGGGCTATACAGCCATGCCCTGGACGCATTACATCATCAACCCCCAGGGGTTTCTGAAAGACAATTTCGCACTGAATATCACCAACCTGGGCGCCATCACCTACAACTACGAATACCGGTATGTGATCATGGATGAAGGCGACAATGTGATCCGCACCTATTCGGGCGGCACCTGGAACATAGCCCCTTTTTCGCAGACAGGCTATCTGAGCTATGCCCCTCACAGCAACCCCATGGTGCTGCCCAACCCCCTGCCCACTGCCCCGGCCGCCCAGCGTACATTCACCATCGTACATTCGCTGAAGGAAGGAGCCAACGGCGACAGCTACCGCAGCAACGACACCACCACCTACAAACAGGTTTTCAGCAATTATTTTGCTTATGACGACGGGGTGCCCGAGAGCACCTACGGCGTGCTGGGCTATACCCCTAAAGTGGCCTATCAGTTTGCACCTGCACACACCGACACCCTGGAGGCCGTGGAGATATTCTTCAACCGCACTGTCAACGACCGCAATGTTACCCCATTTTATCTCACCATCTGGAGCTCACTGGATCCCGAGGTTATTTTGTATGAGTCGGAGGTGATGACCCCTGAGTTCGGCGAAGGGATCAACAATTTTACCAGCTACCTGCTGGAAGAACCGGTGCTGGTGAGTGATTCATTTTTTGTGGGATGGCGCCAGACTGAGGGTGACGTGTTCCTGGGGGTAGGCTTCGACCGCAACAACAACGCCGGACAACACATCTTCTTTAATGCCGATGGGCAGTGGCAGCCCTCGGTTGAGCAGGGGGCCCTGATGATCAGGCCGCTGTTTGCCTCCTCGCCCACCACCAGCACTGGCCCAACAGTCATGCCCCGGCAGTTCAGCCTGTATCCCAACCCGGCCGGTAGCGGCACACTGAATATACAGCTGCGCGATGCGCTGGCTGAACAACCCGGACTGCTGGAAGTAGCCATTTTCGACATGCAGGGCCGCATGGTCTATTCCGGAAAATATAACAATAACATCGACATCAGCCCCTATCAAAACGGGCTGTATACCATCAGGATCACAAACCCACAGAGCCGGCAATCGCATTCCGAACGGTTTATCATTGCCCGGTAAAAGCATCTATCAAATGACAGAGGAAAAAGACCCGCGGGAGCTTGATTTGCCCGCGGAAGAAAGTGAAGACCAGGATCTTTATGAACACCACCGGTTTGTGGTAGACCCCGGACAGGGTCTGCTGCGCATCGACAAGTACCTGTGGGCCCGCATCGAATCCATCAGCCGCAATAAGATACAAACCGCCGCCAAAGCAGGCAACATCCTGGTGAACGACAACCCGGTGAAGTCGAACTACAAGGTAAAGCCCGGCGATGTCATCAGCATCGTGATGGCATACCCCCCACGCGAGATTGAACTCATTCCCCAGGACCTCCCCCTGAACATCGTGCATGAAGACGACCACATCATCGTGGTCAACAAGGAGGCCGGCATGGTGGTACACCCTGGCTATGGCAACTATTCAGGCACGCTGGTCAACGCTTTGGCATATCATTTCAAGAACCTGCCCCTGCAGAATGATGAAGAGATCAAGCCCGGCCTGCTGCACCGCATTGACAAGAACACTTCAGGCATCCTGCTGGTGGCCAAGAGCGAGCTGGCACAGTCGCGCCTGGCCAAGGCCTTCTTCGACCGTAAGATCGACCGCATTTACCATGCCCTGGTATGGGGCGACCTCAAAGAACCCGAAGGCACCATCACCGGAAACATC
>JAWOCF010000279.1:0-4581 GCA_046483935.1 Bacteroidales bacterium | reverse complement strand
TCGCCCTGGTATGTGGTGGCTTATGGTATGATAGGGGCCTCGCTTTCGGGGGTTACCTTCATGTCGGTGCCCGGCCTGGTAAAGACCGAGCAGTTTTCGTATATGGTGCTGGTGCTGGGATACATTGCCGGGTATTTTGTTATTGCAGGAGTATTGTTGCCCCTGTATTACAAAATGAACCTCACCTCAATTTATACTTATCTGGAAAAACGCTTTGGCTTGTCATCCTACAAAACGGGTTCCTTCTTTTTTATCCTCTCGCGGCTGATTGGTTCATCCTTCCGGATGTTCCTGGTGGTGAACGTGCTGCAGATCTTCGTGTTCGACAACTGGGGCATTCCGTTCGGGGTGACCGTGGCCCTGTTTATGACCCTGATTCTGCTATATACCTTCCGCGGAGGCATCAAAACCATCGTATGGACCGACACCCTGCAGACTACCTTCATGCTTACTGCCGTGGTGATTACCATTATCATCATTTCCAGAGAAATGAACCTGAGCCTGCCGGCCATCTGGAACCAGGCCAGTGAGCAAGGCATGACCGACATGTTCGTTCTTGACTTCGCCAATCCCCGCTTTTTTATCAAGCAGTTTTTTGCAGGCATGTTTATCACTATCGTAATGACCGGGCTGGACCAGGACATGATGCAGAAAAACCTTAGCTGCCGCAACCTGGGCGATGCCCAGAAGAACGTGCTGAGCTTTGGCTTTATCCTGATCCCGGTCAACCTGATGTTTCTGTTCCTGGGGGCTGCCTTGTGGCTCTATGCCGGGCAACATGACCTGGGGATGATGCAGACTACCGATGAGTTGTTTCCCACCCTGGCGCTGAATTATCTGGGGATGATTGCCGGACTGACCTTTTTCTTCGGGCTGGTATCGGCGGCCTATTCAAGTGCCGATGGTACCCTGACGGCCCTGACTACCATCTTCACCATCGACCTGCTGGGGATGAAAAGAAAGCCCGGTGTCACCGAAGCGCAGATCACAAAAGTTCGTTACCGCGCACATGTGGGCTTTGCCATCTTGATGACCCTGGTGATCATGGGCTATGCCGCCATTAATGATGAGGCCCTGATCAGCAAGCTGTTTACCATTGCAGGATATACCTACGGGCCACTGCTGGGCCTTTACTTCTTTGGCCTGTATACCCCCTACCAGGTAAAAGACCGCTGGGTGCCCCTGGTGGCCATTGCCTCGCCCATCGTGAGTTACCTGCTGAGCATTAATTCCGAGGCGCTGTTGTGGGGATACCGGTTCGGGTTTGAGATACTGATTGTCAATGGATTGATCACCTTTGTGGGGCTGATGCTGCTGCGCCGCAAAAATTCATGAACCCACTGCCTGTTCCACCGTCTGTTTTTCTTCTTAAAACAGGTTTTAACGCTTTGTTTTTCAGTGCTTTGTAAAATAATGCCATCCAGCACGATTTTTTTATTGTATTATGGTTTTTTATTTGAAAAAAGCCATACTTTTACCGTAAGTTTCTGGATGGAGTGAGCTGCTGAAAACAGCTGATATTATGCTAATTACAGAGACCTGTGGCCAAACAAAAACAAACCTTAAAACGCTCATTACACAACACAGATGAAAGCTTCCGAGCTTCAACGGGAGACGATGATTGCTGATAGCAAGGACGTCTCCCAGGCCAATGAGAATGACGAACCTCCCAGTGGGGCGTCTGTATCAAAGCCTGTAGCACTTTTTAACAGGCAGGAGATGGTCGTCAGCGACCGTTCCCGCAGTTTCTTACACCAACATTTTCCCGGAACAACCCTCAAGGAGTGGAACAACTGGCACTGGCAGATCAGGAACAGTTTTACCAGCATGAGTCAGCTGGCCAGTATTCTTGTTGCCGATGAAAATGAAATGCGGCCTCAAACGGGCCATGGCGATCATTTGCCAATACGTATTACCCCTTACTATGCCAGCTTACTGGATACCCAAAACAGCCATCAGCCTTTGCGGCGCACCGTGGTGCCTGTGTTCGACGAGCTGCTGATGACCCCGGGCGAATCCTCCGACCCCTTGTCGGAAGGTCACGACAGCCCGGTGCCCAACCTGGTGCATCGATACCCCGACAGGGTGTTGTTTCTGGTAACTGGCTTCTGCGCAGCCTATTGCCGGTACTGTACCCGCTCGCACATGGTGGCAAAAGACAAATGCCACATCGGCAAGAAAGCCTGGGACCCGGCCCTTGATTATATCAGGTGCCATCCCCAGATCCGTGATGTACTCATCTCGGGAGGGGATGCCCTGACCATGCCCGACGCCCATATTGAATACCTGCTGTCGGCCATCCGTGCCATCCCACACGTTGAGATGATACGGATCGGTACCAAGGTCCCTGTGGTGCTGCCTCAACGCATCACCAGATCCCTGGTCAACATTCTCAGGAAATATCATCCTCTGTATATGAGCATTCACTTCACGCATCCCGATGAGCTGACTCCCGAGGTGGCCGAGGCCTGTGCGCGGCTGGCCGATGCAGGCATCCCCCTGGGCAGCCAGACAGTGCTGCTCAAGGGCGTCAACGACGATGTATTGGTGATGCGCCGGCTCATGCAGGGGTTGTTGCGCAACAGGGTCAGGCCTTACTACCTGTATCAGTGCGACCCCATCCCCGGATCGGCCCATTTCCGTACCTGCGTGAGTAAGGGACTGGAGATCATCGAGGGGCTAAGGGGACATACCTCAGGATATGCGGTGCCTCATTTTGTGATTGATGCACCCGGGGGAGGAGGCAAGATTCCGCTGCTGCCCGATTATGTGAAAGGCAGAGAACAGCAGCGCCTGGTGTTGCGAAACTACCAGAACAAGTTGTTCTACTACCACGACATCCTCTAAGCATTTACCTGTAATATATAAACATCATGTTTAGAATCAGGAAGGTGCCCGACGATCTTTATGCCATGAACCGGCATGCGGTAGATCAGGTAAAGCAAATATTGAAGGCCCGTTTTTCTTCATTGTCTGAAGAAAAAATAGAGGCGGTCTCCGAGCAGTTGCATGATCCCCTGAAGTTCAGGTTTCGTTCCCTGCTCTTTGTGGCCGAGAGCCACAGTGCCCGGGTAAAGGGGTTCGCATTGCTGATGCATGCCCCTGACCATGGCTTTTGTTTCCTGGATTATATTGCCACCCCCCGCGAGGATGTTTCTTCAGGCATCGGTGGTGCCTTGTACATGCGCTGCAGGGAAGAAGCAAAGCTGTTGAATGTGTCGGGCATCTATATGGAGGCGCTTCCCGATGATCCCGTCTTGTGCCCCGGGCAAGAGATGCAGGCCCAGAACCGGGCCCGCCTGAGGTTCTGGGAGCGCTTCGGAGTGCGCCCCATTATCAACACCCTGTACGAGACCCCGGTAAAGCCCGGGGATACCTGTCCGCCTTATCTGTTGCTCGACAATCTGGACCGGGGGCCGCTGCCCTCGCGCCGACAGGCCCGTGACGTCGTGGAAGCCATCCTGCAACGTAAATACGGGGACTACTGCCCCCAGGAATATATCAGCAGGGTGACCGCTTCATTCAATGATGATCCGGTGATGCTTCGCCCTTTCCGTTACAAGAAGGAAGCGGTGGCCATGCATCCTGTGGCACGCCCTGAGAGCAGGCAGATTATCCTGGTTTATAACCAAAGCCACTCCATCCATCACATCAGGGAAAGGGGGTATGTTGAATCACCTGTGCGGATCAGGAATGTGCTCAAGTCGCTGAACACCTCGGCGCTGTTCCGCAATGTCGATCCGGTGGCATTTCCCGAAAAGCACATTCGTGAGGTGCACACCGCGGGCATGATATCTTTTCTTAAGCAGGTGAGTGCTGCCACCCCGGCGGGCACCCTGGTGTATCCCTACATCTTCCCGGTGCGCAACCCTCAGCGAAGGCCTAAGGAGTTGCCTTTGCTGGCCGGCTACTACTGCATGGATACCTTTACGCCCATCCACCATCACCTCTGGGAGGTAGCCCGCGATGCCGCGGATTGTGCCCTTACCTGTGCCAGTTATCTGGTAGAGGGGTTTCCTGTGGCCTATGCCCTGGTTCGTCCTCCGGGGCATCATGCCGAATCCAACATTTATGGGGGGTTCTGTTATCTGAATTCTGCCGCTATCGCGGCCAACTATCTCAGCAAATATGGAAAAGTGGCCATCCTTGACGTAGATTACCATCATGGCAACGGCCAACAGGAGATCTTTTACCGGCGTGCCGATGTGCTGACCGTCAGCCTGCATGGCTCCCCGGCCAATACCTATCCTTATTTCTGCGGCTACCGCGATGAAAAAGGAGAAGCAGAAGGCCTGGGAACCAATTATAATTTTCCGGTAAAAGAACAAGCTTCCCCCGAAGACTATCGCCAGGTGCTGGCCGAGGCTCTCAAGGTGATTAAAAAGTTTGACCCTGCTTTCCTGGTGATCTCCTTTGGGCTGGACCTGGCCAAGGGAGATCCTACAGGTACCTTTTCCTTTCAGTCGAAAGACTTCGGGAAAAACGGCCTTATGATAGGGGCCCTGAAGAAACCCGTGCTGGTGGTGCAGGAAGGAGGATACAATACCTCGAGCCTGGGCATTAACGCCCTGCGCTTCATGG
>JAWOCF010000277.1:0-8711 GCA_046483935.1 Bacteroidales bacterium | reverse complement strand
GCGCGCGGCGCGCCACCGCCTGCCCGATGCGCCCCATGCCCAGGATGCCCAGCCGCCGCCCCGCGAGCCGCCCGCCAAGGAAGGCGGTGGGCGCCCAGCCCTGCCAGTCGCCCGACTGCATCGCGGCGAGCCCCTCGGGGATGCGGCGGGTGACGGCGAGGATCAACGCCATCGCCATGTCGGCGGTGTCGTCGGTCATCACGCCCGGCGTGATCAGCTCTTCAAAGACCAGAAACTGGCCGTGATCGGCAACTTCCCTTACAATATTTCCACCCAGATCGTGTTTAAGATATTGGAGAATGTTGACCAGGTAACCGAAATGGTGGGCATGTTTCAGAAGGAAGTGGCCCGGCGGATTGCCTCTCCTCCCGGAAGCAAGGAATATGGGATATTGAGTGTGCTGGGCCAGGCCTTTTACAAGATCGAGTATCTGTTTCAGGTTGATGAGCATGTGTTTCATCCCCCGCCCAAGGTAAAGTCGGCCGTGATACGCCTTACCCGCAAGCAGGAGGAGTTGCCCTGCGAGCCACAGCGGCTCTTCAGGGTGGTAAAGACAGCCTTCAATCAACGCCGCAAAACCCTTAGAAATTCCCTGAAGGGGATGCCTGTAAACTGGGAAGTATTGCCCGGTTATCTGCCCGGGCAACGCCCCGAGCAGCTGAGCCTGGAGGAGTTTTACCAGATTACCTGCAACCTGATATTGGGCGCCCCCCAACAAGGACCAGAATCCTGAAGCGCTTGTTCTCCATTTTATTTATAACTTTATCCGGAATTACCCCTTTCCATTTTTTTCAGGGGGGTGGTTTTCCGATCAGGGGAAATATTTTTGCCCTATAAAACAGTTCGTTGTAATATGGTTTCCAGAAAGCTTAAACATTTTGAATATGCAGGACAGGATGAAGCTGGCCCTTCAGGGGATCTGGCGATTCATCAGCAGAAAAGTTTTGAAACACCCAACGGATATGTGCTGGTTATGTCATCGTGTGACAGCCCCCGGCAAGCTGCCGCTCAACAAACTGCCACAGTCCTTGAACGGGTTAAATATTATCTGGATAATGAGGTGCTGGATGATCCCACCCAGGCAGTTCAAAATGCCTTGTTATATGCCAATGGATATCTTTTTGAACAACAACGTAAGCAGGATGAGCAGCCCCTGCCTGTGAGTTGCCTGTGTCTGCTGATTCAGGAACAGACAGTTTATTATTCATGGGCAGGTGATGTTAATATGTTTTTGTTTGCCGACAAAAAGTGGATCCCCATGGTTCAGGCCTCCGGGGAGTTCCTGGGCATTCAGAAGATGATTGTTCCCGGTGTTTGTGACCAGCCGGTGCAACCTGTTGATGACGACCTGATCCTCATAGGTACCGGGCCTGTAAATGAACTTGCTTCAGGAAAACATGCCCGCAAGGTATTGCTCGATAATATGCCTGCCCAGACAAAGGTAGTGCGTCTGGTGAAAATTTTGAAAGATTCAGACCATCAGCGTGCCCTGGCGCTTCAGCTGGTGCGTTTCTATAATATGGGTCATCAGCAGCGGACCTTTGTGCCTTCCTCACACGAACCTGCTCCTTCTGTTGCTGCCGGGAAGCTGGTGCAGGATATTCTTCAGCTCCCCGGAAGAAACAATGTGGTAAAAACAGCCCTTGCCGTTATCGCTTTTATTCTGATAGGGTATATGGTTTATGATCTCTTTTTCTCTGATGCCCAGCCGGTAGCCCGGGTTGTTTCTCCGGAAGAAACCTCAAAAGAACAAAAAGATTCCGCCACTGTTGAAATGAACCCTGCGGTACAGGTGGCTCAACCTGAGTTGCCCGCCGATGTTCAATATACCGTTAGAAGCGGGGATACCTGGGGAAAAATTTACGGACAATATGAGGTTTGCTCCTGGTTTATCAGAAATCATCCTCCAAACAGCAGTCTCTTCGAAAACACCAACGACCCGGTGGTTGGCACCCGGTTGATGATACCCGTCGCTTATTCTGCTGACTCGTCATTGAATCCTGAGTATTATCAGGAATTCACCACCGACAAAGTTGGATCCTCCTGTCAGAATGCCGGAACGCAATTCCTGGAGGAGTTTGAAGAAGAGATATTACGATAAGACTTTTCGGGGATTGACCACCATCTGAAGGGTGGTTCTGCTTTTTTGCTCCAACACAACCTCTTTGCCACTGATGATCGATTCAACGCCTGCTTTCTCATAGTGGCGGATGGTTACCAGTTCGAGGTTGTCATTGTATTTTACATTAAAATTCTTTTCCAGGCTTCGCAGCAGGGCGGGTGTCTTGATTTTATCATGATCAAAACACACCGAAAAGCTGATGGCCGAATTTTGCATCAGGTTGATCTTCACCTCGTGGCGGGCAAATTCCGAGAAAATGCGCGAGAGGTTTTGTTCGGCAATGAAGCTGAAATCTTTGGGAAATATGGAAACCAAAACCTGGTTGAACTTAAAGATATAGGAAGAAACCAGGTTGTCGTTCAGATGGTTTTCATTGATGATGGTGCCGGCATCTTCAGGATTGAAGAAGGATTTTACCCTGAGAGGAATGTTTTTGCTCAACAGGGGCTTCAGGGTTTTGGGATGTATTACGGTGGCTCCGTAATAAGCCAGCTCGATGGCTTCCTGGTAGCTGATGTTGGGTAACATCAGGGTTTGATCAATTAATTTAGGGTCGGCATTCAGCAGCCCGGGCACATCTTTCCAGATAACCACCTCTGAGGCGTTCATAGCATAGGCCAGGATGGCCGCAGAATAATCTGAACCCTCCCGCCCAAGTGTGGTCGTAAAGCCCTGAGAAGTGCCTCCTAAGAAGCCCTGGGTGAGGATAATGGGGGGCTTGCCGGAGTCCTTTGCAGGACGCAGGTATGGGCCCAGCCCTTTTTTTACTGCTTGTTCGGTCAGAATCCAGTCAACATGCGCATCGCGGAAGTTCCCGTCGGTGATGATTAGCTTGGGTGCTGAATACCACTGATGATCAATTCCGCAATGGTGCAGGTAAGCACTGACAATCTGTGTAGATGCCATCTCCCCGGTGGAAACTATCCGGTCGTATTCGAAATTATAACTGGTGCCGGGTTTTTCTTCAATATAGCGCTGGAGGTGAAGGAAGGTCTGATCCAGCACATCGCTGATGGCAGGACGCTGGCCAGGAAACAGCTGGCGCACAATGTCGAAATGAAACTGCCTGATCTCATTAAAAAGAACAAACATTTGTTCCTTCCGCCCTTCTATGTAGAGGCTGGTCAGCTGCTCAAGGGCATTGGTGGTCTTCGCCATTGCCGAAATGACCACCAGCAATGGCTTCTGAGCAAACTCATGAATGATCCTGGCAACATTCTTTATCGATTCGGGATCTTTTACCGATGCTCCTCCAAATTTATAAACCTGCATTCACCAAAGTATTTAAGTGTTGTAAAACCCTTCTGGTTCATGGCAAATTTAGTAAATTCCCATCAACAGGCCTTATTCATAAGGAATGAACCTGATGTAAACAAATGGAGAAGGAAGAGACGGTTTGATTATTAGTGATGTTGCAAGGCTTCCATTAACTTTTTACGGGTGAAGAAAATCCGGCTCTTTACCGTGCCGATCGACAGGCTCAGCTGATCTGCTATCTCTTTGTACTTGTATCCCTGGTTGTACATCTCGAAGGGCTTGCGCTGTTCCTCTGCAATTTTCCTGATCTCCTGGTTAATTTCTTTGGTATAGAATTCCGAATCAGGCATTCCTACATTACTTTCTTTCGAAAGATTCAGGTAATACAGGTCATCAGTTTTATCCAGGATGGTATTGTTTCTCACACTTTGCCGATAGTTGTTGATGAAGGTGTTCTTCATAATGGTGAAGGTCCATGCTTTCAGATTGGTGTCGGCTCTGAATTTGTCACGATTGGTCAACGCTTTCAGAAAAGTTTCCTGCACCAGGTCCTGGGCATCTTCATAATTGGACGTTAATGTATAGGCAAAATATTTCAGGTTTTTCTGTAACCCCAGAAGTTTATGGTTGAACTCTATTGAAGTCATAGTGATGAGTTTTAGGTGTTTTATTTATTTTAATTAAAGTTAAACAAAATTTGTCAAACTTCAAACATCTTTCTCTTTTTTTGTGTATTCTATTTATCCGGAGAATCGCTTAATGCTTAAAAATTAATTATTAGTAGTATAAATTTACAATAATTCGGCGAAATAACCTTTTCGCTTTATAAGAGATTTTGTTAAATTATCTTAACTATTTTGGAAACACCAGTGTTTGCGGGGGTGTAGACAGTGAAGAAGGTTGAATGATCATGGAAAGGAATCATTCAACCCCGTGATTTGGGGTGTACATTTAGTTCAGGTTATATTCCTGTTCAATCAACAGATGGGAGGGGAGTCAGGAAATATCGGAAAGTGCTTCCTTGAAATTGATCGCGTTCTTTATCCGCGAAATATTGTCGGGCAGTTCCTGATCAAGGTTTTGGATCTGGGTTCCGGTAACCAGTATAGTTTGTTGGGCAAAGGTGCTGGATAAGTGATCCAGGTAGTCAGGAAGTTCTTTGGGAGGCAGGGCCGAAATAAAATAAGTAAGCAGGAAATCAGCACCGCAGAGCCTGACCACTTCGCGCAGATCGTTGACCGGCACTGACTGCCCCAGATAGATGACCTTGTGGCCGTTTTTGCGGATCAGATAATTGTAAAACAGGAGCCCCAGCTCGTGCCATTCGTTTTCGGGGAGAAACAATACAAAAGTCTTATGCCCCGGCCTGCTGGCATACCCTTGCCCGTCGATGGCAATAATGAGTTTCTGGCGGATCAGGGCAGAAACAAAATGTTCCTGGGCCGGATTGATGGTGCCCACCTGCCAAAGGATGCCGATTTTTTCAAGAAAAGGGTAAAGGATATGAAGAACTGTTTTTTCGAAGCCCAGCTTCAGGGTGGCACTGGACAACACCTTGTCGAACTGTTCCTCATGAAGTTCCATCATTGCCAGGATCAGGCTGTTGATCTGGCTTTCGTAATCAGTGGCATGCCCCGAAATCTCCATGATCTTTTCACTGACCTCCCGGGGGCTCATCCCGATAACCTGGGAGATTTTGATTCCATGGCGGTTCAGGGTGCTGATGTTGAGTAGTTTTTTCAGGTCCTGATCTTCATAATAACGGATATTGGTAGCGGTGCGTTTGGGATGCACCACCTCGTAACGCTTCTCCCAGATGCGTATGGTATGTGCCTTGATGCCGGTAATCTTCTCCAGGTCATTAATGGAATAAACAGTCATGGGATGCGGTTTTTGTTTGGTGCTTCCGGCGCATTATTTCGCAAAATTACGAAAATAGATTTATGGTATTAAATCCTGAAACATTTGTTGAACAACCCCTTCAGCAAAAAGTTCAAATCCCGGGGGGGTGAATGGAGAATTTTGTTAATGGATCGAAGTGATTTTTCAAACAATATAATTCATTCTTTCTATAAAAATCATGTTAGGGCTTCTTTTGGTATCCGCTTCATTTGCACCTGTTAACAAGGCATAAAATTTTGCAAAATACTTCCACTGCTTGTAAAAATTTCTTATATTGTCCATTCCTTTCGGAGAAGAAAAGCCTAATGAGGGGCTTAAGAAAAAGCCAGTAGAATATGAAGGAGATAATAGTTGAACCTACAAAAACAACTTTTTCGGTGTTGTTTGATTTTTCGAAGGGCCTTCTGCATTTTTCAGGAAATTCTTATCCTGAAAATGCCATCGAGTTCTTTCAGCCTTTGATTAATAAGCTCAAGAATGTACTAAAAAATTATCACAAGCCCCTGGAAGTGGTTTTTGTGGTTAATTATTTCAATACCAGTTCTTCCAAATATATGTTTAAGATCATGGAATTGCTTGATCAATATAAACGCAAGGGAAATGTGGTGCAGGTATACTGGCACCTTCAGCCAGGTGAGGAAGATATGCTTGAAACCTGGCATGAGCTGATGGATGAACTGGATATGGATTTTACTGTTGTGGAAGCCTGACCGCAGGGCGGTTGGATGGCACAACCATTATTTGTTAACTCAGATTTAGTAAGTAGTCGTTTTAAAAACTGCATATTATGGAACAAAACACTTTAGAAATCACAGAGCAGTCAGCAGTGTCAGAGTTTGCCAGTATCCGCGAACTGGTAAACCAGGCACTGGAAAAAGAATTCGGCGAGAACCGGGTCCCGAACGGGCTGTCAACCGGGTTTAAATCGTTGGATGAAGTAACCGGCGGATTCCAGAAAGGTCAACTTTCTTGTATTGCGGTTCGCCCCGGAATGGGTAAGACCGCTTTTTTATTGTCTGTTGCCAACAATCTGGCCATCAAAAACAATAATACCGTGGCCATTTTCTCTACCGAGCGATCCAATATGAAGATCGCCAACCGGTTGATTGAAACCGAAACGGGCATGTCGTTAAACAAAATCCAAACGGGCGATTTCAAGCCCAGTGAACGGGATCATATGCTTTCGCTGGTAAGTAGCATTGCCAAAGCAAAGTTATTCCTGGATGATACACCTAACCTTTCGGTTGAAGAGCTGGTGCGTAAGGCCCGGCAACTGAAAATGCAGCATCAGGTAGATCTGATCATCATCGATTACCTGGAACTGCTCACCATTAGCGCTGATGTTGAAAACCGCGAGGAAGAACTTAGCAAAATTGTACAGGAGATAAAAGCGGTGGCTGGTGAATTAGATATTCCGATCCTGTTGTTTTCTCAGCTGGCTGGTGTGTACACGGGGGGGGCAGGCAGCCTTCCTGAATTAAAAGATCTTCCTGCCTTTATCAATGAGTATCCCGACCAGGTGATGCTTCTGCACCGCAGCGATCTTTTCGCCCGTGAAGAAAAAGAACAAGGGAAAGGGATGGTAGAACTAGTAGTAGCAAAATGCAGGAACCAGGATCAGCAGAAAGTGGTGCCTTTAACTTTTATTGAAAGTATCGCCAAGTTTGTGGATCTTTCCTGAAAATCGTTTGTATTTTTAACACCCGGTATTTGCAACAAGCAATACCGGGTTTTTTATATACCTGTTTTAAAAAATCCATTTCTGGTATGACAAAGATCAAAGAGAATGAACTGCGACTAAGAGCTCTGACTCAGGTGGCGGAGAAAATGGTGATTGCAGCCCGTACCGCCCCCAAAGGAAAAGGTGTAGATAACATGGAGATGCTGATCCTGACGGCAAATGACGTGACCCTTCTGGCAAAAAAGATGAAAGAAATCGGGGAGCAGGAGAACAATGAGATTTTCCTGCGCGATGCCTATAATGTACTCACCAGTGCGGAAGTGGTGGTATTGATGGGTACGCGCATTCAGGCCCTGGGCCTAAAGTTCTGCGGACTCTGCGGGTTCGAGGACTGTAATGAGAAAAATCTGCACCCCGATGTGCCCTGTTCGTTCAACACCACAGACCTGGGTATTGCCATGGGCTCGGCAGTAAGTGTGGCCATGGACCACAGAGTGGATAACCGTATCATGTACACCATAGGCATGGCGGCCCTTCATTTAGAGTTGTTTGATAAAGAAGTTAAAATAATATGGGGCGTTCCCCTGAGTGCTGGGTCAAAGAATCCCTTCTTTGATCGCAGGAAGCAATAATTTTCTACCCTGGAGAGAGATTTTATGCCTTGGGTTTTTTATTTTGTTTGAAAAACCTTTTCGTTAGCTACTAAAAATTGCATTTCTGCAATATTTTCTTTATATTTGATCATCATGTCCGGAGGCCGGTTCCCGGGAGGCGTCAATCCTTTTTTCAGGACGGTGCTTCCTGATGTCAACGGAGCGTAATCATTTATAAAAGAAGAAGTCTCATGAAAAGAAATACAAATTTGGTTACTGTAGGAGGCCAGCCAGTGACCCTTTTGGGAAAAATGGTGAAGCCTGGAATTCATGCAAAAAACTTCCTTGCTCAGACTCCCGACTTTAAGCCCTTACGCTTGAGTGACTATCAGGGGAAGGTAAGGATCATTTCCTCCGTTTATTCTCTGGATTATGATGTATGTGCCAACCAGACCCGACGGTTTAATCTGGAGGCTTCAAAGCTGGATCAGGTGCAGATTATTACCATTTCCTGTGATGTACCCCTTGCCATTAAGCGTTTTCGCGCCTCTGAAGACATTGAAAAGCTGGTCACCGTATCGGATCAGAAAGATGTTGATTTTGGGATCAAATACGGCCTGTTGATGGAGGAATACCGGCTGCTGGCAAGAGCCGTGGTCATCATTGATCAATATGACATGGTAAGGTACGTTGAAGTGGTTAAGGACATCACCGACGAACCGGATTATGAAAAAGCCCTGGCGGTGGTTAAAGATCTTCTCAAATAATATTAAGTGAATTCTGATAAAAAAGAGGCTGTCACAAAAGGGTGACAGCCTCTTTTTTGTTGTGGCAGGGCGATAAAAAGAGCCGCCTCAGAATACTCTTCTGAGGCGGCTTCTTGTTTTATTCACAAAACGGAAGAGATGATTATTTTACTTCTTCATAATCCACATCGGTTACATCACCTTCATCTTTTCCCTTGTCTTTTTTAGCATCAGGATCCTGCTGCTGGGAGGCTTCTCCCTGTTCGGCTCCCTGATACATCTCGGTGCTGGCGGCCTGCCATGCAGTATTCAGGCTTTCCATGGCAGTATCAATGCCGGCCACATCCTTGTTCTTGTGAGCTTCCCGAAGGGCTTCAAGATTCTTTTCAATGGGCTCCTTCTTATCGGCA
>JAWOCF010000276.1:0-9809 GCA_046483935.1 Bacteroidales bacterium | reverse complement strand
TATCCTTCACAATCAGGATAATATACGAGAAGATCTTACGCTGATGGCGGTTGATAAGGGTTTCTAGGGAAGAGTGATCGCCTGTAATAAAATGACGGACTAACTCTTGATCGCTGGTAACGCGGTCATTCATAATAATGGCCTCCATAAATAATTGAACAAGAGTATGAGTTTATCCTATAGTCCGTCCTCCTATGTTAAGTGTAACTAATGTCTTACAGGTTTATGCAATATTGAAATCGCAAAGGCAAATATAACTGATTTTTATTAAACTTAAAAAAAAATGCAGGATTTCCCGAAAATTATCATTTTTCTCTATTTAGACAAAAAACCTGATGAATGCTTTAAAAAATTAATTTGTTGTTACAAAAAGATATATACTCTAAACATTTGTGTGCTATTTGAGTTTTATTTTTATCCCTGACACAATAATAAGTAAAGGTATAAAAAAACAGGAGTTGATGTTTCCGTGTTTCCCTTGAAATTGAGGTAGGTGAAATCCCCTATTAAATTGTAATTTTGCATTTTACAGATAAAAAGCTATGAGTAATTTGGTTTCCATTGATTCTTTAGATCCCAAGAAATATGTCCTGATCAAGGGGGCACGAGTTCACAACCTGAAGAACGTGGATGTAGCCCTGGAGCGCAACAAGCTGGTGGTAATCACCGGGTTGTCGGGCTCGGGGAAGTCGTCACTGGCTTTCGATACCTTGTATTCCGAAGGCCAGCGCCGGTATGTTGAAAGCCTGAGCTCTTATGCCCGCCAGTTTCTGGGACGCATGCATAAACCCGAGGTAGAATACATCAAGGGCATTTCACCGGCCATTGCCATCGAGCAAAAAGTGAATACCCGCAACCCACGGTCTACAGTAGGCACCTCTACCGAGGTGTATGACTATCTGAAGCTGCTGTTTGCACGCATCGGAAAGACCATTTCGCCCATCTCAGGCAATCCGGTGCAAAGGCATACCGTAACCGATGTGGTGGATTTCTGCCTGTCGCAGCCCGAAGATACCGTGGTGATGGTGCTGGCCCCACTGAACCTGCAGGAAGGACGCACCCTGGAGGCTCAACTTACGATCCTGCTGCAGCAAGGATTCTCAAGGATCATGGTTAACGGCACTGTTCAACGCATTGACGACATCCTGCCCACCCTGAAGGATAAGCCCATCCGCCACAAACCCCTGATCGTCATCGACCGTCTTTCTGTCAGGCAGGATGATGCCGAGCTGGTGAGCCGTGCGGCCGATTCGGTGCAAACCGCCTTCTTTGAAGGAGAGGGTGAGTGCCAGCTGGATTATAAGACAGGCGATCAACAGCATACCCGTCATTTTTCCAGTCGCTTCGAACTTGACGGGATGACCTTCGAAGAACCTTCTGTCAACCTGTTTACCTTCAACAATCCTTATGGGGCCTGCAAACGTTGCGAAGGGTTCGGCAGCGTGATAGGGATTGATCCCGACCTGGTGGTGCCCAACAAAAGTCTTTCGGTTTACGAAGGGGCGGTGGCCTGCTGGAAAGGCGAAAAGATGGGCAAGTATCGTGAAAAGCTTGTTGACCATGCCTTCAAATTCGATTTCCCCATTCATAAGCCCTACTACCAGCTTACCGACCAACAGAAAGAGCTGTTGTGGACGGGCAACCAGTATTTTGAAGGGCTGAACGATTTCTTCAAAATGGTGGAAGAGAATACTTACAAGATCCAATACCGGGTGATGCTTTCGCGCTACCGGGGCCGCACCACCTGCCCCGAGTGTCAGGGCACCCGTCTGCGTAAAGATGCCAACTACGTGAAGGTGGGTGGCAAGTCGATTACTGAGCTGGTGCTCACGCCCCTGGAAGAGCTGGCCGGCTTTTTTCAGTCACTGCCCCTCGATGATCATGAGCGGCAAGTCTCACGCAGGCTGCTCACGGAGATCAACAACCGGCTGGAGTTTCTGAATGATGTGGGGCTGGGGTATCTCACCCTGAACCGTCTTTCCTCTACGCTCTCCGGGGGCGAATCCCAGCGGATCAACCTGGCTACCTCCCTGGGCAGCAGTCTGGTAGGTTCCTTATACATTCTCGACGAGCCCAGCATCGGGCTGCATCAGCGCGATACCTTCCGGCTGATCGGGGTGCTGGAGAAACTGCGCCAGCAAGGAAACACCGTGATCGTGGTAGAACATGACGAAGACATTATGCGCCGGGCCGATCAGGTGATCGATATTGGGCCCCTGGCCGGCACCCATGGCGGGGAGATTGTGTTCCAGGGGCATTTCGATGAGTTGCTTCAACATCCCACCAGCCTGACAGCCCGGTATCTGCGGCATGAGCTGGTTATTCCCCTGCCAGAAAGAAGAAGACGCTGGAAAGAGTTCATTCACATTATCGGGGCCCGGCAAAACAACCTGAAAGGCATTGATGTGAAGATCCCCCTGAAGGTGATGACGGTGATCTCGGGGGTGAGTGGTTCGGGAAAAACATCCCTGATAAAAGGAATATTGTATCCTGCATTGAAGAAGCGCTATGGGGGCTATTCGGCCGATTCGGGAAAATATGATGCCCTGGAAGGCGACCTGAACAGCCTGCAGGATGTGGAATACGTGGATCAGAATCCCATTGGCAAGTCTTCGCGATCCAACCCTGTCACTTACCTCAAGGCGTATGATGATATCAGGGGTTTGTTTGCCGATCAGCCCTTATCCAAAACAAGAGGCTACAACCCGGGCTACTTCTCTTTCAATATTGATGGAGGTCGTTGTCCGGAATGTGAAGGCGAAGGCAGTGTGAAGATTGAAATGCAGTTTATGGCCGACATTACCCTGGAGTGCGAGAGCTGCAAAGGAAAGCGCTTTAAGGACGAGATCCTGGAAGTGACTGTCGAAGGGAAGAATATCGCTGATATCCTGGATCTTACGGTTGATGATGCCATTTCCTTCTTCTCGCTCATGAAGGCCGATGCCCATATCGGCCAGCGTATTGCTGCCCGCCTGCAACCACTTGCCGATGTGGGGCTGGGATACATCCGGCTGGGGCAACCCTCCAGCACCCTGAGCGGGGGAGAGGCCCAGCGTGTGAAGCTGGCTTCCTTCCTGGTGAAAGGCGTTACCTCACATAAGACCTTGTTTGTCTTTGATGAGCCCACTACCGGGCTGCACTTTCATGATATCAGCAAGTTGCTGATTGCTTTCAATGCCCTGATCGACAACGGGCAGACCCTGCTGATCATTGAGCACAACCCCGAGATCATTAAAAGTGCCGACTGGGTAATTGATCTGGGCCCGGAAGGGGGGAACCAGGGTGGACAGATCGTTTTTGAGGGCACCCCCGAAGATCTGGTCAGGTGTGAGGCATCCTACACAGGCAAATTCCTGAAAGGAAAGGTTTAAATACACAATAAAAAAGCCACACAGTCGGGTTCATCCGTGCTGTGTGGCTTTTTTTTTGCGGGTAGGTGCAGCGATTAGATCCTTCCGGGATATTCGTTTAATGCAGCCTGCAAACATTCCATAGAGGATTTCAGGTCGTTTACATTCAGCACATAGCTGATGCGTACTTCATTCTTGCCGGCTCCGGGGGTGGAATAAAAACCTGTGGCAGGCGCCAGCATCAGGGTCTGGTTGTTGTGGCTGAAAGATTCCAGAAGCCACTGGCAGAACT
Source organism: Bacteroidales bacterium (assembly GCA_046483935.1). Lineage (GTDB taxonomy): Bacteria > Bacteroidota > Bacteroidia > Bacteroidales > UBA7960 > JAWOCF01. The sequence goes on along the minus strand of JAWOCF010000276.1, from coordinate 6,167 downwards.
TGTCGCTATCGTCGATGGGCAGGCGGGCTGTCACATAAAAAGCGCCCTTAGGGTTGGGGCAGGTAACGCCTTCCATCTTGTTCATGGCTTCCACCACAGTATCACGGCGCTTTTTATACTCAACAATCACTTCCTCAAAATAGGAGGCGGGGGTGAGGGCAGCCGCTTCGGCCGCGATCTGGCCCAGCGAGGGAGGACTCAGCCTGGCCTGGGCAAACTTCATGGCGGTCTTCATCACCTGCTTGTTGCGCGAGATCATGGCGCCCACACGGATACCACAGGCACTGTAACGCTTGGATACTGAATCAAACAACACCACATGCTCTTCGAGTCCTTCCAGGTTCATCACCGAGAAGTGAGTGGTGCCATCATAGCAAAATTCGCGGTATACCTCATCGGCAAACAGGAACAGGTCGTGCTTGAGTACAATCTCACGCAACACCTCCAGCTCTTCCTTGCTGTATAAATAACCTGTGGGGTTATTGGGGTTGCAGATCATGATGGCTTTGGTGGCCGGAGTAATGGCCTTTTCAAATTCCGAAATGGGTGGCAACGCAAAGCCGGTTTCAATGTTGCTGATAATGGGCTTTACCTTCACCCCTGCACTGATGGCAAAACCATTGTAGTTGGCGTAGAATGGTTCGGGAATGATGATTTCATCACCAGGATTCAGACACGTCTGAACAGCAAACAGAATGGCTTCTGAAGCACCTGCACCAACAATGATGTCGTCGGGGGTGATCTGAATATCATGTTTTGCATAATATTCGCAAAGCTTCTGACGATAGGAGAGGATCCCGGCAGAGTGGCTGTATTCGATCACCTTGATGTCAAGGTTGTGCATGGCGTCGATCATGGCCTGAGGGGTGGGAACATCCGGCTGCCCGATGTTCAGGTGATAGACCTTGGTCCCTCTTTTTTTTGCAGCTTCAGCATAAGGCACCAGCTTGCGGATGGGTGATTCGGGCATCATGTGCCCCTTATCAGATATGTTCGGCATGATAAGATATTTTAATGATGTTGTTTAAAGAAATAATGCTGCATTCACGGGAGCAAAGTTGCGCAATATTTGGATGTTTTCCAAAGATATTTTAGGGTAAAGACTACCGGTAAATACCTTGACTGACAACCCCTGAAGTTCATCGTCAAGGGGAGTCATAACAGATTCTTTATTGCCAACTGAAATCTTTAAATGGTGTTAATAGGGCATTTCAGGCACCGGAGTCACTATCTCCCCGGTAACCTTCACCTGAAGGGTCTTTTGCCAGGCGTTGGTATGAATGGTGATAATCCGCTCGAAAGGTCCTGGCTGGTTGCTGTCGTATCGGAAGCTAATGGTGGCCTGGTGGCCTGCTCCAATGGGTTTGGCGGGCCACGAAGGGGTCATCAGCCCACAGGAACTGCGTACCATTCCTATAAGCAGGGGCTTTGCGCCGGTGTTGGTCAGGGTGATGGTGCCTGCAGCCTGTTTTCCCCGCTCAAGGGTGCCCAGGTCTATAATAGTGTCAGCGAGTACAGCAAAGGGAAATTCACTGCGTGGCTTTTCCATGGGAGGCACTTCCGTGAGCATGCCCTTCAGGGGAATGACCAGCATGATGATCAGTAATAAGACTTTTGCAACCGGTTGTATATATCTTGAACCCATAATCTTCAGGTGTTTAGGTTGCGAAGATAGTAAAATATCGGCAGGCTGCCCGGGGGTGATCAGAATCAGAAAACAAAAGAATAGATTAAAAAAGCTGCTGGGACAATTTGGCCCGAAGCATGTTTCTTTTTCTTAAAAGAATATGTTTTTATTTTGTGTTTTTAATGAGAACATTAGAAAATGCGAATAATTTTACAAGTTCGTTGACCAGATGAACTTGTAAATCGGAAAAAATACTCACTTATTCATTCAATAAAAAATTATCTCATGCCTCATTTTGTCGTAGATTGCTCAGAAAATGTATTGAACCACAAACCTTCCCCCGAGATCATGCAAGCCATTTATGATGTGGCTGTTTCATCCGGGTTGTTCGCCACAGCTGGTGTAGGTGGCATCAAGGTGCGCATCAACCCTTTCAAAGATTTCGTTGTTGTTGACAGCAACAATGATTTTGTGCACGTGGTGGCCCATATCCTTGAGGGAAGGACCCCCGAACAGAAGAAAAGCCTGTCGGCCGGCGTGGTTGAACGGCTCAAGGCCCTGTTGCCTGAGGTGACACATATCTCCATGCACATTCAGGATATTGAAAAAGCAGGCTTCTGCAACCAGACAATGGCCTGATTGTCGGGCTGCAAAAAAAATATGCCGATATTTGCTAGTTATTATGGTTGATTGAATAATTAACGTCTGAATCATTCACAGAAAAGTTATGATGAAAAGATCTTTTGTCTTCCGGCTGGTTTTGATGATGAGTGCTCTGGTCATGTTTTCCCATTGCAAAGGACCGGAAAGTCAGGGTGAAGCCGCCACTGAGGAGCCTGCTTATCATCCGCGGATCTCAGGGTTTACCTCCGGAACGATCTCAGCTACTTCCTCCATCAGGGTATTGCTCACTCAGGAGCTCGAACGGGATGTTGAACCCATGGCCGCCATCCCCGAAAAGCTCTTTAGCTTTTCTCCCGGGATTAAGGGAGAGGCATATTGGGTAGACAACAAGACCATTGAGTTCCGTCCCGAGGGGGTATTGCCTTCGGGCCAGCATTTCAAGGCAGACTTCAGGATCGGGCAGCTGATGGAGCTGCCTGCCGGTCAGCGGGTTTTTTCTTTTTCTTTTAATATCATACCTCAGTCATTCTCCCTGGAGCTGAAAGGATTTGAAGCTTACGATATGTATGATCCTACCCTGAATGTTGTTAAAGGGGTAATGCATACGGCCGATTTTCTTGCTCATGAAACGGCCGTGGAAATGATCCGGGCCAAACAGAATGGAAGGTCTCTGCCTGTAAGTTGGGAACACGATGCATCAGGCCGCGGGCATACCTTCACAATCGACAGTGTGCAACGGTTGGAAACCCCTGCAGAGGTGCTGGTTGAAGCAGAGGGAAAACCTGCAGGCATTGAACAGAAGGAACAGCAAGTCATTAACATTCCTGCCATTGGTGACTTCAGCCTGGTGGATGTTCGGGTGGTCCAGCAACCGGAGCAATATATCGCTGTGATTTTTTCCGATCCCCTGAAGAAGAACCAGAACCTTCAAGGGCTGATTCATTTTCAGGATGATCAAAACCTGCGTTACCTGATTGAAGGCAATGAGGTGAGGGTATACCCCGGTGGGCGGCTTCAGGGCACCCGCCAGCTGCATATCGAAGAGGGCATTCGCAGCCACAAAGACTACCGGTTCACTAATCCTGCGGTGCATACCCTGGCCTTTGAGGACATCAAGCCTGCCCTGCGACTGACGGGCAAGGGAGTGATCATGCCTGAATCGGAAGGCCTGATCTTTCCCTTCGAAGCAGTAAATCTCAGCAAGGTAGATGTGCGGGTAATCCGTATCTATGAAGATAACGTGGCACAATTTCTTCAGCAGAATCAACTATCGGGCGAGTATCAGATCAAACGCGCCGGACGCCTGATTCATCGCCAGACCATCACCCTAAGCTCCGACAGGCCCCTGGATACCGGCAAGTGGAATGCATTTTCCCTTGACCTTGCTGAGATCATCAAAACAGAACCAGGCGCCATCTACCGGGTGGAGCTGGGGTTTTTGAAAAACTACTCAACCTGGCCCTGCCCGGATCAGCCTCAGGAGGGTGATGACCTCACCAGCATGAACCAACCCATGGATGATGACCTAAACAAGGAAATGGCCTACTATGATGCCCCAAATGTTCACTACGAAGGCTATGACAGCTACTATGCCTGGAACTGGGCTGAGGAAGACAACCCCTGTCATGATGCATATTACGGCAAGCGCCGCTGGGTGAGCCGCAATGTGCTGGCCTCCGATCTGGGCATTATTGCCAAGGCAGGCACCGACCATAGCATGACCTTTGCCGTTACTGCCCTGTCTACTACTAAACCCATGTCTGATGTTACCCTCGAGGTATATAATTTCCAGCAGCAGCTGATTACATCGGTATATACCGATAATGAGGGGCTGGCTTCTGTGAAGCTCGATTCAAAGCCTTTCCTGCTGGTGGCAAAACATAAAGAACAACGGGGATACCTTCGCCTGGATGATGGGTCTTCATTGTCGTTAAGCCGGTTTGATGTTGATGGCAACAAGATACAACATGGCATCAAAGGATTCATCTATGGCGAAAGAGGAGTGTGGCGACCCGGAGATTCACTGTTCGTGATGTTTGTGCTGGAAGACAGACTCAGGAAGCTGCCGGCTGATCATCCGGTGGTATTTGAAATGATCAACCCAATGGGGCAGGTGGTTCAACGCCTGAGCCGCACCCAGGGGCAGAACGGCTTTTACCGCTTCAGTACTGCTACCGGCAATGATGCCCCAACGGGCAACTGGCGGGGGAAAGTGACGGTAGGAGGTGTCACCTTCAGTAAGATTCTGAAGGTTGAAGCCATCAAGCCCAACCGGTTGAAGATAGATTTAGATTTCGGCAAAGATAAGCTGGTGGCTGGACGCGATGAATCAGCCACCCTGAAGGTGAACTGGCTGCACGGGGCGGTGGCCCGCAATCTGAGGGCCAATGTTGCTGTCACCCTGCAACAGGTGCCTACACAATTCCCCGAATACAGAGGTTTTGTTTTCGATGACCCCTCACGCAGCTTCTCCTCTGAGGAGATTACAATCTTTGAGGGACGCATCAACGAACAGGGGCAGGCAGAAGTAACTCCTGATTTTGGGGTGAAAAGCAGTGCCCCGGGGATGCTCAAGGCAGGCTTCGTGGCGCGGGTATTTGAAGAAAGCGGCGATTTCAGTATTGACCGTTTCTCTATGCCCTACTCACCATTCAGATATTATGTTGGTATCAGGCCGCCTGAAGGACGTGGGTATAACAACATGCTGGAAACGGATGCTGATCATAAAATTGAAGTGGTTACTGTGGATGCTGACAGCCAACCCGTATCGCGCAACAATCTGGAAGTGCAGGTGTACAAGATTGAATGGCGCTGGTGGTGGGATGCATCGGAAAATAACCTGGCATCCTATATCGGCAGCAGCCGTGCACAACTGGTACATACCGAAATGGTCTCCACCACCAACGGGAAAGGGGAGTTTGTCTTCCGCATCAACGAACCCGATTGGGGCCGATACCTGGTGCGGGTGAGTGATCCACAGGCAGGACACAGCACCGGAAAGGTGCTTTACATCGACTGGCCGGGATGGGCCGGCAGGGCCCGTACGCAGGACCCTTCGGCTGCTGCCATGCTGTCTTTTACCCTCGACAAGGAAAAATACCAGGTTGGCGACCCTGTAACGGTTACTATACCTGCCGGTCATGAAGGCAGAGTGCTGGTGAGCCTGGAGACGGGCTCCAGGGTGCTGCGTACTTTCTGGGCCCAGGCCAGTGGCCCGGAAACCACAGTGAACTTCCAGGCAACCCCCGAGATGACTCCCAATGCATATGTACACGTAAGCCTGGTGCAACCCCACTCCCGGATGACCAACGACCTGCCCATCCGCCTGTATGGTGTGATGCCTCTGTTCGTGGAAGATCCCGCCACACTGCTGCAACCTCAGATTAAGATGCCCGGATCGCTTACTCCCGAAGAAATGGCAGAGGTGCAAATATCTGAGGCCTCTGGTAAGAAGATGGCTTATACCATTGCCATGGTAGATGAGGGATTGCTTGATCTTACCAGGTTTGCCACACCCGATGCATGGAGCTCCTTTTATGCACGCGAGGCATTGGGCGTCAGAACCTGGGATATGTACGATCATGTGCTGGGTGCCTTTGGAGGACGAATAGAGAAAGTATTCAGCATCGGGGGCGATGAAGATGCCGGTGGCAAGCCCGAAGTGCAGGCCAATCGCTTCCCGCCTATGGTACGTTTCATGGGGCCCTTCACCCTTGAGAAGGGCAGCACCAATAAGCATTCGGTAAGTATTCCCAAATATGTGGGATCTGTCAGAGTGATGGTAGTGGCAGGCAACCAGGGAGCCTATGGAAATGCAGAAAAGTCAGTTCCCGTGAAAAAGCCTTTAATGGTGCTGGCCACCCTGCCACGTGTGCTGACTCCTGCTGAAACCGTCAAGCTTCCGGTTACTGTGTTT
>JAWOCF010000142.1:0-5898 GCA_046483935.1 Bacteroidales bacterium | reverse complement strand
CATTAATTTATTATTACCTTTGCATAATTAATTAATCTTTCACAGTTATGCAAACTTCCAAATCAATAGCCACCATCCTTTATTGGGCATCAAGATTGCTGGCGGTGGTCTATGCCCTTCTTTTTCTTTATTCCGCCTTCTGTCTGATGGCAGGAGTGTGTGTCAAAGAATCCAGCGACGGTACGTTCATGCATATTCTGGTTCCCTTTTCTGATGCCCGCCTGATGAATATCGACAACAATCTGCCGTATAAGATTTTTTCTTTCCTGGTGCCGCTTGGTTTGTATACGCTGTTCTTTTATCTGACCGCCAACGTGTTGCAGGTGTTTGCCCAAAACAGGTTTTTCACCAGGAAGAATTTGAAGCACCTGGTATGTTTCTATAGGGGTAATTTGTTTATCCCGCTTCCCGTGGCGTTCCTTTCAAGTTTTTTTGTTGAGGTAACACTAAGCGTCTGGATGCTGGTGTTTGTACATTTCATTTCAGGCATTTTCGTGTATTTTATGGCACAGATTTTTTACCAGGGACTGGGTCTGGAAGACGAACGGGATCTGATTATTTAAGCTATGGCAATCATTGTAAATATCGACGTCATGCTTGCAAAGCGTAAGATGCAAAGCAAAGAACTGGCCGAAAAAATAGGGATTACCCCTGTTAACTTATCCATCCTGAAAACAGGCAAGGCCAAAGGGTTGCGGTTTGAAACCCTTGAAGCCATTTGCAGGGTTTTGAAATGTCAGCCCGGCGACATCCTGGAATTCACCGAAGAGTAGTCTCTTACCTTCAATTGCCTGCTAAATGAATACCCTGAGAATCAACGCCTTGTCGTTAACCTATAAGAATGGAGTGAATGCCGTTCAGAACATCTCGATGGAGTTGCATAACGGGATGTTTGGCATTCTTGGCCCCAATGGGGCGGGGAAATCCTCCCTCATGAAAATCATTGCCGGCCTGCAAAAGCCCGATAGCGGCAGTATTGAATTCAACGGAGGGGATGTGCTTCGCAACCCGTTGAACATTCAGAAATCTTTGGGTTTTCTTCCCCAGGATTTTGGGGTGTACCCAAAAACCACGGCCCTCCGGTTGCTGCATCACCTGGCCATCTTAAAAGGGGTGGGCAACAAAAAAGAGCGGCAGGAGCAAGTACTTTCCCTTTTAGAAAGAGTCAATCTGATTCATCATAAAGACCAGGAAGTTTATACTTTTTCCGGAGGCATGAAGCAACGCTTTGGGGTGGCCCAGGCACTATTGGGACGGCCTGAAATCATCATCGTGGATGAACCCACTGCAGGACTCGACCCGGAAGAACGCAACCGCTTCAATGCCATCTTGAGCGAGTTGAGCGATGACATGATCGTTATCTTATCCACGCACCTGGTGGAAGATGTCCGCAATCTCTGCGCCGGGATGGCCATCATGGACAAGGGCCGGATCATCGCACAGGGAAAACCCAAAGAGCGGGTAGACAGCCTGGAAGGAACCATCTGGCAAAAAACCATCCACAAAGATCAACTGGGCTTTTATCAGCAGCATCATTCCGTGATCCGCCATCAGCTGATTGAAAGAAAATGGGTGATCACCCTTCACAGCCGGCAACGACCTGAAGGGTTTGCCCCGGCCCCGCCCACCCTGGAAGATGTTTACTTCCATGCCCTGAATCAGCAGCCCTCGTGAAAGCCATCCTGTTTTTCGACCTGAAAGCATATGCCCGCAGTGCGATACCCTGGCTTGCACTGGCCCTGCTCATGGCACTGGGCCTCTACGGCGGAAGCCACTTCAACCTGTCGGTCGGCGAGGGGGTGTACCTTAACGCACCGTATTCCATCGGCTTTCTGAGCGCCATGCTCACGCTGATCATCATCTTCATTGCCACCATCATAGGCAGCCAGCTGCTGTTCAGCGAATGGGACCACCGCATGGATCTGATTGTTTATGCCACCCCCCTCACCAAACAGCAGCTGCTGCGGGGGCGCTTCACTGCATTCTTCATAACCGTCCTGTTCTTTTTTTCAGGCTTTTACCTGGGATTTGCAGTGGGTCAGAACCTCCGGAGCGGAAGTGAGATCCGTGCCGGCCTGCATCTATGGCATTACCTCTGGCCTTATTTGCTCTTTGGGGTGCTGAACACCTTGTTTTTGTGCAGTTTCCTTTCGTGGGTGGCCTGGGTTTCCCGAAATAAAATGATGGTGATCATTTCCGGATTGCTCCTCTATGTCCTGTACATGGTGCTGTTGATATTTTCCAACTCTCCTTTTATGAATGCCACCCTGCCACAATCGGCATGGGCCGCCACTTCTTCTGCCTTGTTCGACCCTTTTGGGGTATGCGCTTATTTCCACGACACCATCCACTATACAGTAGATCAGCGAAACCAGCAAGCCATTTCATTCACAGGGTTTCTTCTTCTCAACCGGATCCTGTTTTGGCTCCTCTCCGTTGGCTTTCTTTACATGGCACAACATCAGTTTGCTTTTTCATATGCAAAAGCAAGAAAGAAAAAGCCCACTGCAATGGAGTTCCCTGCCGGGGCCGCTCAACTCATCGCCATAACCCCACATTTTAATTGGAAGGCCATGATCCAGGCCATCCTTTCCTTTGCCCGAACCGACCTGGTGTACCTCTTTAAGGGGAACCTGGTGCCTGCCTCATCGCTGTTGCTGTTGTTTTTTGTGGGCATGGAGATGTTTGGCGACATCGAAAAAAGCATCCGGATTCCGGAAAAGTATGCCACCCCGGGCTTGCTGGCCAACACCATCAACGCGAACTTCTTCCTGCTGGGGGCTTTGTTCATCACCTACTTCACAAACGATATCTTTTGGAGAAGCCACTCCTGCCGGTTCGCGGTCATTCAGAATGCTACCTGCTATCATTCACAGAAACTGAAAGGCCATTGGCTGAGCATGACACTGCTCATCGTTTTTTTTACCTTTCTTTTAGTCCTTGAAGCCCTCATCTTTCAAACCGGCTATGGGTATTTGCATTTCGACCTGCAGCCTTATCTGGGCGTCGTGGTGTTCAACACCTTGCCCCTGACGTTGCTGGCAGGGATCCTCCTGCTGCTGAATGCGGTGATCCGGCACAAAACCATCGCCCTGGGGGCCACCATGCTGTTTACCCTCCTGTTTGCCACGCCCCTCAGCAAGATGATCACCAACATTACGCTTCTGCAGTTCCTCTCGGGGTTTCAGGGCGTGTGGAGCGATTTTAACGGCTATGGCAGTTACCTGGCATCATTTGCTGAGCGGTGGGTCTTCGGCCTGGCAGTGGTGGTCTTCTTTTGGCTGGCACTGCATTTCACCAGGGAAAAGGCCAAAGGCCTGCAATGGCTTTACCTGGCAATTCCTGCAGGGGTTGCTGTACTTTTTGGGTTCAGCTTCATGGATGGTTATGACGCAGGGAAGGAACAAAGGGAAATAAAAAATGCTATCGCCTACGAACAACAATTTACCTCCTTCAGGCACTTGCCCCAGCCGGACATCACCGCAGTCACCACAACCATCGATTTGTTTCCCCAACACCATTCCTATACCATCCGGGGAACCTATGTCTTAAGGAACAGTTCCCAACAGGCCATCCATTCGGTACTGCTCAACTTTCCGCAAACACACACCCTCGAAAGCGCTGTGCTGACCTACCGCAACAAGCAACACCCCATCAACCAGGCCACTGTCGTGGTTGAACTGGACACCCCCATGGCAGTGGGTGATTCTGCCATGTTGCATTTCAAAATGAAATACCGCTGGCATACGGTCAACGGACATGAGCCAATGAATGCCATTATCGCAAATGGCAGCTTCATGCGCATCAGCCGGTATTATCCGGCAATAGGTTACCAGGTGGATAATGAATTGCAGGACAAGGACCTGCGCATAGCTTATGGCCTGGGCAAAAGCCCCTCCATCAAAAAACTGGAAGATCCCCATGTTGTGTTACAGGATGCCATTACCCTTGATATGACCATCTCTGCGCCTGCCAGCCAGACAGCCATTGGCACCGGCACGCTGGTGAGATCATGGCAAGCCAAAGGAAGAAATTATTTTCATTACAGAACACAACAACCCGTTCCCTTCCGGTTTGCCCTGTCCTCGGCCCGCTATGCTTCCAAAAAGGTGAGCCACAAGGGAAAAACGATTCATGTATTCTACTCGCCAAAGCATGCCCGGAATGTGCAACACCTGATAGAAAACACCAGGATAACCCTCGACTACTGCGAAGCGAACTTTGGGGAATACCCTTTTGGCTCCATCACCTTCGCCGAAATCTCATCCTTCACCCGGGGGTTTAATGCCACAGCATATCCTGCCACCATATTTATGAATGAAGCCACGGCCTTTCATTCCAACTTCACCGCTAACCAGCAATATGACGTCATCAACGAGCTGGCCGGTCATGAAGTAGCCCATTTCTGGTGGGGAACCACCCAGATGAACCCCGATCAAAGAGAAGGGGCAACCTTCTTAACCGAAACATTGGCCATGTATACCGAAATGATGGTTTTCAAGAAAATGCATGGAAAAGAAAAGATGATGGAAAAGGTACAAATGTACCAGGATTTCTATGAAGCGGAAAAAGGATTCTCAGAAGAAACTCCGCTGTATAGAGTACGTCATGACCAGCCTCATATCTACTACTACAAAGGAGCTGTTGCAATGGTAGGTTTAAGCCAACTGATCGGAGAAGAAAAAGTGAATGAGGCACTGCGCAACTTCCTGCACAACCATCAATTCCCTGCCTGTCAGCCCGTTTCAACCGACCTGGTTCATGAAATTCTAAACGTTACAGACAAAGCATTTCATCAAAGGATCAAAAAGCTGTTCCTGGAGATATAGCGGAATCAACCGATCGGTGAAGGGCTTTCCGGCAATCTGTCAATCCGCTAATCCTCAAATCCGCTAATCCGCTAATCTGCTAATCCGCTAATCTGCTAATCTGCTAATCTGCTAATCACCTTTTCTCCCCCTCTCCAAGTCACCGGGCACCCCCTCCCCCTGCCGACACCCCGCCGCCACCTCCCATGGTACCACCACCCCCCGTGGGTGTGGTCATGGCGCTGCTGGTGGAGGTAACAACGTCATTCACTGTTTTGCCAATGGTGTTCATATGCGACAGATGAATCACGATCCATGGAAAGTAAAGCTGATGGGTGGGCTGATCCAGGTTGGCTGTCAACTTGTTGATCCACGAGCTGCCCAATCCCAGGGCGATGCCATATACCAGGTAGTCGCCGATATTATCAGGCATCCCGGCCATGGTTTCGGGGTCAAAATGGGTTCTTTTCAGGTAGGCCCTCAGCGATTTCCATTTCTGAAACTCCAGCTCGCCCTTTTCCGTTCTTTTGTGAAAAACCAGCGACATGATCAGTGTCACGAATGCCAGTGCTGCAACGATCAGCGCCAGGGGCCCCATGACAAAGATCAGGGCTGCCGACAGGGCCATGGATAGCAGCGAGATCAGCGCACCCACCGTGCGGATGCGTGCGTTTTGCTGGTCGAACCAGCCGGTCTGCTTCCCGTGCTCCTTCACCATCTTTTCCCATTTGGCATAAAACGCCTGCATCTTACCGGGTTTCTTTTTCAGGACCGACGGGGCCAGCTCACTACCGTTGCCCATGGTGACGAAAAGAAACTCCAGGAGGCTGTTCTCGTAGTTTCTCAGTTCCTGCTTTTCAGCCTCCCACTTCCGGGTGTCGAGCTCAAAGAACACTTTTGTCTTCGGGCGTTTGCCCCCGGCCTCTCTTTCCACGATTCTAATAAACCCCCTGGAGGCCAGGTGAAAGATGGTGGCCACCATGGCATGCGCTCCCATATAGGTGTTGCCCATCAGGTAGGTGACCAGCGCAGGATGCGCCCCGGAGGGCAGTCCTGAGAAAGCACCTGGCTTTTCAGGCAGCTGGGGGTC
>JAWOCF010000057.1:0-12675 GCA_046483935.1 Bacteroidales bacterium | reverse complement strand
CGGGTGTAGGCTTTTTCAGCGCTGGTAAGGTCGTTAAAGGATCCGGTAAGGAAATTTGTCCTGGGTTCCATGCTATTTGTGTTTTAAATGTGATTAAAAATGAATTATTTTAGATAAAGTTAGCCAACATAAAAGCATAAACACTTACATAATCTCATCATTCTTTTACATGATTTGATCCTGAACCGGACGAAGTCCCATTCAACTCCGTATTAAGTTCACACTAACTTCGCACTAACTTCGCACTATAATTCGGCCTTGAATCAGCCAGGAGCGGGATCAGCTAAAGCAAAACCAGATGGAGGGGTTGGATGTTTCCCGGGCCTTCTGGTTCTTATTTGGAAAAAACCCTGCTATTTATGAACAGGGTTTCGTTTCCAATTCATTTCTCCATCGCGGGGTGCGGTAGCTTCTTCTATCTTGTGCCTGCGTTCCCCGCTCAAGGATTTGTTGGTGTCATGAACGGAATCCTCTGTGCGCGAAGTATGGATGGGTTTCTCGTCTCTCAGGCCATTGGTATCGCGCACATGTTTTACAGGATCCGAGATGTATTCCCAGTCTTCTTTAAACTGCGGGCTTTTGCCTTCATTCCATGGGCCTTTAAATTTCTCGCCGTTCGACATGTTGAAGTACTTGTTGCTATAGCGTGGATCGCTTTGCAGGATGCCGGGAGGGAAATTGGGCTGGATACTGTTCAGGGCCGCTACGAACATCTGGGCATGGGCCACTTCACGGGTCATCAGGAAGCGCAGCGACTCTTTGGCCAGGGGATCGTCGGTAAACTTCATCAGGTTTTCATAGACGATTTTGGCACGGGCTTCTGCTGCTATGTTTGAACGAAGATCAACGGTCAGGTCTCCATTGGCATTTACATAGGTGCCACTCCATGGAATACCCTGGCTATCGGTAGGCAAAGGCCCTCCACCGCTTTCAAGAAAAAAGTGTGGATTGATCATGGCCTGATGAATGGATTCCTCTTTGGCTTGCTGGCCATCCAGCAACCGGGTAAGATCTGATTCGTCGGCCGTATTTTTCAGGTCGGCATTAACACCCGTGAGCAGCATCTGGATCATCGCCCCTACAATTTCCAGATGGCTGAACTCTTCGGTGGCAATATCCATCAGCATGTCGTACTTGTCAGGATATGGTTTTCTGCAGGCAAAGGCCTGAACAAAATATTGCATTGCTGCTGTCAGCTCCCCGTTAGGCCCTCCGAACTGCTCCAGCAGCAGTTTGCCGAAACGCGCGTCTGGGTGGGAAACCCGTGCATCAAACTGAAGGTCTTTTACGTGGTGAAACATAACATGTGGTTTTTTGTGGTTAATAATAAAAATGACTGTCATTCTGCGAAAAATGAACCAGTAATTTGTTTTTAATCTTCCTGTTTGTGGTTAATTAAAATAAGGCCATAAATAATTAATACAAAATTACTCATGTTGGGTAGGGTAGTTATTACATGATCCGGCAATTCTCTTACACGATTTCGCTCAAATCATTCTATTGAATTTCATGGTCAGGGCCCCGCAAAGGGATGCTCTGAAAAAGTGAGAACCAACAAAGGGTTTATTTAATGCATTATAATACAGATAATTAGCTATGTTGTGAGGGTGTGATTTTTATGAACAATTGTATTTTCTGTTTGTTCTTTTGGTAGTAAAATATGCCCTGTGAAGCTACACATCAAGTATAATGTTCATCTGGCCTGTAAGGTGATCCTTCAGGAGCATCTGGAAAAGCTTAACATCCCCTATACTATCAATGGCATGGGGGAGGTGGAGATTCAGAAGGATTTGTCTGGCAAACAGCTTGAAAAGTTTAGGGCCTCTCTGAAGCGATATGGTATTGAAATTCTTGACAACTCCCGAAATACCCTGGTGCAGCAAATCAAGGAAATCATCATAGAGTTGGTATATATGAATGAAAAACTACCTGACTCACGAATATCTTCCTATATCGCTGGCAGGATGAATCTTAGTTACAGCTATCTTTCCAGGGTTTTTTCTGAAGCCACTCTCATCTCTATCGAGAACTACCTTATTTTGCAAAGAATAGAGAGGGTAAAGCAGTTGATTATGGATGAGGAGCTGACTTTTACGGAGGTGGCCTGGAAGTTGAATTACAGCAGCGTGGCGCATTTGTCCAATCAATTTAAAAAAACCACTGGATTAACACCCACATTGTTTCAAAAGATCATTGCAAGAAGGAGATCCCGCCATGATTCTTCAGCAAGTCACCTAAAGAGAAGACCATGAATGATGAGGCTTTATACTTGCTGTTGGCTGAAGAGAACCATCATGACCGACTTTCTTTTCAGCAGGCCCTGAAGGAAATCAAGGTGAATACCGTTCTGGATTTCGTTTGCGACGGGGCTGAGTTGCTGGACCTGCTGGGTCAGCAGCAGGATCATTTGCCACATGTTGTTTTTCTTGATCTGGATCTTCCTTCAAAAGGAGCCTTGGAGTATCTGACCGATATCCGGAGAGAATCCAGGCATGCCGATCTTGTGGTTGCTATTGTTGCTGCCGATGGATCAGATCAGATCATGCAGGAGGCTTTCGTGCGTGGGGCCAATATTTTTCTGCACCGCACCAATGAATTTGATGGGCTGACCTGTATGCTTTCGCAGGCAATCAGTATTTTCTGGCAATACTATACCTCCGGTTTCAGGCGCGACAATTTCATTTTGAATATAAGTCAACACCATTGCAAGGGTGGCCAGAACAAGACCCGGCTGTATCATTCAAATGGGTGGTAATATGCACCAGGCGGGGTCTTTAATTCCCACGGGGTTTTTACCTCATTACTCTTGTCAACAGGGGGCTGGAATATCTTTCAGATATATTTTCTTAAATCTCTGAAATCCATTATTTTTTCCGGGAGGTCAAGGTCCTTGTTCAGCCCTGCCTTGTCGTATAATATGGCTCCCATTCCCAGTTCTTTGGCAAATTTTATTTCTGAATCATAATCATCGCCTACAACCAGAACCTGCTCTGCCTGGAAATGATATTTCTCAGCAATATCTTTGAAGAAATCCTTCTTGGTGCGTGCCGTTTTCATAGAATCAATAATGAATATCTCAGAAAAATCCTTTTGAATTCCAAGATTTTGAATCTTACTTTGTTGCATCCTGGTAAACCCTGCTGTGATCAGGAACTTCTGCAGGGCCAGTTTTTTTATTTCTGAATAATCCTCAAATGGTTGAATTGGTTTGTTATAGGTAAGGTTCTCCAGTAATTGAAAACTATTGTACTTTAATGAATCACTGAAATGATATTTGCGGGCAACCCATTGGAATGGTTTACTCATGATATGTTTTTTCATCACCTCAAAATCTCCCTGATACTCTCCTGTTCCAAGAATCAACCTGAACAAGGGGGCAAACAATTCATCCCCAATAGACGACACCGGGAAAATGGTGTTGTCAAGATCAAGCAGCAATGCTTCTTTCTTCATCCTGAAACCATTCTGATTATGTTTGTTGCAGTGACATGACTTTGGGGTTCAGGCCCATTTCCTGACAAATGTTTTCCAGTTGCTCAACACGATGCCGGCAAGTATGCTTACTGGCAATGGTATTGAGGGCATGAGCCGTAAGGTCCCTGGCCAGGGTGTCATCATTCAGGATCCTGGTAATGAGCTGCTTCATCTGATCGCCATCCTGAGCCATCAGAAAATCCTTCCCTTCAGTAAATAATCTTTCGGTATCATGCCAGGGGGAGCAAATCAGGGGGATTCCGCAGGCCATTGCTTCATAAGGCCGGATGGTGGAAACGCCGGGTAGCTTTTCGACATATGGCCTGCGGGGGATGTGCAGGGTGAGCCGGTAACGGGAAAATACCTCCGGCACCTTATAGTTGGGAATCCATCCCCCATATTCTATTCCTGCTTCTGTCAGGGCTTCTATTGCTTTAAGTGGATATCGCACCCCATAGGCTTTTGCTTTCAATCCCAGTTCTTTTACCGGCTGGATCAGGAATTCATGCAGCTCCCCGGTTCTTTCATCATCGCCCCAATTGCCAATCCATACAATATCAGCCGTTTTTTTATCATATTCAATAGGTTTGAAAATATTGGTATCGGCAGCTTCGTGCCAGGTCCATCCTTTTGTGAACAATCCCTTTTGCAGGTAGATCTCCCGGATCACATCACCAAATGCCAGCACGCCATCATAAAGTGAAAAATCTGTTTGTGCCAGGCTTGCTGCATCCGTTACTACCCGATGGTGGGTGTCGTGATACAGTAAAAGAAAACCCAGCTGGCTTTTTTTCTCTCCGATAGCCTTTATCAGGGCCTGATCGGTCCATTCATGAACAATGACCAGGTCAATGCCTTTCAGCTCCTCTTCCAGGTCGAGAGTCGCTAAGTCATAGATTCGGGAGAACAGGTGGGGGAAATAATGGTGAAACTCTTCCAGAGGTTCACGGCCGTAATGCTTCAACAGATTATGCATGCTCCAGCCATTGGCAGGCTCATACATATTGACCGAATGGCCTTTTTTCTGTAATTCGTGCATGATGCCCCTCAGGAAATGAGCATTTCCATGGTTCCAGTCTGAATATAAGGAATGATAAAACAATGCGATTTTCATGAATGCGATCTGATAAAAGATTAAGTTGCAGGTTTCTCTTTGCAAATTAATGCTTTTTTTCAGACAATTAATGGAAAAAGTTATTAAATAAATCTGAAAAAGACTATAAAAATGACATATAAAACAGCAACCATAAAATGGACTGAATAACGAGTGCTATCAAATCTGTTGAGAAAAACTTTCATTACATTTGATGCCATTCATTCAGAAGAAAACAATACTACACATGAAAAGAATTGCTGTGTTTTGCGGATCCAGTGCAGGAAATGACACTGTTTATGCCAGTGAGGCCAAAGAACTCGGACGAATACTGGCCCTGCGGGGTATAGAAGTGATATATGGAGGTGGCCGGGTTGGAATTATGGGTGCTGTTGCCGATGGCGCCCTGGCCCACGGCGGTAAGGTGACTGGGGTGATTCCTTATTTTTTAAAAGCCAAGGAAGTGGCCCATGAAGGACTCACTGAATTGATCCTGGTAAATAGCATGCACGAGCGTAAGACCAGAATCAATGATCTGTCCGATGGGGTGATTGCCTTGCCCGGTGGGTTCGGCACCATGGATGAGTTTTTTGAAATGTTGACCTGGGCCCAGCTGGGCTTGCACCAAAAACCAATGGGATTGTTAAATGTAAAGGGATACTTCAATGCTTTGGATCAGATGGTGCAGCATATGGTAGATGAAGGTTTTCTGAAGAAATCCAATCAAAGCAGGATGCTGATTTCTGAAAACATTGAAGACCTGTTGGTGAAGATGGATCATTATACTGCACCCATTGGAGAAGAAAAGTGGATTGACAGAGAAAAGACCTGATGGTCGGTTTCTGTTTCTTACCGGATCCAGGTCTTCCTTCAGATCAATCCCGCACCCAGTGCCAGTGAAACCAGAATCAACAATACTGCCACCAATGTACGGATAAACGGCAGGGTGACCTTTTTCAGAAGCTTGTTGCCGGTATAGGCCCCGGCAATACCTGCCAGAGTAGCGCTAACAACAAGCGTCAGGTTTTCCTCCAGCCCTGCCCGTGCAAAACGTGTGGCATATACAGCCAGCCGGGTAAAATCAACAAATGTTGATACCACCACCGCCGATCCGATAAAGGCTTCCTTTGAAAGGCCTGCCTTTATCAGGAATGCGCTTCTTAATGCTCCCTGATTGCCTGATAAGCCCCCGAAGAATCCACTTAACGCACCTCCCAATGGCAACTTGTCTTTGCCAAACTGCAGGTTCCTGAAATAGGGGATCAGGTCGAAGGCAGCAAAAAGAATCAGCAGAAGGGAAATGATGAATTTTTCGGGGCTGACCCTGAAAGTGTTGCCCATCAGTTGATAGGAAAACAAGGGTGCTGACCCGCTGATCTGCAATAATAACCAGGCACCTGCAAGGGCTGCAATGACAGCAGGAATACCAAAGCGAATGATGACCTTTTTATCTGCCCGACGGCCCACCAGAAACAACTTGAAGATATTATTGAAAAAGTGAACCACCCCGGTCAGGGCAATAGCCAGCTCTACCGGGAAGAAAATCATAAATACCGGAGTCAGGATGGTGCCAAGCCCGAAACCCGAGAAGAAAGTGAGTATGGCAACTAAAAAAGCAGCAATGGAGATGATTAGGATGTCCATTATTGTCTAACCTTTTGAACTCAGGTGCAATATCAGGTTTTTACAAACTTCAATGTTTCTGTGGTGCCATCTGCAAAGGTTAGCTTGATGATGTAGGTCGTTTGGCTCAGGGATTCAATGTTAATGCTGAAGGAAGTGGAATCTACGGATTCTCCTTTTACAACCCTGCCTTCGAGATCTGAGATTTCATAAGAGGAAACCTTCGATTCACTATGAACAGAAACGACGGTGGTTGCCGGATTGGGGAAGATATTCACTACATCCTGAACCTCCTTCTCATCCCTGCTTAAAACTTTTTCGGAGGCAATCCAGTTGGAACCAACATTATTATCTGTATTCAGGCTGGTCAGTTGCAGATAGGGGCCATTGCCATCGGCCGCTTCGGGCCAGGGGGCCGAATCGTGGTATTCTACCCTGTCAATGATGTTTCCGTAAGCGTCCACCAAAACCAGATATTCCGATTTATTGGAAAGATGGCGGGTGAACTCACCAAAGGGTTCAAAGCCATGAATCTGTTCAAAGACAGCAGCATTGCTAGCCAGAAAGAGGGATTGACGGGGTTCGGCACTGCTATTGGCCGGAAACTGATACGTCATCCCCAGCTCTCTGAAATAGATCCCCGTGAGATCTACCGTCTGGTTGCTGTTGTTGGTGATCTGAATGAACTCCAGTTCCTTCTGATCATGCTGGGCCGTGGTCAGGGGATGATAATGAATTTTGGAGATCACCAGTGGTGGCACAGAGGGATTGCTGCAGTTGTCATAATCATCCAGACGCTGGTCTATCCATGCCATGCGCTCTTGCAGCCAGGTCTTCATTGACGCGATACTATCTGTCTGATTTCCGAGGGCATACCATCTGTTTTTTTCACGCACCGTGGCCTCGGCAATATGTGAGGTGATTTCATCCATTGAGCTGGTGATGGATTCATAATGCAGGGGTTGGTTTTCGGCCGTTAGTTCCTGCCATCTTTTTGAGAGATAACATTTAAATATTGGGTCTTCATAAAGGTTCAGCCAAAACAAAGATCCATTGTTGGCAGAATCATCAAAAAACCACACATTGGTTTCGCCCCTGCCGTAGCCGGCACCCCACCAAAGGTCATTGCCATAAGTGAGGTTGAAATCCCATACCGGTCCGGCCCTTAGTTTGCCGTTGCGGTCCTGATGAAAGTAGGTGCTTATCTGGTAGGCATCAACATTGCCGGCAAGTTCATTGATGATCATGAAGTCAATAAAGCTGGGCAGGTCAATGATTGAGGGATACCCATCAACAATTGATTGATTTTGAGCAGCCATCAGGTTCTGTAACTGGTTGAACTGATTGTGAATATAATGAAGCTGCTGAGCAGTGGCATCTTCAGGTTTTGGATGATCGAAGATATAGTCAACGGGATACCCACCGGGGTTGTTCGAGATCATTTGCCAGGCAATAGGGTCCTTTCCGTTTGTTTTGTCTGCTTTGATCACATATCCACCGGTTACTTCCGGAGGAGAATTATCCGTATTTTCCATTTTCACCACATCAATACGGTCAGAGTCAACCTTTAATTTCTCCATCAGCACATACAGGCCCACGTATTCTCCATTAACAATTACCTCGCAGTAGGTGCCCCTGGAGGCATACTGGCCAATGGCCCGCGACAAGCCATAGGAGAGGTAGTCGCGCATCAGGGTGGGGTCGTAGGCCAGGGAATTTAGAATCCAGTCATTTTCTTCGGGCAATCCCAGCAAACTGACATTGTTGTTGCTTTCGTTATCTTCCTGCAGGGTGGTCAGGCCATAGGGTTTCTTGGGCAGCAGTTGTGAGCTGGATCCCCGGGTCTCTATGGCGATACGTCCGTTGTAGTCTAAATGAGCTTCATTGTTTTGATCGGATAGATAATTTCTGGAACCGTCCGTGTGGTATATTATTTTCATGGAACCGGGCACTTTGGGCTCATCGGGAATCTCAAAGGGTTGCCCCGTATTGGGATCTGTATCTGTTTGAATGATGATTACAGGTAGATTGCTGTCGGTAAAGGATTGCCCTTGTGCAGGTATGATGAATAATGCTAAAAAGGAGAAAATAATCAGTCTTATCATTTCTTACAGATGGTTTTAAATACACTTGAATTCCCTGAAGGAATTGCAACACATGAACAAATTCTTGTTTTTCAGGCTTACTACAATATAAAAAATTTTTCTTACTTATGGTGATGAAAAACGAATATTTTATAACAAATTAAGTATTTAATCCTTTTGTCGGACCGTGATCCTTGATTGCAAAAGCAGGCGCAGATTCTTTTCACGAAAGTAATCGCTTTACCGGGTAGCGGTCGCATATTCCTGAAAGTTCCTGTTATTTTTGCTTACAGATTGTGAGGAGAGATTCTGTTATTCTGTTTCTTCCTGTTCGCAGAATTCATCTTCCAGTTCTGTTTGGATGGTGAAATGCTCGAAGGGATACTTTTTCATGATCTCCCTGATCTTATCGTTCACCCCTTTCACCTGTTGCAGACTGCTGATGCCTTTTAGTTTTACATGGGTGGTAAAAACGTGATTCTCCCCCTCAAGAGACCATAGATGGGTATGGTGGAGCGATTTCACATACCTGATGCTCAGAATTTCATCCTCAATATTTTCTTTGTTAATACTTGCGGGTCGCCCCTGCAGGAAGATAAAGAGGGTTTTTCTTAATCTTTTGATCACATTCCATAATACGTAAAGGATAATCAGCAGCGACAGGGCAGGATCAAGATAATGAATATCTCTGAACTGAAGCACTATGGCTACGATCAGCACGGCTACCCAACCAAGCACATCTTCCAGCAGATGCCAGGAGATGACTTGTTCATTTATAGATTTTCCGGAACTTAACTTCCAGGCTGCATATCCATTCACCAGCACCCCTACAATAGCAAATATCAGCATGCCTTGTGCATTAGCGGCTTCCGGCTCCAGAATCCTGCCTACTGCCTTATAAACAACAAATATGGATCCTCCAATCAGGACGATGCTGTTGATTAAGGCGCCCAGCAACGAAAAACGCCCGTAGCCATAGGTGAAGGAGCGGGTGGCCCCTTTCTCTGATTTTTTCTGAAGATACCAGGAGGTGCCCAGCGACAGGCTGTCGCCGAGGTCATGGACTGCATCTGAGATGATTGCTACACTATTGACATAATAACCACCAATAAATTCAAAAACCGTGAATGCCAGGTTGAGGAAAAAGGCAATCCTGATGTTTTTAATGGATTGATGATGGTTGTGTTCTGAGGACATAATGATACTGACGGATAATTCACTCCAAATATATAGCTTTTTTATTTTGTGCAACTTTATTTGCCAGTAAATTTAAATTAAGGATCTTTTGACCCAAATGATTTTCTTTTTTTTATAGGGTGCTCATTCACCGAAGGGTTTTGTCTTTGGTTATTTAAACTTATTTATACTTTTGTTTAGGTTCCGAAAGCTTTATCGCTTCAATTTGTCTAATCCTCCAGCAGGAATAATAAATCCTACTTATGAAAAAACTGTTACCTTTTTCGCTCTTTTGTATCCTTTCCTTTTTCTCATTATCGTTGAATGCCCAGTTGTTCGAAGATTTCGAACAGGGTGAAAAATCTTCTTATGCTGCTGCCTCGGTGAGCCTTTCAACCGGAGAATGGCTGTTTTCTGATGCCCTGGTAGGCACCCTTGACAGCGACCGGAAAAATGGCGCCAAATCGGCCCGTATCCGTGCTGGTCATGTGGAGATGAGTTTCGATCATCC
This sequence comes from Bacteroidales bacterium, assembly GCA_046483935.1. Lineage (GTDB taxonomy): Bacteria > Bacteroidota > Bacteroidia > Bacteroidales > UBA7960 > JAWOCF01. The sequence goes on along the minus strand of JAWOCF010000057.1, from coordinate 2,714 downwards.
CGGAGGATTCATTGAAGTTTCTTTCTATGCCGGCAATTTCAGTAATGATACCGGAGGATCCATCCTTGTCAGTTATTCTTCCGATGGCGGCCAGTCATGGACCCCGCTGGCAGACGCTATTCCCCTGACCTCTACCCTCGAGCAATATACCTTGTCAGGCAGTGTGGAAGGTAATGTAAGGCTTCGATTCGCCCGGGCTGCAGGAAACCGCATCAATCTGGATGATATTTCCATTACCGATTATATCCAGCCCAGTGAAGATCCCACTGTGCTATTAACCATCAACGATCTGCCGGTGGCCCCCGAGGGGACCTTCGACTTTGGTACTACCACCGGCACTGCCAGTGCATCCTTACAGATCCGCAACACCGGCCAGCAGCAGCTGGTGGTTTCCTCATTTGCTTTCAGCAACGACGTGTTTTCAATTAGTGACGATACCGGAGTTACCCTCGATTATCTGCAAATAGCTACCCTGACCCTTTCTTATAATGAGCAAACTCCCGGGGTAAAAACAGCTACCCTGACCCTGCAATCTAATGATCCGGTAAACGGAACATTCGTCATTAACCTGGCTGCCGAAACACTCGATACCAGCAGTCCTATTCCTATTGCCGAAGCACGAAGCCTACCCCAGGGAACCCTGGTAACAGTGACCGGATGGGTTACGGCTGCCAGTCAGTTTGCCGGGCCGGTATATTTTCAGGATGAAACGGCCGGAATGGCCTGGTACAGTGATCCTATCATGCGCGAAGAATGGCTGGTGGGAGCCAATATCGGTGATTCTATTGTAGTGACCGGCACCCTGGGCAACTTCAATAACCTGCTGCAGATCGTAGATCATACCAGCTTTGAGGTTTTTGCTGAAGCCAACTTTATTCCCGAGCCTGCTGAAATCACTATCGAACAGCTGAACTCCGGGGAGTATGAAGCCAGCCTGGTAAGTATCACCGATGTGGAATTCGTTGAAACAGGCATCTTTTCAGGAGGCACCAACTATACCATTACAGATCTTTCGGGCCAGGGCCAGCTGAGGGTGGATAACTTCACCAATGTGCCCGGCACCAACATTCCCAACAGCCTGACCCAGGTTACCGGCATTGCCGGAAGATTCTCCAATACCCACCAGTTGCTGGTGCGTTTTACCGACGACATTGTCATCCTGGCAGGCCCCATTATTGTGAGCGCTGCTCCCTATGAAGTTTCTGCAACGGCTTCTTCCATTACTTTCGAATGGGAAACTGAGGTGGCAGGTCATTCCGAAGTACGTTACGGATCAACAGCCTCCCTGGAGCTTGGCAATGAGCTTGACGAGGAACATAAAACCAGTCACCAGATTACCCTCACCGGCCTGATGCCTGCCACAGCCTACCGGGTGCAGCTGCGCTCGGCCTTCGATGCCGACACCAGCGCCACTTCAATCTATATTGCCTCAACAGCTTCGCCCGAGGGTACTACCGGAGAGATCCTGACCTTTTTCAACAAAAGTGTGAACCATGAAGTGGCCACTTATCGTGAAGCAGATCAGAATATCAACTTCGCCAACAAGCTGATAGAATATATTCAGCAGGCAGAAGAAACAGCCGAGTTTGCCTTCTACAGCATTAGTGGAAGCGTTGGCACACAGGTGGTCGATGAAATCATCAATGCCCATAACCGGGGGGTGGATGTCAGGGTCATTGCCACAGGGCATACCGGCACCATCAATGAAAATATCACCAGGCTTGCCGGGGCAGGGGTCAGGGCGGTACAAAGTCTTGGTGTCGAACAGATGCATAACAAATTTGCCGTGATTGATGCCCATCATCAGGATCCCTCAAAAAGCTGGATCGTCACCAGCTCATGGAATGCTACCGACCAGGGCACCAACAGCCAGTTCCAGAACATGGTGATCATCCAGGATGTGGCCCTTGCCAGGGCTTACTGGTACGAGTTCAACCAGATGTGGGGCGGTGAGTCAGGTGCCTTTAATGAATCGGGTGCCCACTTCGGACCAGATAAGACCGTGGTGAACCCCTCGGTCTTCTGGGTGGGTAACGATCAGACCCAGGTAGAGGTTTACTTCAGCCCCCAGGCCAATACCGAGGCACACATCAACCGCACACTAACCTCTGCCCAGGAGAATATCGACCTGGTGCTGAACCTGATTACCCGCAGGCCCATTTCAAACACCATGCTGAACCGCCATAACCAGGGAGTAAAGGTACGGGGAGCCATTGGAGTGATTTCAGGGCTGGGCAACGAGTTTGAATACCTGAGCTCATGGGCCGATGTACACCACTTCTCGGAAGCAGAATTTGGCCTGCTGCATCACAAGTATGCCATCGTCGATGGCGAACAGGCCGGCGACAATGCCAAGGTAATCACCGGGTCGCACAACTGGTCGGCCAATGCCAATTATCATAATGATGAGAACACCCTGATCATTCATAATTCGAGGGTTGCCAACGAATACTTCCAGGAATTTGCTGCCCGTTACCAGCAGGCCGGAGGGCAGGATGTATTCGATGTGCCCGTATCTGTTAATGAACCTGTTGATCTGCAGGCCGACGATCAATTGTTTATGCGCAACTTCCCCAATCCTTTTCAGGGTACCACAAACATCCAGTTTCGTCTGGATGCCGGCCAGCAGGTCGTACTGAATGTATACGACATGATGGGGCGCAAAATGGTTTCCCTGCTCGGGGGAGAGCGTCTGGACCAGGGTGTGCACACTG
>JAWOCF010000263.1:0-4348 GCA_046483935.1 Bacteroidales bacterium | reverse complement strand
TGAACGGACTCGAGGAGATAAGGCAGCTTCTTGAACAGGAAAATCAATCTAATGCATAATGTTTGGCAGGATTTGTGATGACACAAAGAAAACTTAAATAAGATGGCCATGGAAAATCTGATGTTGTATCTGCTGCGCGCTTCCTTATACTTGTTTGTTCTGACCACGGGGTATTATTTTTTGATGCGCCGCACTGCCTCACCCGGATTCAATCGTTTTTTTATCCTGGGCTCATTTGCTTTCTCCCTGCTGTTAGCGGCCATTCCCGTCATTCAGGTATCAGATGGAGGAACATCAGGAAGCTCCGGAATGATCATGCTTCCGGAGTTTATTGTGGATGCTTCCCAGGAATCCTCCCGGTGGTCATCAGGCCTGGTCTCGCAGCTTCAGCGCACAGACATTTTGCCATTCATGGTGGTCATGATCAGTGGCATGGTTCTGATGATTTCAATCATCAACCTGTTGCGTATCTTCTGGCTGACCCGCTATAATCCGGTGCTTCGCAGGGATGAAATGCACCTGGTGTTGTTCAACAGCCCCATCAGCCCCTTTTCCTTTTTCTCCTATGTGTTTGTTCCTGAAAGCATCCTGCACAAGGAACATTTCTCAAGGGTGCTGGCCCACGAAAAAGCTCATTATAAAAAAAGGCACTCCTGGGACATTCTGTTCATGGAAACCATACAGGTTTTGTTCTGGTACCATCCCTGCTTTTATTATTTGAAAAAAGAACTTAAAGCCCAGCATGAGTTTGAAGCCGACAGTTTTGCCTGTCGCACCGTCCCAAAAAGCCAGTACCAGTTGACTTTGCTGGAGTATACCCTTTCGGGAACAATGGTTCCCCTGACCAATCCTTTCAATGTTTCATTAATAAAAAAAAGAATCATGATGATGAACCAAGCCAAAAAAATCTCCAGATCAGGCATTATGCTCAAAACGCTGATGCTGCTTCCTTTCCTGGTGCTTGCCGTATTGGTGCAGTCTTGCCAGGAAAACGTGAATGAGAGCGTAAACCCCATGAGTGAACCCACCCAGGAATCCAGCACGGTAAAGAAAACACCGGTTGAAGGTGAAATCTATACGGTGGTTGAGCAAAATCCTTCCTTCCCGGGAGGGGAAGAAGCCAGAATGAAATTTATGATGAATACCCTGCGTTATCCGAATGAAGCCCGCATAGCAGGGGTGCAGGGGACTGTTTTTGTCACTTTCGTAATTACTAAAGAGGGAAAGATTGCCAATGCAAAGATACTCAGAGGGGTGAGTCCTGAGGTCGATGCAGAAGCTTTGAGGGTAATCAACATGATGCCCGACTGGACCCCGGGGGTTCAGCGGGAGGAAGCTGTGAATGTGCAGTTCAATATGCCTATCAGGTTTAAATTGCAGGATGGCGAGGATAAAGATTCCGTGACCCATTGGGAATATTCTTCCGGCACCCTTAAAAAAATTGAATAAAAGAAGAAAGAAAAACTTGGGTTATCCTTGGATAATCTCACGCTGCCCAACCCGTGACCTTTGTCGCGGGTTTTTTTGTACCTGGTCATGCCTCTGTACCAATAACAACAGAACCACAAACAACCGTTGCAAATCAAATGGTTTTGTTTTTTCCCTTCAGCATCAAGTAATTTAAATCATAAACATGAAATATCATCATTTTGTATTATATTTGAAATCTCCTGATGAGGGTTTTTTGGCATGAGAAGAACAAACACAAAGTGAAAGCAGGATTTTTTTCAGGTCATGAAACAAAAGCGTCAGATCAATAATTTTTTTATTTCTGAAAACTGATTGTTATGGATGACTTTCTGGCTGCCCGCCTGCAAATGACGGTTTCCCTCGGGTTTCATATCATCTTTGCCTGCATTGGCATTGCCATGCCCTGGCTGATGGTGCTCTCGGAATGGAAATGGCTGCGTACCAAAAACGAAGTATACCTGGACCTTGCCAGGGCCTGGTCGAAAGGACTGGCTATTTTCTTTGCCGTGGGGGCTGTGTCAGGCACTCTGTTGTCTTTTGAGCTGGGATTGTTGTGGCCCACCTTCATGGAGCATGCGGGCCCCATTTTCGGGATGCCCTTTTCGTGGGAAGGGGCGGCTTTCTTTCTGGAAGCCATTTTCCTGGGGCTGTATCTTTATGGATGGAAAAGGCTGGCGCCCAAAACCCATCTTGTGGTAGGGGTTCTGGTAGGCATTTCCGGGATATTGTCAGGCGTTTTTGTGATGGCTGCCAATGCCTGGATGAATGCCCCTGCGGGCTTCGACTGGGTGGACGGGCAAGCCATTAATATTGATCCAGTGGCTGCCATGTTTAATCAGGCCTGGTTTGGAATGACCCATCATATGACCATTGCAGCTTTTGGGGCCACCTGTTTTGCAGTGGCAGGGGTGCATGCCATTTTGCTGCTTAAAAACCCTCATCGTGATATTCACCGCAAAGCCTTATATATGGCCCTTAGCATCGGGGTTTTTGCTGCCATATTGCAGCCCCTGAGTGGTGACCTGCTGGCCAAGGATGTGGCCCAGCGGCAACCCGCAAAATTGGCTGCCATGGAAAGCCTGTTCCGCACCACCACTGCTGCACCCCTGGTTATAGGGGGATGGCCTGATACAGTCAATGAAAAAGTCGATTACGCCATTGAGTTGCCAGGATTTCTCAGCTTCCTGGCCCATGGCGATTTTAATGCCGAGGTGATTGGTCTGGAGGAGTTTCCGCGTGAGGAATGGCCCAATGTGTTGCTGGTACATCTTTCTTTCCAGATCATGGTCGCCCTGGGTATGTTTATGATCCTGATCGGGGTTTCCTTCCTGCTGTTTCGATGGAAGTGGCCCCACCTGCTGAAAAAGAAATGGTGGCTGATATTGGTGGTGCTGGGCACTCCCATGGGGTTTCTGGCAGTAGAGGTAGGCTGGGTGGTTACCGAGCTGGGAAGGCAACCATGGATCATCTATGGCGTCCTGAAAACCGTCGATACCCTCACACCCATGCCCGGCATTCAGTATCCTTTCTATTTTATCACCCTGATCTATCTTTTCTTCAGTTTTCTGGTCATCTGGTTGTTGAGCAGGCAGGTGAAATTGTTGCACCAAAAATATTAATGGTATGGTCTGGATAGTACTTGCATTTCTAGGAACAGCATTGCTTTTTTATGTGCTGCTGGGGGGTGCCGATTTCGGCGCAGGCATCCTGGAGATCTTCACTGGCAAAAAGGGGATAGATGTGATCTCTAAAGCCATTGCCCCGGTGTGGGAGGCCAACCACGTGTGGCTGATCGTGGTGATTGTAATCCTTTTTATGGGCTTTCCTGCCGTATATTCCACCATGATGCTGGTGCTACACATTCCTATGTTGCTGTTGTTGATTGGTATCATCCTCAGGGGGTCGTCATTCACCTTCAGGTATTATGATATCAAGCAGGAACGGTTGCAGAATGTGTACACTGCTTTTTTCAAGTTTTCCAGCTTGTTTACCCCCTTCTTTCTGGGTGTGATCCTGGGTTCGGTGATCCTGGGACAAATTACCCTGGATATGTCGGAAGGCTTTGTCAGGGTCTTTATATCTCCATGGGTCAACTTTTTCTCTTTCTCCATGGGGGTATTTGTGGTGGCTCTGTTCACTTTCCTTGCCTCCTTGTATCTGCTTGGGGAAGCCAATAAGGAAAAAGACATCCTGCTGTTTACCCGTTATGCCAGGATATGGGTTGTTGTGCTGGTATTATCTGGTTTGCTGGTGTTTATTGCAGGTGAGGTAGATGGGCTGCCTTTGTTCAACATGTTTATGAATTCAACAGGTAGCATCATCAGCGTAGTATTGGCTACCTTGCTGATCCCTGCCTTGTGGTGGAGTATCCACAAGCATCAGTCGCTGGGGATCCGTTTAATTGCCGGCGCACAAACCGTTCTGGTGCTGTTGGGATGGTTTATGATCCAGTACCCCGTGCTGATCAAAATATCCGGAAGGCCTGATATTACTGTGGAATCTGCAGTGGCCCCCGATGCCACCCTTCGACAGCTGATTATTGCCCTGATTATTGGTTTGATGGTAGTGATTCCTTCACTGGTTTATTTGTTCAAGGTGTTTAAATTCGGTGATCCTGAACCTGATTATTGAGTCTTTTATCAGAGAAAACGGTTGTGCAATAATTTCCGCACAACCGTTTTCTTTTTGTAAGAAAAATAGAAAAGCCCTTCAGGCTTTCATTGGGGGAAGACTCATACACCTTCTTCCCGGTCAATAGACAAGAATGTGCTCCATTGGTTTTCATGCGGTATGCCCTTGGTTAGGCCCCTGGTAATAATTTGATAAGGTTTTCCGGGATGATATTTAATAAAAAATTAACTATTACATTTGCTATGAT
>JAWOCF010000120.1:0-4870 GCA_046483935.1 Bacteroidales bacterium | reverse complement strand
TCTCCAGATTTTTTGAAGCACTCTTTTTTGTTCTCATAACGTAGGATTTTTAGTGATTAGCTTTCATAATATGTCACCTAAAAAATCATGCCACTTATATAATTATATCCTTGGGAAAGAAAATTATCTGGAAAAAAAGCCCACAGCAAGGATCACAGCAAGAAGTATTCAGAGGATGTCAGGGCATCGGGAAGGAGCTGCTTTTTTTAGAAAGCTGGTAGGTGGTTCATCCCGGGAAAGTGGTATTCAGGGATAGTGACATCTTTCTAAGATATCAGATGATGGTTAGTATATCAGGCTGCCGGGAGCTTGATTTTCTTCCAGGTCGGTGATGCAGTTTTCAGTATCACGATTTCCGGGATGGCAAACAGCAACAGGTGCCACCCACACAGTGTCAGCAAAAGCCTTTATTCAACGACTTCCTCATCATGATCGCCATTCTCTGTCAGTTCTGGCAGAATAAGCAATGCCTGGGCAGCCTCCAGCGATTCTACATTTTTCAGTTTTCGCTGAATGGCCCTGGTGCGTTTACCCATTACTTCATCAATCTGATTGCTGGCGGTCTGAATGTTCTTCTGTGCCTTTTCGAGCATGCCCCCAAAGTTCTCAAACTCTTTCTTCACGGCACCCAGGATCGCCCATACCTCACTGCTTCTTTTCTGGATGGCCAGGGTGCGGAAACCCATCTGCAGGCTGTTGAGGATGGCGGCCAGGGTGGTAGGCCCGGTTACAATCACCTTATACTGGCCCTGGAGTTGCTCCAGCAGGCTGGCACGGCGCACCACCTCGGCATAGATGCCTTCGAAGGGCAGGAACATGATGGCAAAGTCGGTGGTGTTGGGTGGATCAATATACTTGTCATGAATGTCGCGGGCCATCTTTTTGATGGTGGTTTCCAGCACTCTGCCGGCAGCCTCAGCCACCGCAGGATCCGCTGCTTCGTAGGCATCAAGCATTTTCTCATAAACATCTTTCGGAAACTTGGCATCAATAGGCAGGTAAACATGTTGATGATGATCATCGCGCCCGGGGAGCTTCACTGCAAATTCCACATGATCGCCTGATGACTTTTTGGTGCATACATTGGCTTCATATTGCTCGGGAGCCAATACCTGTTCCAGCAACATGGCCAGCTGCACTTCGCCGATGCCGCCCCGCATCTTCACGTTGCTCAGCACCCGTTTCAGCCCCCCCACATCCTGGGCCAGGGTCTGCATCTCACCAAGACCCTTCTGCACACTTTCCAGCTGCTTGCCCACCAGCTCGAACGATTGCCCCAGCCGTTCGGAGAGGGTCTTCTGGAGTTTTTCGTCTACCATCACGCGCATCTCTTCGAGTTTCTTCTCAGTGCCTTTCACCAGCTGGTTTTGTTTTTCTTCCAGCTGATCAAACTTTTCGCGTTGCAGCTTATTGAAGGCCTCCCCGTTTTTTTCAACCGCCTGCTGGAATTTTATGAACTCCTGCTCAAGTTTGTCGCGCAGCAGGCTGTTGTCTTTGCCGGCCTGGCTGATCAGCTCCTTCAGCTGTTCATGGATCTGCCGGTTGATACGGTCCAGCTGGATCAACTGGTTGTCATGCTGGGTCTTTAGGGTGCGCGACACCTCCGTGCGCAGATCTTTCAGGGTGTTGTTCAGCTCCAGGCGGTTGTCGCGGGCCATCGCCATATTTTCTTCACGGTTTATGCGAAACTCTTCCTTCAGCCCGCTCTCAATGCGGGCGAGCGCTCCCTGTAGCTCGTCAAACCGGTTGTATAGGGCCTGGTCCTTTATGGGCTTTCTTTTTCGGAAAATCAATATCAGGACGACAACTTTCAATACTATCAGCAGGGCAATGCTGGTCCATTCCATGGGCTCTTCTTTTTGTGATAAGAAGGTAAAAATACCTTTTTTTTTGCTGCCCGGAATAAACAATAAGAGGAAAAGCCCCGCTTCAGACGGGGTGAGGTAGCTGTAAGGATGATGGGCTCTCAGTTGGTGTGGCTAGCAGAGTTCTCCTTTCCGGAGAATGCCTGAGGTGTTGCCCATGAATACGTTGGTTTGCATGGGTTCACTGCTTTTTACAGCAGGGCTTCATGAGGAGCCATCCCGTCAGGGCAAGAGCAGCTCCTGATAGAAAGAACCTGTTTTTATAGAGCCAGAATTGCATGCTGAAGGACCTGGCCTCATCATCAAAATTGCCATGGGCCCCATGATCACCAGGCAGTGCCGCCCATAGATTATGAGGCTTGTCGGGATCTTCTGGCTCATTGGTTTGTTGGCCCTGGTATCCATCTTTTGCCAGCACCCGGTCGGCATACCAGGGAGCGATCTTGTTGCCGTTGATGGCCACGATGGTTGACAAACCCACCTTGATGTCACGGACATTATGCTCGGCAGCATACACGATAGCCTCGGCAGCTACTTCAGGCTGATAAATGGTGCCCATCGGCCGGGCTTTTTTGGCCAGCCTTGATTTCACGAAATCAAACTGCGGGGTGTTCAGCGCCGGCAACTCCACGATGGAGACCTGCACCTTGCTCTTGTCGTGCATCAACTCGGTGCGTAGGGAGTCAAAGAATCCTTCAATGGCATGCTTGGAGCCGCAGTATGCTGATTGAAGGGGGATTCCCCTGTAGCCCAGGGCAGAGCCCACAAAAACAATAGATCCTTTGTTGCGCGGCAACATTCTCTTCAGAGCTGCCAGGGCACCATTCACCTGCCCCAGGTAGGTCACTTCCGTCACCCGCTTGTATTCAGCCGGTTCCATCAGCTTGACAGGGCTGAATACGCTGGTCATGGCATTGTTAACCCACACGCTGATGGGGCCCAGTTCCCTTTCGGTGGTCTCGGCTGCTTCATCCAGGGCCTGGGCATCAGCCACATCTGCCTGGATGTAGATGGCCCGCTGCCCGATGGCTTCTACTTCACTTTTGGCCACTTCCAGGGCTTCGCGGCCCCGGGCAATCAGGGCTACATCATATCCCTTGCGGGCAAAGGCCCGGGCGCAGGCTCTTCCCACTCCTGCCGAGGCACCGGTAATTACCGCTACCCCTTTGTTGCTCTTTGTATAATTCATCAGATTTTTCATAAACGTGCTTTTTTCAGATGATTCAGTATTGTGTACCAGATAATCAGTTAATTTCTCCCATTGGAATTTCTGAAAGGCAGCCCAGCCTCCTTCAGCCACCAGGGTGTTGATCAACCGACGCTCCCCGGCTGATTTCCCTTCATTGTTAATGGCTTCATTTCTTCCAATCTCATAAGCATAAAGTCCCATGCCCTTTCGCTCTACACGGAATGTACTGGTAGCCTCCTTCACAAAAAAATGACTGATCTCTTCCTGTTGTTCAGCTTTCGCTAAAGGACTGACGGCCGGACTCACAGTAAATTCGGCACGATCATCATGCTCCCGGATATTATGTATCACTACCCAGTTTTCAGGCAGTGGAGCCGGCAACAGGATTCTGATGTAATCATGGATTTCAGGATGATCGGCCTGTTTCTGTATCCCTTGCTTGTCGAACAACTGGAACGTTGAGCTGATGCCGGGAAGGTTGCTCCACTGATTCACGTCGAACAGCTTACTGACTGACCGCTGAAAGGCCTGCCGTGCTTCTTCCTCTGAGGCATATCTATGTTTGCTGTAATAGGTCCTGTCGCGCGAGGCCTCCCCTTTGAGGATTTCTTTTTCTTTTCGTAAATCTGCCATGGTTGTTGTTTTTTGTCATGAACTCTCTGTTTGTTTTTCCATCTGTATCATATCTGTCACCAGCCCGGCCCAGCTAAAGTCGTTGGCACCATATCCCTCGCCGGTAAATGGATTATAATACTCGCGAAAGCCACTTTTGGCAATCAGCTGCCTGATGCTTTCAATGAGCAGGCGCGACTCCTGGCGGTATCCCTTTTCCACCAGGTACTGGTGCATGAACCAGTTGTGGACGATCCAGGTGGGTCCCCGCCAGATGTACATGGAAGGACCAGGATAGAAAGAGGGATGGTTTGTGCTTACGGATGGAAGTGGATAACGGGTTTTAAATTCATGGCTGTTAAAAAAATGCCGCTTCATCACTCGCTCAGATATTTCCTGAGGAATGTTTTCCAGTACCACCGGATAGAAGATGGTAGGTGTCAGGATCTTTATTTTCTCATTGTGCCTGCCTGCCACATCATAAAAGGCAGCATCCTGATCGTCATACATTGTTTTTAGTATGCTGCGGGTTACCTTTTCGGCCAGCTGGCTGAAGAAACCGGCCTGCGTGTCATTAACCAGGTAACAAAGCCTGGATAAAGCCCTTAGGTTCTGCGCATATATGGTGTTCATCCCTACATCTTTCACCAGGAAGTATCCCTTCCGGTAGATCTTCTTCAGATTATAGTTGTACAGGAAGTTACGCATGTCTACCCAAAACACCTTCATGAACAGCTTGCTTCCTGCTTTGCCGGGTGATAGGCCCAATACCGGGTCGTAAGCAGGCTTCCAGTCCATGCCCGATTCGAAGGGCGATATGATGGTCAGCAGCCCTTCACCCTCAAAGTCACGATGGGTGGCAAGCCAATGGTAATATTTTGTGAGGCGGGGCACCATTTGATTCAGAAATTCACGGTCGTGCGAGGCCTTGAACACCTTTTCTACCGCCTGGGCTGCCATACCGCGCCGATGGCCTGCCAGAGCTGCTGCTTGGGATCATCCGGAAACTCGCTGCCAAGGACCTCACGGATTTTGTCCTTGAACTTGTCAGCCAGGATTTTCAGGTCATCTGCAGTAAAGTCTGTATCGCCCTGATACCCCTTTTCCTCCTTTACCTCATCCATGAGCCCGTCGAGCTGGGTGCGGATTTCCTGGCCGTCTTCGGGCTCAAAGCCTTCGGCCTTCTCCATTACCACGTCTGCAA
>JAWOCF010000145.1:0-12981 GCA_046483935.1 Bacteroidales bacterium | reverse complement strand
TGAGCAGGCAAGACAGGCCCTGGAAGACAGCCAGCTGGAGGAAGCCTGTCAGTACCTTCATAAGGTAAAGCCCGGATTTTCTTACCTGGGATTTCCAGAGGTGGCCAACAGGGTGGAAAAGATACAGCAACAGATTCGCACTGAGCAAGACCCCAAATCGGTGGCCCTCAATATGAGTACTCTGGAGCAGGAGATCAGCAAGATTATTTCCATTCTGCAGGAAGTACTGATGAAGCTGGAACCAGACACCTCCAAATAAAAAGCGGTGTCTGCTGTTCTTTTCATTGTTCAGGAATAAATACTACTTTTGGCATGAATAATTTCCAACCCAGGTAATTGATTCATGACCTCCCACGAACAATACATGCAGCGATGTCTTGACCTGGCCCTCAACGGTCTGGGAAAAGTAGCCCCCAATCCTCTGGTGGGTAGTGTGATTGTATATCAGGATAAAATTATTGGTGAGGGATACCACAGGAAATACGGTCAGCCTCATGCTGAGGTCAATGCCATCCAATCGGTGAAAGACCCTTCCCTGTTTGCTGAGTGTACCTTGTATGTTAATCTTGAACCCTGCTGCCATTTTGGAAAAACGCCCCCCTGTACCCAATTGATCATTGAAAAGGGGATAAAAAACGTGGTCATAGGCAGCAGTGATCCTTTCGGGGCAGTGGCTGGAAAAGGTATCGCCACGCTGATCAATCATGGGATTCATGTAACAGTGGATGTACTGAAAAATCAGTGCCGCGAGCTCAACAAACGCTTTTTTACCTTTCATGAAAAAAAACGTCCTTTCATCATCCTGAAATGGGCGCAGACGGCCGATGGATTTATTGATGCAGAACGTCATCCCGATTCAGAGATTCGCCCCACCTGGATTACCAGTGAGAAGCTCAGGATGCTGGTACATAAATGGCGCACAGAGGAATCAGCCATCATGGTAGGAACCCAAACCGCCCTGAAAGACAACCCCCATTTAAATGTGCGCGACTGGACAGGCTTTTCCCCGGTAAGGTTAGTAGTGGATCGGGAGCTGAAACTACCTTCCACCCTGAATTTATTGGACAACACCTCCCCTACCCTGATCTTTAATAAAATAAAGCAAGCCAAAGAAGGAAATACCGAGTGGATATTGCTCCAGGGAGATGATTCTGACAGTTTGTGGCCAGTGCTTCAGGTGCTTTATGACAGGGGGATACAATCAGTTTTTGTAGAAGGTGGGCAAAAGCTTCTGCAGTCATTTATTCAACAGGATCTTTGGGATGAAGCCAGAGTATTTGCTGGCCCGCAGTTTTTTGGAAAAGGGGTTAAAGCCCCCACTGTTAAACCCTCCAATCTTTCACAGATCATCATAGGAAGAGAGAGTTTCTACTGGTTTAAAAATTACCTCAATTATTAATTCTCCTTATGTGGTATCTTGTTCTGGCCATCGTTTTTTCCACTGGCATTGTCATATCCTTTAAGTATTTTTCCCGGTTCAATATAGATAATCTTCAGGCCATTACCTTCAATTATCTTGTGGCATCTGCCATGGGCTTTCTGATTTATCCTGAAACCTACACCTTTATTGAACTGCCCCGGAAGGAATGGTTTATCATTTCCTGCTTTATCGGGGTGGTGTTTATAATGGTATTCTTTGTGTTTGCACTCTCTGCCCAGAAAGCAGGTGTGGCCATCACAGCAGTTACCAGCAAGATGTCGGTAGTGATTCCTGTGTCAATAGGTGTCATAGCCTATGGCGAAAATATGAATTTCCTGAAGGTCACGGGCATCCTGTTGTCGCTTCTTGCCTTTTACCTCACCTTTAAATCCAAAGAAAAACAAAAGATTGATAAAAGGTTTTTATTGCTGCCGGTATTGCTGTTCCTGGGCAATGGCACCAACGACACCTTTACAAAACACGCCACAATGTTTTATGTGGGCGATGAGTCCATGCTGTTTCTGGCCAATGTTTTTCTGGTATCGCTGCTGGCAGGGATCATCATGTTGATCTATTCAGCCTACCGGAAGCCCCTGGTGTTTTCCTCACGGAACCTTCTGGCAGGGGCCTGGCTGGGATTTCTTAACTTTGGTTCTTCTTACTTCTTCCTGCTGGGAGTAGGAATCTTTGATAGTTCAGTATTTTTCCCGGTATTTAATGTCAGTATTGTGAGTGCCTCTGCCCTGGCCGGGCTGTTCCTGTTTCGCGAAAAGCTTTCCTGGGTTAACTGGAGCGGAATCCTGCTGGCACTGTGTGCCATCCTGCTAATCTCTTTTAACGCCTGAAACACCCTCTGAAAATGGAAGGATCAGATACCTATAAAACCATTAAACAAGCCTCTGAGGGCCTTTATAAGGACAAAGGGAGCAAGTTTATTGCTTTGGTTTACCCGGTATCGAGCGAAGAGGAAGTGAAAGAATTGCTTGCACAGGTTAAGAAGCAGTATTATGATGCCCGCCACCATTGTTATGCCTGGGCGCTCCACCAGTCACGCGAAGCACACCGGATGAATGACGATGGCGAACCTTCGGGCACAGCCGGCAAACCAATCTTTGGCCAGATACTATCTTACGACATCACCAATGTACTCATTGTGGTGGTCAGATATTTCGGCGGCACCAAGCTGGGCGTGCGTGGTTTGATCAATGCATATAAGGGGGCGGCGCAAGATGCCCTGAACAATGCAACCATTATTACAAAGGTTATTCATAACTATTTTAAGATTCAATTTGATTATCCTTCCATGAACGATGTCATGAAAATAATCAAAGATTATGACCTCCCCCAGGTTGAACATGATTTTGCCCTCTCCTGCACCTTGGTTTTTTCTGTTCCACAAAGTATTTCTCCCCAGGTAGAAGAAAAATTCTCTAAGCTTTCTAATGTTGTAATTACCCATCTGAATACTTATTAAGCCTAACAAGCTGATATTTAAAACATAAGACAAGCCTTTGGCTTACAGTAGCTTATGTTTATCATGTAATTTATTGAATTTACCTTTAAATATTATTTATTAATTACTATTTAATAGGTATATTATATTGATTATAAATAAGCTTATGAGGGGTAATATTTATTGTTTTTAATGATAAATATTGATAATATTGTTGTACTATCCTCAAAAAGCCCTATTAAATATGAAAACTGTCCGGAAGCCTCAGATTTACATCATTTCAGCTTTTCTCATGGTTTTTTGGGGTTGTAGTACACCACAAACCACTAAAACCGCTCAGGGAGAGTTGTTTAAGGTGGATAGCACCACTGTCGCAGAGGTGGACCATGAAGTAGATTCAATCATTTCCATTTACCAAAGTTCCATGCAGGAGGAAATGAGCCGGGTGCTGGTTCACTCGGCCATGGCCATGCAAAAGGGAACCCCCGAAGGATTATTGAATAATTTTGTTGCAGACCTGGTTCTTGAACAAGGACAGGAATTATATCAACCAGACGATGAGCAGCCCATTGATTTCTGTTTGCTGAATTACGGAGGGTTGCGCACCAGCCTGCCTGAAGGCCCGATTCAGCTTTCCAGGGTATTTGAACTGATGCCTTTTGAAAATGAGATGGTGGTGGTGACACTGACCCCTGATAAAACCTGGGATCTTTTTGAATATCTGGCCGCCAGTGATGTTGGAATGCCTGTCTCGGGAATTACCCTGGGCATCCAGGATAATAAACTGGCAGATGTCAGGATTCAGGGAGAACGCTTTGATGAGACCAGAAATTACAAAATAATAACTTCTGATTATCTGGCAGGGGGTGGTGACAATATGAATTTCTTTCTAAATCCTATAGAAATTGAAGTTCTGGGAAGAAAAATCAGGGATGCAATCATCCTTCACATGCAACGGCAAGATCAAAATGGAAACATGATTCGTTCCCAACTGGATAACCGGATATATATAATTGAATAAGCAGGCCGGTTCAGAAATCACCGCAGTTTAAGGAACTCCGGTATAATAAAGTAAAAAAAGGAGGAGATCATGAGAGGAAGCAGTCGCAGGCAGTTTTTAAAGTCACTGGGTATTGCAGGGGCAGGTACCCTGGCAGGGCTTGGTGCTTTTGGACAATCAGGAGATGAACAGGCCAGCAAGGTCACTATCCTGCACACCAACGACACGCACAGCCGGCTGGACCCCTACCCTGCCAACGACCCAAACTACCCCAATATGGGGGGCTATGCGCGCCGTGCAGCCCTGATTAATCTGTTGCGCCAACAGGATCCTCAGCTGCTGCTGCTGGATGCCGGGGATATGCTTCAGGGAACTCCTTATTTCAATATGTATGGCGGGGAACCCGAATTCAGGCTCATGAGCCGCATGGGATATGATGCTGCTACCATCGGAAACCATGAATTTGATAATGGACTGGATGGCTTTAATACTGTACTGCCATTTGCTGAGTTCCCGTTTATTTCTTCCAATTACGACTTCTCAGGCACTGTCCTTGCCGGAAAAATCAAGGATCACCTGATCCTGAACCGCAATGGAATAAAAATCGGGATCTATGCCCTGGGCATTGAGCTACAGGGCTTGGTGGGCCGTGAGCTCTATGGTGCTACATTATATCAGGATCCGATTCCGGTAGCCCGACAGATGGAAGACCTGTTGAAGAATAAATTGGGATGCCAGCTCATTATTTGTCTCTCTCACCTGGGCTTTGAGTATGGTTCCGACCAGGTGAGTGATGTCATTCTGGCTGCAAACACAAGCCATACCGATGTCATCCTGGGCGGACATACCCATTATTTGCTCGACCCACCGGAAGAAGTGCGCAATCAGGCTGATCGTAAGGTCATTATAGGACAGAGTGGATATGGGGGAACACACCTTGGAAAGATTGAGGTTTAT
Organism: Bacteroidales bacterium; assembly: GCA_046483935.1. Taxonomy (GTDB): domain Bacteria; phylum Bacteroidota; class Bacteroidia; order Bacteroidales; family UBA7960; genus JAWOCF01. The sequence goes on along the minus strand of JAWOCF010000145.1, from coordinate 8,151 downwards.
TTTGACCAGCAGAAAGTAAATAAGGCCTCATTTTCCATGGCGAAAATTTGTTAATAAACAAGGGGTATTTAATTTTTTTATTAACTATTTTTCACCAAAATTTGTTAACAAATCCTCAAGGCTTTAAATTATTTATGGATCGTTGGAAATCATACAATAAGAAAAAGTAGAGTATGTCAATATAAAATCAGTGAAGGGAACAGTAATGGAGAGAAAGCACGAAACAGTTTGGTCAGGTTGTTTAAATGTGATTAAAGATAATATCAGCCCAAGTAGTTTTAGTACGTGGTTTGTACCCATAAAACCTATTCAGTTGGTAAACAATGTTCTAACCATCCAGGTGCCCAGCCAGTTCTTTTATGAGTGGCTCGAAGAGCATTATATTGATTTACTGAAAAAAACCATCAAGAAGGAACTGGGACCTCTGGGAAGGCTGGAATACAGCATTATCATGGATAACTCTTTCCATACCAATCAAACCAAACCTTATACTGTTCATGCCCCTACCCTCAACAAGCAGGCCCTGAAAAACCCTCCGGTCAATATGCCCATTGACCTGAACAAAGAAAATGGAACCAGCATACCCAATCCTTTCGTCATCCCCGGGTTGAAGAAATTAAATATACACCCACAGCTGATTGACTCCTACAATTTCGACAACTTCATCCAGGGCGACTGTAACCGCCTGGCACGTAGTGCCGGGATGGCTGTGGGAGAGAATCCCGGAAAGACAAGCTTTAATCCGCTGCTCTTATACAGTGCCAATGGCCTGGGCAAAACCCACCTGGCACATGCCATCGGCATTGAGGTAAAGAATAACTTTCCGGAAAAAACGGTGCTTTATGTCCCTTCCGAGCAATTTACAAACCAGTTCATTGACTCGGTGCGCAACCAGAATCAAAACGATTTCATCCACTTTTACAAGATGATCGACGTGCTGATTGTTGATGACATTCATTGCCTGGCGGGAAAGGAAAAAACGCAGGATGTATTTTTCCACATTTTCAATCACCTGCATCAGAATGGCAAGCAGATCATCATTACCAGCGATATGGCTCCCGTAGAGATGAAGGGCATTGAGCCCCGGTTGATGTCACGTTTCAAGTGGGGATTATCGGCCGATCTGCAGGTACCAGACTTTGAAACCCGCATGGCCATCCTTCAGAAGAAACTCTATAACGACGGGGTGGAGATGCCCCAGGAGGTGGTTGAATATATCGTGAACAGCATTACTACCAATGTCAGGGAAATGGAAGGGGCGTTAATCTCCATCCTGGCCCAGTCCTCGATGAACAAAAAGGAGATCACCCTGGAGCTGGCGGCCAAAGTCATTGAGAAGTTTGTTAAAAAAACCCCCAGGGAGATCACCGTAGAGTATATCCAGCATCTGGTGTGCGATTACCTCAACATCTCACTGGAAAAGCTTCACCAGAACACCCGCAAGCGCGAGATTGTACAGGCCCGCCAGCTGGCCATGTTCTTTTCGAAAAACTATACCAAGTCAAGCCTGGCAGCCATTGGCACCAAGTGTGGAAATAAGGATCATGCCACGGTACTTCATGCCTGCAAGACCATTAAGAACCTCAAAGACACCGATAAAGGGTTTAAAAAGTGTGTAGATGATATTGACAATCTGATCAAGGTGAAGCTTTAAAGGCTACAGGCTGATTTCTTGATGATCCCGAAAACAAAAGTGAAGGTTGTTTCCGGGATTTTTTTTTACTTTGAATAAAAAATGACATGCGTATTTTAATGGTTTGCCTGGGGAACATCTGTCGCTCTCCCCTGGCACAAGGAATTCTGGAAGAGAAATTCAGACAGCACAATATTAACGGACAGGTAGACTCGGCCGGCACAGCAGCCTATCATGAAGGAGAACCACCCGACAGCCGCTCCCGCAAAGTAGCCCGCGAACATGACATTGACATTTCAAGCCAGCGCGCCAGGGCCTTTACCATAGAAGATTTTGATCTCTTTGATCAGATCTACGTGATGGATAATGAAAATTATACCAACATCCGTGCCCTGGCACGCGATGCCCGCGATCTGGAAAAAGTAGAACTGATCATGAATGAAGCCTATCCGGGCGAAAACCGCCAGGTGCCAGATCCCTATTACGGGGGCGGCGATGGCTTCGAAAAGGTATACCAGATGCTGGATAAGGCCAGCCACAATATTGTAGAAAAAATATTAACCAGCAAAGATTAAAGCTGTGAGTAACTCAAAACCAATCCCCGTACCCACCAGGCAAACCATATTGCAGGTTCACCAGACCATCAAACCGTTCATCCATCAAACACCCATTCTCACCTCCTCGACCTTTAACAAGATGCTGGATGCTGAGATATTTTTTAAATGTGAGAACCTTCAGAAAGGAGGCGCCTTTAAGTTCCGTGGCGCTACGAGCGCTGTAAGGGGCCTTACAGCGCACGAAGCTGCTCAGGGGGTAGCAACCCACTCCTCGGGCAATCACGCGCAGGCGCTATCCCTGGCGGCCCGTATGAGGGGGATACCTGCCCATATCGTCATGCCCGAAAATGCACCCCGCATCAAGGTCGATGCCGTGAAAGACTATGGCGGACAGATAACCTTTTGCATGCCTACCCTGCAGGCCCGCGAGTCCACCCTTCAGGAAGTGATCGAACGTACGGGTGCCCTGGAAATTCATCCCTATAATGACTATCGCATTATTGCAGGCCAGGCAACGGCTGCTGCCGAGGTTTTTGAGCAGCACCTCGCTCCTGATTATATCATTGCCCCGGTAGGTGGGGGTGGCCTGCTGAGTGGCACGATCCTTTCCACCCGGTATTTTTCCCCTTCTACCCGGGTCATTGGCGCCGAACCCCTGATGGCTAACGATGCCTGGAAATGCTTTCAGCAAAAGAAATTCATCCCCTCTGAAAACCCGCAGACCATTGCCGATGGCTTGCGTACCTCCCTGGGTTCGTTAACCTACCCCATCATCATGGAAGGGGTTCACGACATCCTCACAGTCAGTGAACAAACCATCATTCAAGCCATGTACCTGATATGGGAGCGCATGAAGATCGTGGTGGAGCCCAGCGGGGCTGTTCCCCTGGCTGTCATGATGGAGCATGATACATTGTTTCGCGGCAAGAAGGTTGCCTTAATCCTTTCGGGGGGAAACTCCGACCTGAACAACCTGCCCTGGATGGAGAACCGGTCATTCAATAAACATTAAGCCATGCCTGAAAACCGCACAGTTCAAAAAGGCGTACTGTACCTGATTCCCTCCTCACTGGGAGGCGATGATGTGGACGATATCATCCCCCGGCGAAACAAAGCGTTGCTGAACCAGCTGGATGAATTTATCGTGGAGAATTTGCGCACCGCACGCCGGTTCATGCGAAGCGCAGGATTTACCAACTCTTTCGACCAGGTGAATTTCCACCTGCTCAACAAGCATACCTCCGCAACGGAGCTGGGGGGCTTTCTTGAACAGGCCCTGAAAGGAAAAAATATCGGCCTGCTCTCCGAGGCAGGCTGCCCCTGCATTGCCGACCCGGGGCAGGGCGTGGTGCGCCAGGCACACCTGCTTGGCATCAGGGTGGTACCCCTGGTAGGCCCCAGCTCCATTCTGCTGGCCCTGATGGCATCGGGCTTTAACGGGCAGAGCTTCACCTTCCATGGATACCTGCCCATCCAGCCCCCCGATCGTGCCAAAGCAATCCGCGAACTGGAAAAACAGGCCTCCCTGAAAAATCAGACCCAGATATTCATGGAAACCCCCTTCCGCAATGACCAGATGATGGAAGCCATTGTGGGAAATTGCCGGCCGGAAACGTTATTGTGTGTGGCCTGCGACCTGACCAAAAAAGAGGAGTTCATCAAAACCCTGCCGGTGGGTGCCTGGAAAAAACAAATGCCCGTTCTTCATAAAAGAACGAGCATTTTTCTGCTTTTTCATCCCTGAATCAGATGCCATCAGGGGCGTGATGTTTTCTTCTTCTCTCTTTTCGAGCAGACAATAAAGAATATCCCCAGCAGGATCATCGGGATGCTGAGAATCTGGCCCATATTCAAAATCATGTTATCTTCAAACGCTGATTGGTTCTCTTTCACAAACTCCACCAGGAACCTGATCGAGAATAAGGCAATGGCAAAGATTCCTGTAGCATAGCCTTCGCGGTGAAATACTTTCCCCTTCAGGTAAAGCCACGCCAGCGATGCAAATACTACCAGGTATCCCACTGCTTCATAGATTTGGGTAGGGTGCTTGGCCACCTCTTCCATCCTTCGTACGAAGATAAAGCCCCAGGGCAGTGAAGTGGCATGCCCGTAAATTTCGGAGTTCATCAGGTTGCCCATCCTGATAAAAGCGGCACCCAGGGCAATGGGGATAACCAGGCGGTCGGCCAGCCAGGCAAATGATCGGGTGCTTTCCTTTTTCTGATAATAGTACAGAGCAATGATAATACCAATAGCCCCGCCATGGCTGGCAAGGCCTCCGCGCCAGATCATCAGGATCTCGGCAGGGTTGCTCATATAATAACTCAGATCGTAGAACAGCACGTGGCCCAACCGGGCGCCCAGCACACTTCCCAATGCAAAATATATCAGCAACTTATCAGCTTGCTGGGCAGGCACCTTCTCATTTTTGAACATGTAATAGATCATTTCATATCCAAGATAAAAAGAAAGGGCCCAGAACAAGCCGTACCAGCGAACCGCAAAGCTCCCGATACTGAATATTTCAGGACTTACATCCCAGGTGATCTGCAACAAATTCATAAGATGGTAATTCAGGATAATAATTAAAAATCAATCAGTTCCACATCAAACACCAGGGTCGTCCCCGGGGGGATCACCCCCATGTCGCGTTGGCCATAAGCCAGGTGAGGCGGAACAATAAACCGTGCCCTGGCCCCTTTTGAAAGCAGGGCAAAGCCATGATCCCATCCCTGGATGACCTGTCCCTGGCCCAGCACAAAGCGGAAGGGTTCTCCGCGTTGAATCGAGGAATCAAACAAAGTGCCATCGGCCAGGTATCCTGTGTAATGCACATGAACCACCTGCCCCGGGTTGGGTTGCTGGCCTGACCCCTCCTGAACAATGATGTACTGCAGGCCCTCCTCTGTTTCAAGGGTGTCAAGGCCGGCAACATCAAAAGGCCTGGGAGGTTCAATCACGGTGGCATCGATGACTTCCACATCGAAAACCAGATCGGCCATGGGTGGAATGGGCCCCCTTCCGGCTTCGCCGTAAGCAAGTTCATGAGGAATATAAAGCCGGGCTTTATCACCCTCATTTAATTGCATCAGGCCTTGTTCCCAGCCTGGAATCACCATCCCTTTGCCCAGGGTAAACTTAATGGGTTTGCCACGATCGTACGAAGAATCAAAGATGGTTTCATCCTCAAGATATCCGGTATAATGTATGGTAACCATCATTCCTTCTTCCAGCTTTTTGCCCCGGCCTTGCTCAACAACAGCATATTCCAGTCCATTGTCAAGTGTGTTTCTTACCACATCGGCATCTTCAATGGTAGCCGCAGGGCTGGTAATGTCCACCAGTTCCACTTCAAAGACCAGGGTGGCATTGGCCGGCACCGGGCCGAAAGATCGATCCCCGTAGGCCAGCTCAGGAGGAATCACAAGGGTTGCCTGCCCTCCCTCACTCATGTACGACACCCCCTCTTCCAGGCCGGCAATGACCTGTTCGTTGCCCAGGCGAAAAGTAACAGGCTCTTTGCGCTCGTACGAGCTGTCAAAAACAGTCCCATCTTCAAGCTTTCCAACATAATGGATCTTCACGATGTCTCCCTGCTCAGGCATATCATTACCCGGGGCTTTGGTGATCAGGTATTCCAGGCCTGATGCTGTGACGATTGCTACAGGCTCCGGCACGCTCCGGAGGGATTTACACCCCCAGAGCATTGTGCCAACAGCCAGGACGATCAGCACAGGATGCAACCGCCAGGACATGCCATAACCAGAATCAGATCTTTTCATGGAAAAGAGAATTAATTTCTAAAAACGTCAGTGGGCATGTACACGAGGTTATTTTACCTCAACCACTTCCACATCAAATATCAAAGTTGAAAAAGGAGGAATGACTTCTCCTGCGCCGCTTTCACCATATCCTAAGTAAGACGGAATGATCAGCTGTGCTTTGCCGCCTTCGTTCATCAGGGTGATGCCTTCATCCCAGCCCGGAATAACCTGACCCACACCCACAACAAATTCAATGGGTTCGTCACGTTCCAGTGAGGAATCAAACACGGTACCATCCATCAAACGGCCTTCATAATGTACCCTGACAGTATCGCCTGCCTGCACTCTCTGGCCACTGCCAGCCTGGGTTTCAACATATACCAGGCCACTTTCTCTGGCTTCGGAATCAATTTCCTGCTCATCAAGATATTCTATCATCAGGCTGTCTTCCTGTTCGGCCCTGATCTGGTTTTCCTGCATCATTTCCTGGGAAGCACGCATTTGCTCTTCCATAAATTCTTCCTCATTCATGGCCGCCAGCAGCTTCACGTTGAAGAAGATGTTATCGGTTGAATCGGCAAAAGGAGGCAGGGAAGGCATCTGAGCGGTCTCAAGGAAAAACTGTTCTGCATTGATCACAAAAGTGATGCTATCGCCCTCAGCCATCATGGCAAACCCTTCATAAATATCGCCGGGATACTGTGGCTCAATCAACTCAAGAAAAACAGGGTTGTTCATCTCAATGCTGTTGAAGATCACCGAGTCGTTATTCAACAGGTAAATCATCTCAAGCTTCAGAACCTCGCCCAGTTCGGCTTTTGGGTTCTCTGTCTGCTCATGAAATTTATATTGAAGCCCCGAATCAGTGGTTTCAAAACCTTTGGTAGGATCCTGCGAACAGCCCGACAACAGGCCGCCTAAGATCAGGACAAAAAATGTGATGTTTCTCATAAAAAAATGGTGTTTTGGTTTATTAATGGTTATTTAAGTTCTTTCAGTTCAAGGTCATATACGATAGTGGCTCGCTTAGGGATCTTCACCCCATCGCCGGGCAAGCCATGAGCCAGGTGTGCGGGCATGATCACCCGGGCATGGTCGCCCTGGCGCAACAACAGGATGGCCTCTTCCAGCCCTCCCTCAACGCCGCCGCGGCCAATCTGAAACTCAAGAGGCCCATCCTCTTCAGAGCTGTACACCAGATCGCCCGTCAGCAGGTGTACCTGGTAGTGCAGCACGGCAGTCATGCCGGCCTGTGCCACGGGGCCCTCGCCTGCCTGGTAGATCATGTAACGCAGCCCTGAGCCTGTTTGCTGCATCTGCCAGCCATAGCGTTCAATAAAATCTTCAATCTCCTGCTGTTCGGCACTCAGCAAAAGCTTGTTGGTTTCAGCCAGTGTCTCGCGCAGGGAAGCAGAATCATCAAGCACCTGCTGGTCTGGTTCAGCAGGCCTGTTACAGCCAGCTGCCAGCAGCAGCAAAAAGGCAAATACAATATGGAGCAACGTCTTTATCATGATCTGTTCAGAAAATTCTTGTGTTTCAGTAACGCTTTAACAGGTCTTCAAATTTCAACAAGGTATTCTCCATGGTATCATAATATTTCCCTCCGGCGGCATTCTTATGGCCCCCTCCCTGGAAATGCTCCCTGGCCAGCAGGTTCACATCAAGGTCGCCGGCTGAGCGGAATGAGATTTTTATGTGATTCTGTCTTTCAATAAAAATGGCAGAAAGATTAATGTTTTTGATGCTCAGGGGATAATTCACCACCCCTTCTGTATCGCCTTCGGTATGTTTGAAACGTTTCAGCTCTTCAGCCGTCAGGCTGATATAAGCCGCGTGATGCCTGGGAAAAACCTTCATCTTTTCGCCCAGGCAATAGCCCAGCAGCCGCAGGCGGTGTTCCGAATAAGTATTGTATACCGCCTGGTTCACCATAGTGGCATCTACCCCCAGCGCTACCAGCCTGGAGGCAATTTCATAGGTGCGCGGATTGTTGTTTGAATAGCTGAATGACCCGGTATCGGTAATGATGCCTGCAAACAGGCATTCGGCGGCCGCGCGGTTCATGATGCCCTCCCCTCCCATGGCTGCTATAAATTCATACACCAGCTCGGCAGTGCTGGATGCCTGCACATCCGACAGCATCAAATCAAACACTTCTTCAGGCTGGGGATGATGATCAATCATGATCTTATAG
>JAWOCF010000158.1:0-3266 GCA_046483935.1 Bacteroidales bacterium | reverse complement strand
CAAAAGTTTAGGTAGACTAACCCCTGTTGATTTTGAAAACATTATCTTTGAAACAGGGAAACAATCCGACGGTGAGAAATCAGCGACGGAAATTAAAAAACTGGATGCCTGGAGGGTGTCAGCCCTCCAGGCTGAAGGGAAACAATCCTCAGGCTCAAATTCAGCTCTGGAATTTAAAAAACCCAAATGTTTAACTTGCCAAAAACGGTCAACGTCATTTAGGCATTGACACGCACCTAATACCTAATACCCAATACCCAATACCAAAACCTGAAACCTGAAACCTGATGCCCCTTTATATTTGCAATTGATCTAAGTTAGTTGTAAATTTAAAGCACTAAATCAAATTCTTTCGCCGATGGAAAATCAGGAAATCATTGAACGTTTTGGCGGGGTGATCAAAGAGGAGCCACTGTCGAGTGTAAAGGGAGCCGACCTGGCCCCCAACAGCAGTGTCATAGAATCAGCAGCCCCCTTTTATGCCTATTACAGCGAGGTGCCCAATTCGGAGAAGCCCTTGTATCTATATCTGGTCATGGATCTATGCTATCCCTGCGAGAGAATTTTGCGGGCCACCATCAGTATCAGGGAACATTTTGAGGAGCCGTTTGATGCAGCCTCAGGCAGCATCACCATTCGCAGCCATGTCTTTCAGGTGATTCGCATCCGTGACCTGCCCCACTTCTCGATGCTCAGAAAGCTACAGGATCTGTTTCGTGAACAGGGACTGGGGTTCAGATCCAGCATCCCTGATTATTATGAGGAGATGGGCATTATCAGCCTGAACAAGTTCTTCTATCTGCAACCGGTAGATGAAAAGATTTTCCTGGACTCAAATCGTGAAAATGTAGGCTACTTCGAAATCCCTTATTTTGTGGAGTGGGATCACTTTAAAATAATCACCCAGGAGGTGAAATATGACACTTCGCTGTTATTTTTTGATGCCGGCAAGGCCTTTCTGATGGAGAACGGCGGGCTGACCCACCTGGTACGCATTTATCGCGAGAACCTCACCCTGGAGCGCCTGCGACTAATCCGGGCACGGTATCTGAAGGTGATGGCACTGTAAGTTTTAGGTTTCAGGTGTTAGGTCCTTAGCACTGCGGTCACTGAGCTTGTCGAAGTGACAGGGAATAAAAAGAATCTCCACCAATTCCTCAAATTATAAGAACAATTATTCATTGATTATTCATGCTGTTTCCTGAAACTGTATGAATAATTTGTGCTAATTGTCTTCTGATAATTTGGGTAATTATGTGGAGATTCTTTTTTTCTGATTCGAACGCTAATGACGTATAAAAAAGGGATCGTTGCTGATCTTTAATCCGTTAAAGAGTCTTCTTAGATTTACTTTCAGAAAATATTTCAACAAAACCCCCTTGTTACGTTGAAAAATATTTATTTTTAGCCTTTCAAACCACTTCTACCCGCAATCTTTAATTACCAATCAATAAAAAAGCAACAATCCATGAACAACACCAATTACTCAGACAAGGGTATGCCGCGAAGGAAATTCCTGGAGATGGGGCTCAAGGGAGGCCTGATCCTTGCAGCCACCCCCACCCTGCTCACCCACCTGGTTTCCTGCAGCTCATCGACGGCGGCTGGCCCCGGCCTGACCATGGACAAGGGCACCCTTGACAAGGTCATTGCCAGAGCGCTGTCAAAAGGCGGCGAATTTGCCGAAGTGTATCTGGAGAACAGAACCTCCCGCCAGGTCATTATGGAGGAATCCATCTTCAAGAGCGGGCTCTATGGCATCAGCCAGGGAGCCGGCGTGCGGGTCATTGCCGGCGATAAGACCGGATATGCCTTCACCGATGAGATTACTGAGGAGAACCTGATGCGAGCTGCCGAGGTGGCGTCGTACGTGGCACGCAACAGCCAGAAGATCACACCCATAAATATTGCACAGGGAAAGCGCGACAGCTTTGTAAGTGTACAACAACCCCTGAATGAGATTGCCGATGAACGCCGCATTGAAATCATTCAGCGTGCCAACCAGGCGGCCATGGATTATGATCCCCGCATCAAGATGGCCATGATCGACTATTACGACCAGGTGCGCGGCCGGGTGATTGCCAACAGCGAAGGCCTCTACCTGAGTGATGAGCTGCCCCTGTTGTTCTTCATCATGAATGTGATGAGTCAGGAAGGCAACAACCGCCACATGGGCCGCGAGCGGGTAAGCTTCCACAGCGGCTTTGAAATGTTTGAACATGACACTCCCGAGATGATTGCCCAACGTGCCGCCCGCGAAGCCATTGCCATGCTGGATGCTGAAGATGCTCCCGCTGGAATTATGGACGTGGTGATGGATAACGGCTCGGGCGGGGTATTGGTCCACGAGGCCGTAGGACACCCCCTGGAGGCCGATAATATCGCTAAGGGTATTGGAGCATTCACTGGCAAACTGGGCCAAAAAGTGGCCTCAGAATGCTTTACAATGGTAGATGACGGCACCCTTGCCAACTACCGTGGCACCATCAACTTTGATGATGAGGGCACCCAGGCCCAGCGAAATGTGCTGATCGAAAACGGAGTGTTGAATGGTTACCTGACCGACATCCTCAGTGCCAGGCAGCTCGACATGAAGCGCACGGGCACCGGGCGCCGCGAGTCGTTCCGTCATATGCCCATCCCCAGGATGACCAACACCTTTATAGAAAAAGGGAAAGACAACAAAGACGACATCCTGTCTTCCACCAAAAAGGGCATTTTTGTGCAAAGCCTCAGCGGGGGCAGCGTGAATCCTGTTTCAGGAGAGTTTAACTTCACCTGCCGGGAAGCCTACCTGATAGAGAATGGCAAGAAAACAAAGCCCATCAAAGGGGCCACCCTGATCGGATCGTGCATGGAAGTGATTTCCAACGTGGATGCCGTATCCGACGATCTGGCGTTTGCACCGGGCATCTGTGGCAAAGGACAGATGGCCGAGGTGACAGTAGGCCAGCCCACCCTGCGCATCAGGGGTATTAATGTTGGCGGTAGCCGTGTTTAATGTACCACTTAAAGGCAAGAAAAAAGATGAATTATAAAGACTTAACAGATCAGCTGGTAAAGAAAAGCCTGAAGCTGGGTGCTGATGCCGCTGAGGTATACCTTCAGACCAGCAGGAACCTCTCTATCAATGTTCACAACCAGGATCTTGAAACCATCCAGGAAGCAGCTTCCAAAGGCGTGGGCCTGCGGGTGATTGTAGATGGCAAAATAGGATTCAGCCATACCAACGACCTGAGCGACCGCGCCCTGGAAGACACCATGAA
>JAWOCF010000066.1:0-2617 GCA_046483935.1 Bacteroidales bacterium | reverse complement strand
TAAAATTTGTGTGAATTTGCGGAGTTCTATTCTTCTTTTTACCTAATACCTAATACCTGAAACCTTTAAACTAATACCTGAAACCTGACACCTGAAACCTGAAACCCGTTACCCATCATGCCTTGAGATCAATCACTCCTGATCACCACTTTACGCAGCAGTACTTCTTTTTCATAATTAATCTTCAGCAGGTATAACCCTGCGCGCAGGCCAGTGGTTTTAAGCACAAAGGCCGGTTCATTCCATGAGGTGGTAGAGATGACAGTCCTGCCGGTGATGTCCATCAAACGGATGCTGGCCATTCCATGAACAGGGAGGCCCTCAATACGCAGATGATCGGTGGCAGGATTGGGATAGACATCTATTCCATTCAACACCTGCAAATCGATGGAAGTAGCACCCACTGTGACCATCACAGGGTCGGACATGGCGGAACATTCGTTGGCGGGGTTCACGGCCTCAAGGGTATACTCACCACCTGCATCGACAACCAGCCGGGAGTTGATTTCAGCATCCAGGGGCTCTCCATCCAGATACCACTGATAGTTCAGGGCTGGATTAAAGACAGCCTCCAGGGGTTCTGTTTCGCCCGGCTCAAGGGTTATGGGGCCCTGGGTCATGATCATGGCCACCGGCTCGCATTGCGAGGTGTCGGCAACAAGTTGTATCTCCCCTGCTCCTCTGAGCACCACATAAAGCTCGCCATACTGATCCTCCCCGAAAGAAGTATATTCGAAAGGAGAAAAGGTTTCAAGGGCAGACCCTTCAAATCCTCCGTCAGCATGATCTATCCGGTAAAACGTGCCGGTGCAGAAATCCGCAAAAATGTACTGGCCGAACAGCCCGCTGTAGATCGATCCACGGTATACGTATCCTCCGGTAACGGCACCTGTGCATTGTGATCCCTGGTGCTGATAATCGTATACCGGGAATACATATTGTGATTCTTCCTGACATCCGATGGTATCATAGGTGACATTTCCCTCATAACAATTCCAGCCGTAGTTTTCGCCCCCCTGACTGTCTGCGGGCTGAAAGTTCACCTCTTCGCGCTGGTTCTGGCCCACGTCGGCGATCCACAGATCGCCGGTGTGGCGGTCGAAGCTGTTGCGCCAGGGGTTGCGCAGCCCCCAGGCCCAGATCTCATCCCTGACATTGTCATCGTCAACAAAGGGATTGCCGGCAGGGATGGCATAAGGGACCTGATCATCCTCCACATCCACATCGATGCGCAGCATTTTCCCCAGCAAGGTGTCGGGGTTCTGGCCATTGTCTTCGGGGTCTCCGGCACTGCCCCCATCTCCCACCGCGATATAGAGATAGCCATCGGGCCCGAACAACAGGTTTCCTGCATTGTGGTTGCTGAAAGGCTGCTGGATGGTTAACAGCTGCTTTTCGCTTTCAGGATCAGCCACATCAGGGTTTTCAGCATCGGCAGTAAACCTTGACACAACGGTTGTGCCATCCTCCTGGCGGGTATAATTCACAAAGAAGTATCCGTTTTGCTCATAGTCGGGGTGAAAGGCAAGGCCCAGCAGGCCTGTTTCGTTGCCTTCCTGGCTCACCATGGTTGAGAGGTCAAGAAAAGGGGTTTCCATCACATTGCCTTGCTGATCAAGGATACGTATCAGGCCCCGCTGCTGGATCACAAACAGGCGCTCATCGCCGGCATGAGTAAGGCCGACAGGATTATCCAGCCCGGAAGCAAAAGGCTGAAGCTCAATCTGCGGCTGGGCCCACAATGGCTTCAATGAAACAAGTATTAAAGCCATTAGTACTAAAAGTAATTTTCCAGCTTTCATAAGCTATTCGTTTTTGTGAAAGAAATAATTCTTAAAGAACTGCTTTTAAAAATGACGGCTCAATCATTTCTAATAAGTTAGTTAATTTTTCCCACAAAAACAAAACAGCCACGACAGGATAAATCCCTGCCATGGCTGCACATAACATTGTAAACCAACAGATCTTAATGCTGGTTATAAACTTTGCTCACAATCTTCCAGCCATCACTGAATTTGTAAAGAGAGATGTAGTCGGTAAATAACAGCTGGTTCTCACGATACAGCTCCAGCTTCACCTGGGCTACGGAACCAGTAACCTCCACATCGATGAATTTCCCTTTGATGTTGGGTTTGGCAGCATTGGGGTCGTTTTTGCGACGCTCCACACCCTGGATCCAGGTTTGAATGTCCAGTTTACTGAGTTGTCCGTTGCGAAACATCAACATCACAAAGTCGGGATGAAAGCCATCGCGGATGGTCTGTATGTCGCCCAGGTTTTGCAGGCCATCAATATAGGCTCCCTGAACGACTTTCCTGACAGCCGCTTCTTCGGCCATCATCATCATGGGCATGCATAGCCCGATGAGTAAAAGAAACATTTTTTTCATAGTACCTGTTTTAAAGGATTAAAGGAATAGAAACCAATTATAAAGCAACAACAACTATGCCTTTTGTTGTTATGCGACTGATATATAGCCAGTAAGATCTCTTTTTAAACCAGGCAGAAAACAAACATGCAGCTAGTCTGTCCGTTTCCGTACGCTGCCTGCCCGCAGACGAACAAAAAACCCTGCCCGGATGGGACAGGGTAATAAGCCATAAAAAAGTCTCCTGAA
>JAWOCF010000049.1:0-9017 GCA_046483935.1 Bacteroidales bacterium | reverse complement strand
GGGGTTATCTTCAATAGTCACCTCTTCGTAAGCTGCAACTGACCAGTCTGTTCTCCAGGTATCCACCGGAACATCGGAATAGGCATCGCTGAAGAGCGATATTACATTGGCCGCATCGATGGTGGGGATGGGAGCCGCAACAGTGGGCACGTCGTCAGGAACCACACCGCCCCCGGCACTGAAGGTAATGTTATCAAAGTAAACAACATGATCCTGTTCCCGGCCATCCAGGTCAAAGTCGGGGAATACAACAATCTGATCCAACAGACCTTCTTCTGCAGGAGGGTTGCCAAATGCTGAGAAGTCGAAAGTGAGTTCTTCCCATTCGTTAACAACTGTATTGGCAACTTTTATTTCTCCCTGCGACCATCCGGTTGAAGATGCTAACTTAATTCCTACATCACTGATTACGGATTTCCATACCATGATCCTGATGGTGGAGTTTGTTTCATCCAGCACAAATGCTCCAAGGTCAGTTGTGCCGTGAGCAGATTCAACACCAGCCCACGGTTCGCCGGTCTGCAGTGCTGTAAATTTGGCCACTGTGGCTGAAGTGTTTTCTCCTGACGGGTCAGGATTGTCAATGATTTCCAATGCAGGATTGGTGTCATTTTCAAACACCGTCCAGGTCCACTCAGCACCGTTTCCGCCTTCTTCAAAGTCGATGGGGGCATTCGGTCCTGCGGTCTGCCCGGAGCCATCCTTGTAGAAATAAATATTATCAAGGAAAATGGTTGGGGAGCCATCACCCTCGAAAAACTGGAACTGGATGACATCGGTCAAATCAACCACGCCATCAAATTCGGTCAACGGAATATCATAGCTAACCCATTGGTTGGGTGTAATGGGTAAAGAGTAAACTGTTTCACTGGGCCCGGAACTGATCAGGGTAAAATTTACTACCGTTGCATCGGCAGTCCACATATCAATATGCAGGGTGTCCATTTGAGCAACATTTAGCGCACTGGCAAATTCAGCGCCCTGGTAGTTGAAATCGGCATACTTTAATGTTTCGTTGCCAGCAATTTCAATAAAGGAAACAACTGTTGACTGTCCCCAGTCGGGATTTAAATTGGTGCCTGCAACATTGGTATAGGCATCGCTGAATATGGAAATCACCTCATCTGGTTGGCGGGCCGGCGGAACAGGGGCAGCTGCGGTGGGTTCCGTAGGTGGGTCTGCAGGATGGAAGCTGATATTGTCGAAATAGATCACATTGTCCTGTGCTCTGCCATCCAGATTAAAATCGGGAAAGATGGCAATCTGGTCATATTGACCTTCTGCTTCGGGAGGATTTGGGATTCCGGAAAAGTCAAAAGTAAGTTCTTCCCATTCATTCACCAGGGTGTTCGATACTTTAATTTCAGGCTGGGCCCAGCCACTGTTGGCAATGAGTTTGATGCCTACATCACTGATTACTGTTTTCCACACCATAATCTTAATAACAGAATTGGTGGCGTCGAGCACGAAAGGACCCAGGTCTGTTGTGCCGTGGGCAGATTCAACGCCAGCCCAGGCTGCACCTGCCTGCAGGGCAGTAAATCTGGCCACTTTCGAAGAAGTGTTTATTCCTGCAGGATCGGGATTGTCAATGATTTCCAGGGCAGGATTAGACCCGTTTTCAAACACTGTCCAGGTCCAGTCGGCCCCGGGCTCGCCGGTTTCAAACGTAACGGGCGCATTTTGAGCAAAAATGAATGATGATATAAATAGCATCATCATGAGAAAGGTAATTTTTTTCATAGTCAGGTGGGTTTAAGTTTATAAAAAAGCTTTTATGCAGGATTGCATGTGCTAAAAACAACAAATTACATCTTACTAAAAGTACTATTATTTTTTATATTATTGCAGCTGGTCGTGAATTACAGTTTTTCAACAAAATAGCCCCAGGCCAACATCAATGAAATCAGGCTTAAAAGGTTGTTTCATGAAAGCTGTTTAATAAAGCATAAATTAAACATACATTAGCTGGAAAGCTTCTATAGCTAAGCTGCCTGAGAAACGGATTATACGAATTGCAGGGAGTAATTACTGAATTTCAATAGCAAGAGGGGGTCAGTTTCTGTTACTCTGCTTCCTTTTGGTTATATTTGATACTCATCAATGACCTCAACATAGAACTAAACCTTTGCCAATGCCGCACACCATTGTTTTTGGAACTCTGATTGTGACCCTGGGCTTGTTTGCCTGGGGCAAAATCCGTCATGACTTTGTGGCGCTAATCACCCTCTTTATTCTTATTGTTGCAGGCATCATTGATCCTGCCCGGGCCTTCGATGGGTTTGGACATCCTGCAGTAATCACCGTGGCATCGGTGCTGATTATCGGGAAAGGCCTTGAGTTTTCGGGGCTGATTGACCTGCTGGGCAAATGGATCATGAAGATCGGCGACAAGCTGCTGGTTCAGATCCTGGTGCTTTCTTTCCTGGTGGCAGTGGCATCGGCCTTCATGAACAACGTGGGTGCCCTGGCCATCATGATGCCCGTAGCCATACACCTGGCCCGTAAAAGCGGCAACCCTCCCTCTTACATCCTGATGCCAATCGCTTTTGCCTCTTTGCTCGGAGGGATGACCACGTTAATCGGAACCCCTCCCAATATTATTATTGCCACATTTCGTGCCGATGAGGTTGGGGAGCCTTTCAACATGTTCGACTTTTCGCCCGTGGGACTTGCCATTATGCTGGCGGGCCTTGTTTTTATTGTCTTCCTGGGATGGCGATTCCTTCCGAAGAGAACCGTGAAGAAGTCGGATGAAAACATGTTTGACATTGAGGATTATATTACAGAAGTTGAAGTGCTCAAAGATTCGAAAGTTGCAGGAAAACCCATTGCCGAACTGGCTGATATTTCTAAAGCTGATGTGCAGGTGCTGGGTCTGGTGCGTAACAACAGGCGCATCCATGCCCCCGGCCTTGATAATGTGTTGCTTGAAAATGACATCATCCTGCTCGAAACAGATGCCGATAATCTGAAGACCTTCGTCGAAGACACCAAAGTGAAACTAGTGGGTGACAAGAAGTTCCGGAAAGATGCAGAAGGATCTGACAAGATTGCTGTTACGGAGGCGGTGGTCATGGCAGATTCAACCCTGATAGGCCGCACAGCCTCCGACATACGCATGCGCAGCCGCTATGGGCTGAACCTGCTGGCCATTGCCCGCCGCGAGAAACGAATCAGAAGGCGCCTTGACAAGGCAGTCTTCCAAACCGGCGACGTACTGCTGCTGCAGGGTCGTGAGCACCTGCTGAATGACACCATTTCCTCCATCGGCTGCCTGCCCCTGGCCCAACGCAGCCTGCGTATCGGGTACAAGACAAAGATTCCGCTGGCCCTGGGTATCTTTATCACTTCGATCGTGCTGGTGGTGGCCGGATGGCTTCCTGTGCAGGTGGCATTCGCCATGGCTGCTGCAGGCATGGTGTTAAGCGGGGTGTTGCCCATCAAGGATGTGTATACCAGCATCAACTGGCCGGTGATTGTGCTGCTGGGAGCCATGATACCGGTGGGCGCTGCCCTGGAAACAAGTGGCGGGGCAGATCTCATTGCCTCCCTGGCTCTTGAGGCAGGTGGGATGATGCCTGCCTGGGCCATGCTTACCATCATTCTGGTGATCACCATGTTTTTATCAGACATCATCAATAATGCTGCTACAGTAGTGCTGATGGCTCCAATTGCCGTGGGGGTGGCTCATGGTCTGGGTTATTCGGTCGATCCGTTTCTGATGGCAGTGGCGGTAGGCGGCTCCTGTGCATTTTTAACGCCCATCGGGCATCAGTCGAACACCCTGGTCATGGGGCCTGGCGGATATAAATTTACTGACTACTGGCGCATGGGCCTTCCCCTGGAGGTGATCATCGTGCTGGTGGGAGTGCCCATGATCATGTGGGTGTGGCCGTTGTAGAGATCATCAGCCATTACGGGGTGTATTTTGCCAAAAAATCCAGCACGATCTGATTGTAGGCTTCCGGGTTTTCGGAAGCTGTTTCGTGCGAGCTAGAGGGCACTGTCACCAAATCATTGCCAGGCATGCAGCCGGCAAGCTCCTCCATAATGAGTTTGAGCATCTTCAGGCTGTTCTGGCCCGTGAGCAGCAAGGTGGGGGTGGCAATCTGCCGTGCCTCCTGGCAGGTGAATGGGGTCCAGAAGCCGGGGCTGGCCGTCTCGGCCTTGAATTCACAGGCATTGTCCATGATGAGTTGACGCACTTCCGGGGGGAAGGAACCGAATGCTCCCTGGTTGACCACGCCATCCACGAAGAGCTGAACCCCTTTTTCTGTTTCCCCCCGCTGCATGGCTTGCCCGGCGGGCTGCCAGACCCTGTCAAGGAACTCGGAACGCACGGCGCGTCCTTGCTCATGATGATCAAGAAGGGGCAGTACCGGCGGCTCGCTCAGCACCAGGGCACGCACCTGCTGCGGATGGCGTGCTGCAAGCAACAACGAAGTATATGCACCGTAGGAGTTGCCCACCACATATGCACTTTCAAGGCCCAGGGCTTTCAGGAATTCCGACAGGTCGTCGGCATGCATCACGGCCGAATAATCAGAGGCATTGCCATTGCATTCATTGGGGTAATGATAGCGGCGGCTGTAGGCTATGGTTCGATAATGCCGGGCAAAGGCATCCATCTGCAGCTCCCAGCTGCGCATGTCGCCCAGGGTGCCATGTACCAGCACCACCGGAGCGCCCGCCCCCTTCTCGATGTATGCCAGGTTGGTTCCGTTAACCGCTGTTTTCTTCATCTTTTTTTTTGATAAGGTTGATAAAATCCTTTTGGAATGTAAAGGCATCCTGCGCCCCGTTTCATTGACAGAAGCCACGGTCCCTGCCAGGTTGCCACCCATCTTTCCCAGTCCGACAATTCCTGGTTGCATTTCAGAGGATGTTGCCATGACTGAATGGATTTGGTTTACAAAACTTACAATGTCAATGTTGTTTTGTTCAAAGAATCAGGAATTTAAGGTCATCATAAAGGCACACGGCAGCTCCCGGTTTCTCAACCCCTTGCCGCCCGGTCCTCAGCATTTGCTCATCAGGTATCTTCTTTTTTTTCTCCGGTTAAACATTATATAATATAATTGGTTTTATACCTTACAGACTATAATATTTAAATCATATGACTTGAGAATTATAAACCTCTTAAGGATCATCCCATGAAAACCCCTGCATCATTTCTCTTCGCTTTCTTTCTATCTGTAACGGCACTGGCGGCCCAGACAGCCGACAGCACCCAAACAGCCATAACCATTGGCGACAGCGTTCACAACACCCTCTCTACGGGGAGTGTTCACAGCTATATCCTGGAACTGGAGCCTGATCAATTTGTGGTTGGGTATGTCGACCAGCAAACGGTGGATGTGGTGGTGAGCATTGTTAATCCGGAAGGCCAAATAACCGCGACATTTGACGGGCCTGCCCAGGGCAGGGAGTCCTTTCAGTTTGAAACCACCACTGGTGGGGTGTATCACATTGAGGTGACCCCATTTGAAGAGGAGGAGGGTGATTATGCCATCCTGGTTTCCGTTGCCCAACCGGTGGCCACCGATCCCGAAGGCCGCATTGATCAGCTGATGACCCTCTTCACGGGAAATGATGTGCCGGGTGCGGCGGCCATGTTCATCAGGGATGGGGAGATCCAGTTGCTGAAATTCTACGGGATGAGTAACCTCACCTATGGCATTCCCATGAATGAGAATACCCTTCACAACATCGGCTCCACCTCCAAGCAGTTTCTCACCTTCGCGCTGTTGCTGCTGCAGGAAGAGGGGGAACTTTCGTTGGATGACGATGTACGCGAATACATCCCCGAGCTTCCGGAGTTTAAACATACCGTAACACTCCGGCACCTGGTGAACCACACCAGCGGGTACCGTGAATACCTGAACCTGCTGGCAATGACGGGCCGCAATACCAGCGCCGACCTTACTATCGAAAAGGTGATCGGGATCGTACAGCGTCAGCCCGAGCTGCAGAATTTGCCTGGAGCTGAATTCAACTACAACAACACTGGCTATGCACTGATGACCGAGGTGATCAACCGCGTGACCAGCACCCCCTTTCCGGAATGGATGAAGCAGCATGTTTTTGAGCCCCTGGAGATGCACCATACGGTAGTGCGCACCAGTCCCTATCAGATCGTGGAAAACCGGGCGGCAGGATATTCTCCTGCCAGTGAGGGATTCCGCGAGGTAACCGATCTGGGGGGAGCGGCCGGCGCAGGAGGTATCCACTCCACGATGGGCGACCTGGCAAAATGGGTCCGCAACCTGACGGACCCCACCCTGGGTACCCCCGCTATGATTGAGGAGATGTCCACCTCTTTTGAACTCAATGACGGGTCATCGTCAGGCTACGGGCTTGGGCTGTTTACAGGAGAATACAAGGGAGTGCCTTATTATCATCACGGGGGCGCCGACGTGGCCCATCGCTCGATGGTTATGGTGTTTCCCGGCCTCAATGCTGCCGTGGTCACACAAAGCAACCATTCATCATTCCCTGCCGTCATTCCCAACCAGGTAGCAGATCTTTTTCTGGAAGAGCATCTGGCAACCGATGAAAAGGCTGAAAAAGAAGACACTGTGGCCACGGCCGAAGAGACCTCGTTCGAATACGATGCTGAGCAGTTCGACCCGCTCACCGGTCGTTATGAGCTGGAAGTCATGCCTGGCTTTGTGCTTACCTTCGACCGCGAGGAGGAGCGCATCTTTGCCCAGGCCACCAACCAGCCGCAGGTAAACCTGACGGCCACCTCCGATTCCACCTTCAGCCTGAATGGTGTGGATGCTTCTGTGACCTTTCATATAAACGAAGATGCCACAGCAGATTCCCTCACCCTCCATCAAAACGGAAACCACATTGCCAGGAAAATTAAGTTCACTCTCGAACCGGATCAGATGAAAGATTACACCGGACGCTATTTCAGTGAGGAGATCCAAACCCACTACACCGTGGTACTGGAAGAAGACAGCCTCTACCTGCGGCACTATCAGATGGAGGATGACCTGCAGATGAATGCTACCACTGAAGATACCTTCAGCTCAGCCTTTCCGATCACCTCGATGCATTTTGTGCGCGGTGAAAACGGAGAGATTACAGGCTTTAAGGCCTCCAGCGGTCGCACCCGCGGGGTGCTGTTTGAGAAGTGGGAATAGAGGGGGAGACTTGGAGACTTGGAGACTTGGAGATTTGGAGATTTGGAGAGGGGGAGAAAGATTTGAGGATTAGCAGGTGCGCAGATTTGAGGATTTGGAAATTTGAGGATTAGCAGATTGTCCTTGAAGTCCCTGAAGTCCCTGAAAAAAATTAAGAGGACAACAGCCAACAGCACAACTGAGTTCAACTAGCAGCAGGTACCAGCAACCATTCAGAAAAGATCCGTGAAAATCCGTTTGATCCGTCAGATCCGTGTTCCGAAATTCTTAAAAAAAGATTCTCCATAAAAAACCACCCCGGCACACGCATTTTAAGCGCCCATTCAGAGGGGCAAATTCAAGTGGCACTACCTGTTATCTCTTCGCCGAAAGGCTGAAAAAAGGTCCTTTGAGCTTCAGGACGGAGGTTCCGGGCCTGATGAGGGGAAGAAATGGAGAGGGGGAGAATTGGATGAGGGGGAGCACTTGGAGACATGGAGACCTGAAGAGGGGGAGACCTGGAGAAGTGGAGACTGGGAGACTGGGAGATCTGGAGGTTTTGAACTTTTGAACAATAAGAAAGTTTGGTTTATTATACCACAACATTATTATGATGTAACTCAAATGCGGATACTGGCCCTCATATTAAGCATTATTGTTGTGGTAGCCACCGGGCTGCCCTTGATCCATAAGGCGCAGTGGTGGATCAGGATCTTTGATTTCCCGCGGTTTCAGATTGCTGTGCTCACCATACTGGCCTTCATCCTGGCCGCTGTTTTTGTAAAGTTTAAATGGAAATACAAGCTACCATTGCTGATGCTTCTGGCAGGGGCTCTCACCTATCAGTTGCTTTTCGTGGTGGTCTATACACCCCTTTATGATACCCAGGCAAAGGACAACAGTCAGCCGATTGCCGCCAACAGCTTCTCCCTGCTGGTTTCCAATGTGCGGATGGACAATGACCAGAAGGAGCGTTTTCATGCCCTGGTGAAAAAGCACAACCCCGACATTCTGCTGATCAATGAACCGGATCAGGCATGGGCAGCCTCCATCAGCAGGCTTGACCGGAATTATCCGTATGCCGTAAAATATCCTCTGGACAATACCTATGGGATGATGCTGCTCTCAAAGCTTCCGCTGACCGAAAGTGGGGTCCGTTTCCTGGTGAAGGATAGTATCCCCTCCATCTTTACCAAAATCACCTTGCCCTCAGGAAGCATCATTGATTTTTACGGGGTGCACCCCGAACCGCCACAACCCGGCACCGATACTTATGAAAGAGATACCGAACTGCTGATTATTGGAAAAGAAATCAGGGAGAGCGATCGGCCTACCATCGTGGCAGGCGACCTGAATGATGTGGGCTGGTCGGGCACATCAAAGCTTTTCAGGAAGTACAGCGGGTTGGTCGACCCGCGCGAAGGCCGCGGATTATTCAATACCTTTAATGCTTCGGTGCCCTTGCTGCGCTATCCACTCGATCATATTTTCTACTCCGAAGAGTTTGGCCTGATTTTCCTTGAAAAACTCGAAGATATCGGATCCGATCATTTTCCCATGCTGGTGGGGTTGAATTACGAACCAGGTGAGGATAACACAGAGGAGCCGGAAAAAACAGATGCCGGCGAGGAGCAGGAAGTGGAAGAAAAAATTCAGGATGGCAAAAAGAAATCTTCCGATTAGCAGATTAGCAGATTAGCAGATTAGCAGAGAGGTAGAGACGTCGATTCATCGCGTCTCGGCATGATTGATTGATTGATAGATAGATTTTGGAGACGTTGCAATGTAGAGACGTTGCATGCAACGTCTCTACGAAAGCGTGTTCCGGAATTCTTAAAAAAGATTTACAGTTGATTCTTACCCTCCAGGTAAGGAAGGGGCGAC
>JAWOCF010000014.1:0-13002 GCA_046483935.1 Bacteroidales bacterium | reverse complement strand
TACCTGCTGGATGAATATTTTGATTTGCTGGAACAAGTCAACATCCGTGAAATACAGATCACCCTCGACGGGCCGCAGGCGGTTCACGACCAGCGCCGGCCCCATCAGAGCGGCAAGAGCACCTTCGGGCGTATTGCCGCCAATGTTACTGAATGTCTCAAACGAGGCTATCCTGTGAATCTTCGCGTGGTACTTGACCGCGAAAACATGGACAGCCTGCCCCAGCTGGCTCAATATGCCATTGACCAGGGATGGACCTCCAGCCCGCTTTTCAAAACCCAGCTGGGCCGTAACTACGAACTGCATTATTGCCAGTCGACCAGCCAGAAACTTTATTCGCGTCTTGATATGTATCAGGAGTTGTATCAGTTATTGCAACAACATCCTCATATCATGGAGTTTCATCAGCCGGCCTATTCTGTGTCGCGTTTCCTGCATCAATACCAGGAGTTGCCACAGCCCCTTTTCGATGCTTGCCCGGCCTGTAAAAGTGAATGGGCCCTGGATTTCAGGGGGGGCGTCTATTCATGTACCGCCACGGTAGGCAAACCCGGTGAAGAACTGGGAACTTTTTACCCCGAACTCAATCTCAACCAGCAAGCCATCGCCCAATGGCAAAACAGGGATGTTACCCTGATTGAAAAATGCTCCACATGTAACCTGCAACTTGCCTGCGGAGCAGGATGTGCTTCGGTGGCCAAAAACAATCACCACACGGTGCTGGCTCCCGACTGCCGACCCATAAAGGATCTCCTGGAAATGGGTATGAAAATATATTTTGAACCCACCCCCTCCTCAGACCCAGTTTCTTAAAAACCTGATCGTTAACAGCCATTCACACCCATTTCATGTAAATTCGGCACTGCCTGGCTAAGCGGTACGATTTTTCTTCCCCATTTGCCCGGAAGATTGTATTTTTGCCTTGCAACATACACCAAAGATACATATTAACATGGAATTCATTTCTGATCATTTCGCCAGTGTACACATCCTGAATCAATACTGGCTGACTTTTCTGATGGTCATCAGCATGGTGCTGGTATCGCGCACTTTCGTGGCCGGCACCCGCTATTCGCCCATCCTGATCATTGTCGTATTCGGTTTGCTGATGGGTTTTATCCTGGTCAATACAGGCATGGCCACCCCGGGCTTGCCCGAGTTTCCAATTGTGGAGCTGGGCAGCAGGGTAACCATCACCGCCCTGATGGCCTCTTTCTTTGTGGGTGGGCAGGAAATCCGCAAGCTGCTGACCAACAAGAAAATCAACCCTGAAGATATCATGGTGCCCTCCTCGCAAGAGCTGTTCCTGGGAACCAAAACCACCCAGTTCATGTTCCTGATCAGGGCCTTTTTCATCCTCACCGGCATTGAGTCATTCAAGAGGATGATCATTGGCCATAACACCGGCGATGCCCTGGATCATTTCTACCCCTTGCTGGGATACCTGGGGCTGGTGGCTTCCATTATCCTGATCGACTACCGTGCCAAGATTGCCAACAAGGCATTGTATATCCGCAAAGGCATTTTTGAAACAGCCGCCATCATCGCGTTGTTGGTAATAGCCTGGCACATTGCCCGGCAAATCGAACCTATCATTGCCCTGCCCGAGATTTTCTTTGCCATGATCATTTCGGTATCACTGGGCATGATCCTGGTGAAATGGAAATTGGGCCCTACGCTCCGTTCGCTGCTCTTTGCAGGGATTCCGGTGGTGCTGGCGGCCAATTTTATGGTGGGGGGCTCACGCATCGCCGAAGCCTTTCAGCTCAGCGGGATGACACAGGTATTGTCGTTCGGATTTTTCGGGCAGTTGTTCTGGATGTTTGGGGGGCTGGCCCTGCTGATTTTCTTCGGGCTGGCCAATCACATCCGCAACCTGGCCCCGGGCATGGCCGGCTCATTATCGCATTCGGGCCTCACGGGCGCCTGCACGGCCGGCGACCTGGGCCCTGAGGCAGCCGTCAGGGCGCCCATCATGATCAACATACCATTTATTGGGCACATCTTCGTATTCTCGATCCTGGCCGCCAGTGCCACAGCAGGAAAGCTACTGATTCCCTATGCCCTGATCGTGGTGCTGCTGGGCATTGGCCTCACGGCATATTCGCTGAAAATCATGCGCGGGGCCCTGGGTCGCGAAAACATTGAAATCAGAGGACTGATGGTCTTTTCACTGGGATGGCAACTGGTAGCAGTATTTGGCGGTTTGCTGATGCTGGGGGTTTCTGGCATGGATCTGGGTGATGCCCTCATGGCCAATGCCTCGGCCATTTCGCACTTCGGGTTGTTTGCCGCCATCCAGGGAGGCATGTTCGGGCCTCAGGCTGCCGGACTGATCGCCTTCGTTTTTGCCATGCCATTCCTGGTACATCCCCTGGTATTTGGCATCTTCGGGAAAACGGCCGAAAACAATGGCATCATGCCTACCCGCATCGTATATGCACTGGCTTTTATTGGAGTGGCCGGTGTGGCCTACGCCATGTTCTTTTAATATCACCGGTTTTTATTTTCCCGGCAGCTTTTCGTATATCAAAGTTACAAGAAGGTGGTATCTGATCATACCACCTTCTTGTTTTTGCTTTCTCAGCAGATTCAAGGCACAATCATGGTCTTTCCTGACTCCGGACTAAGCCGTAGTTTAAACGTATCATAAACGTATCATAGACGTATCATAGACGTATCATAGACGTATCATAAACGTATCATAAACGTTTTGAATTGGGTAAACTACGTTTAAAATACGTTTTTGAATGGCCGTCAAGCAAGCTCTCTTACAGTCTTTAATGGGAGATTTCTTTTGACCGGATATGGGATATTTCAGAAAATAATAAGCCTGCATATTGCATCAGATCATTTTTTACTACCTTTGCTCACGATATTTGGTTCCGGGATCCTCAGGATTCATCGGATTAAAAGGGAATCAGGTGTAAATCCTGAACAGTTCCCGCTGCTGTAAGCTCCTTCGGTTTGTTTATCAACACCTGGCCACTGTGACGCGCGTGCGACATGGGAAGGCGATAAACAAGGAGTAAGTCAGAAGACCTGCCAGAAATCATCATTTTGTAGCTTTCGGGAAAAAAGCGAAGAAAAACAGAACATTCTCTTTTTCTACCCTGACCTTTTTGCCCCTGTTACGGATGATCCATCGTTATCATTTGTAATCATCAACCGGTAAAGACACCGGCAAACACGCAACCCATGGAGCTGATCAGACTGATAGGGATACTATTATTCTTGATGCCATTCGTGAGTCGAGGCCAGGAGGTGGTAACCCCCGATACCGTTGTTACCCTGGAAGAAGTTTGGATAGAGGCCTCCCGCAGGGAGGAACTGGCCATTGGCCATCCCTCCCACCAGATCGATCAGCAGGTCATGCAACGCTTCTCAGGGCAACAACTGGCTTTCCTGCTGGCCCGCCATTCGGGAATGTACCTCAAAAGCTATGGCCCGGGCATCCTGGCCACTACCACCCTGCGGGGTGGCTCGGCAGGACATTCAGCCCTGCTATGGAATGGCTTCAACCTCCAGAGCCCTATGCACCAGCAAAGCGATTTGTCGTTGCTTCCGGTTTTCTTTATGGATGAAGTAGGCATACAACATGGCGGGGGCAGCGCCTTGTGGGGCAGTGGGGCTATGGGTGGTGCCATCATGCTCAGCAACAAGCCTCCGGCAGGGAAAGGATTTCAAGCCATGGCAGGATTCAATGCCAACAGCCTGCAGGATGCAGGCCAGCAATTATCCCTGCAATATAAGGGCAATATATTCTCTTCCAGCCTGAAAGCATTTAACCGCAATGCCCCCAATCGTTATCATTATCTGAATACCGCCAGGGAGGATGCTGGGCGTGAAGTACAGAAGCATGCTTCCCTGAAGCAGTGGGGCCTGTTGCAGGAAAATTACCTGCAGATAGGCCAACAACATGCCTTACGTCTCAGATGGTGGTGGCAGGATAATGACCGCAACATCCCACCTGCCCTTCAGCAGAGCCATACCGGTGCCTTCCAGCATGATGAAGCGTTGCGGATCACCGGCGAGTGGCAGACGAACCTGAAAAAAGCAGTAATGCTATGGCGGGGAGGATATTTCCGCGAAGAATTGCGCTACCGCGACAGCATCAATCTTGAAAGCCTGAGCCGCAGCAATACCATGGTTCAGGAAGCAGAAGTGCGCTGGCAGCTTGCTCCGCAATGGATCATGGTATCAGGAGCCAACTTTCAGCATGTAAAAGCCATTGCCCGCGAATATTCCCAACAACATACCCAGAACAGTCTGGCCCTGTTCTCCTCCCTGGCCTGGCAGCCCTTGCCCGGAGTATTGAAAGCCGTGGGCAGCCTGCGCCAGGAATGGATCAGGGGAATGAACATCCCAATGGTTCCTTCAGTAGGTATTTCATGGAAGCCTCTGGCTTCGTTTTCATTGGCTGCCAACATAGGAAAGAATTACCGGGTGCCTTCGCTCAACGACAGGTACTGGATTCCGGGGGGCAACCCCGACTTGTTGCCCGAAAGTGGCTGGAGCCAGGATCTGACCGCCACCTGGCACCCCAGGGCTACTGCTACCGAAAGGGAAGCACCAGCAGGGATTTATATGGAAAAAACGAGCCTCACGGGTTTTCATCGCAACATCGCCAACTGGATCATCTGGTTACCACGTGACGGGGGCATGATCTGGACTCCTCAGAATGTGATGCAGGTGCAGGGCTATGGGCTGGAGCTGCGCTCACGGGGAGGATACCGCCATCAGGATTTCACCCTTACCTGGAGCATGACTTATGATCATGTGATTTCGCGCAACACCAAAGCCCGCTCCCTCAATGATGCATCCCTGAACAAGCAACTGATCTATGTGCCTCTGAACCGGGGTGGAGCGACCATTACCCTTTCGGTGAAAAATCTGGCCCTGGTTTATACCCACCAACTTACCGGAAGAAGATACACCAACAGTGACAACACACGATGGCTGGACCCTTATCAGACCGGCGACCTGGGCCTTTCGTGGAGCACACCCCTGGGCAACAATTTTGTGGAAGTGTTTGCCGATGTGATTAACCTCTGGGATCAGAATTATCTGGTCATGGCAGCCCGTCCCATGCCGTTGCGTTATTTTCAGGCAGGAATAAACATTCATTTTTTCAAAAACCAATAATTCACTTTTTCTATTTATCCATTCGCATGAAAAAACTATCTACCACTTTCAACAGATCAATCAACGGTTCCTTTAGCTCATCCCCGTTGCTGAAACACAGCCTGAAAGGCATGATGCTGATCCTTTTTGCAATGACCCTGCTGAGTTGCGAAAAAGAAGATATTGATGACGATGGCTATCCACAGGTACAGCAGGGCCAGGGAGTATTTATCATGAACGAAGGAAACTTCACGCAGGTAAATGCCTCAGTAAGTTATTACAACAAAGACAGAAAGACCAGCTACCATGAACTGTTTGAGCTGGTGAACGGCGAAACACCCGGCGATTTGCTACAATCGGTGATTCTTCATGATGATCAGCTCTGGATGGTGATCAACAATTCAGCAAAAATAGAGATCATGGATCCGGCCACCGGACAACGCACCGGCGCCATCACAGAGTTAGGTTCACCGCGCTATATGCTGCCTTTGCAGGCCATGGACAAGGCTTATGTGAGCGATCTATATACCAACCAGGTACACATCATCGACCTGACCACCCTTGAGCTCACCGGGCACATCCCGTTCAACGGCTGGAGCGAGGCACTTATTGAAGCCGGCAACAAAGTGATCGTGAGCGGCATGACCAGCGGCATGCTCTATTCCATCGACCCGCAAACCGATCAGATTACCGACAGCCTGCTTGTGGGCGATTATCCCGAGTCGATGGTTGTGGATGACCAGGATATGCTGTGGGTACTGTGCCAGGGAGCATACCCTGATTACAATACCGCCAGCCTTGTAAAAGTAGATCCTGCCAGCTGGGAAGTACTCAACACAATCATGCTCCCTCCCAAAGGCCTTCCCTGGTCCAGGCTTCGCATCTCGGCCAACAGCCAGCAACTGTTTTTCCTGGGAGGCGATATCTATACTTTTGACCTGTTGGCAGCCGGCACCACCCCTGAGTTATTTGTTTCCGGTGAAGGGATGGCCCTTTATGGGCTGGGTGTGGACCCATACAATAATGATGTTTACGTATCTGATGCGATCGACTTCAACCAACAGGGAAGAATCATGCGGTACACTGCGGCGGGAACGCTGGAGGATGCATTTGATGCCAGAAACATCCCTTCGGGGTTCTTATTTTATTAAGCCCCACAAGTATTATTGTTAAATTTGCCCTGATGAACAGAAAGAAACAGCGTTTTATTCACCAGGTGCTGCTCATGCTGCTGGTGGTGGGGGCAGGCTTACTGCCCTCCTGCCAACAGGATGAATTGTGTGAAGATGCCACCCAGAACCCCGTGGGGGTCAGGTTTTACTCCCGGGCCGAAGGCAACTCTTCCCCTGCCACCCTCGACAGCCTCACGGTATATGGCGTAGGGCTGCCCGACGATTCCATTTATGCCAACCAGCAACAAGTGCAGGCATTGGAGCTCTTGCTGGATTCTTCAAAAGATTCCACCGGATTTGTGCTGGTATTTCCGCAGGCCACCGACACCATCTGGCTGAATTATCAACGCCATTCGACCATGATCTCGGTGGAGTGTGGATTTATGGCAGAGTATACTTTGTTGTCGGCGCGTTTCACCGACAACCTGATTGACACCCTGGCGATCAACAATTCACAGGTAACCAATATAGCTGATGAGCACCTCCAGATTTTTATTCCTGCCGCTACTGATCCTGACCCTGAGCCTTAGCCAGCCGGTACGGGCACAGCAGGATACCTTGTTCACCCCATCGGTGACCCTGGGGCTGGATGTCTCGGGCCTGGCCCGTCGCTGGCTGGAACCCGGCACCCTGCAATGGGAAGGATCCCTCTCGGGGCAGTGGCGCAAAAACTGGTTCGCCACCCTGGAGGCAGGCTTTCTGGATGTAGAAATAGAAAAACAAACCCACAATTATTTCTCCCGCGGATGGTTTATCAGGGCCGGAGTAGATCACAACCTGCTCAAGAGTAATCAACCCGACCTTCAGGACTTATTGCTGCTACTGGTCAGGTATGGTTATGGCACCCTGGAGCACCAATCGACCCGGATTGTCATTTCCAATCCCTACTGGGGAGATTACCGCACTTCTCTTGCAGCGGAAAGACACCACGCGCATTGGCTGGAGCTGGGGGCTGCCATCAAGACCAGGGTGTTGGGCAACTTTTATATGGGATGGAGCCTGCGCACCCGCCTGATTTTGTTTCAGTCGCAGCAGATACAGATGCAACCCTTCATTATCAGTGGATATGGTAAAAGCGCAAGCAACCCGAACCTGATGATCCATTATTCACTGTATTACAAATTTCCCCTCTAAGGCAGGCTGCATCATTTGCATTCTTACCGCATGGGAAAAATCTAATTGAAAATAATTCCTTCCGGCATGGGATATTTCCATAAATTTACTCAGGTAAAAATTCCCCCTCAGGAATAGCTATTGATTATAGATTTCGTTGTTATGGATTTTAATGAAGCAAAGGACTTTGTTCTTATCAAGCTGAAAAAAGAACTGAAGCCTACGCTTTACTATCACAATTATCAGCATACCCTTGATGTGTGCGAAGCCACTGAAAACCTGTCTATCATGGAACAGGTAGACATAGAAAGTAAATTTATTCTGCTCACGGCTGCTCTTTACCACGACACAGGATTCTTCTGGCAATACGATCATAACGAACCTCTGGCTTGTGATTTTGCCCGTGACACCTTACCCGGATTTAATTATACTCCTGACCAGATCACTGTTATCTGCAAGCTGATCATGGCCACCCAGATGCCGCATCATCCAAAAACCCATCTGGAAAAAATCATTTGTGATGCGGACCTTGATTATCTGGGCAGGTCTGATTTCTTTATTACCGCCTTAAGGCTGCACCGCGAGTGGAGTGAAAACAGCAGCAAAAAGATCCCCTTCAGAGACTGGTACCTGCGACAGTTTGAATTTGTGCGGCATCACCAATACTTTACGGCCTCAGCCAACAAATTGCGCAACGAACGCAAGAATGAAAACCTCATGCAGATCGAAGAGTTATTGGGCTTACTCAAAGAGAGCACAGGCAGAAAAAATGAAGGATGATTTATGCATGAAAATGATTTAATTCATTATTTTTTGTAATTTGGCGTCATAGAATGAATGCCTCCGATTTTTTGATCATTAATACACCATCAATGGAATCCACGCAACAAAATGTAATTCTGGTAGCAACTGATTTTACTCCCCTGGGAGATTATGCCATTGATCATGCAGCCAATATGGCCAAACTAATCAACCATAAGCTGGTATTACTTCATGTGATCAACAGCGCCACCAAAAAGAAATGGCTCAAGGGAAAGAAAAATCAGGACCCGGTAGCCGACAGGCTGTCGGATATTGCAAAGAAAGTGAAACAGGAACATGGTATCGAGGTAGAATATCTGGCTCCTGAAGGCAGCATCTTCTCCACCATTGCTGAGTCAGCCCGACACGTGGGAGCACGGTTTCTGTTTATGGGAACCCATGGCAAGAAAGGCATTCAGTTTCTGCTGGGCAGCTTCGCCCTGAAGGTGGTGACGACCTCTCCTGTCCCCATCGTGGTGGTACAGAAGCCTTCCTTAGGAATAAATTACAAATCAATCGTTTACCCATTGGATCTGGACATTGGCTCCAAGCAGAAAGTAAAATGGGCCATCTTCATGCACAAGAACTTTGGCAGCGTGATCGACATCCTGGTATATAATATTAATGATGATGCCACCCAACGCAAACTGAGAGCCGACCTCAAGCAGGTGGAAAATATTCTGGAGCAGAACAATGTCTCTTATACTTCGTCGGTTGCTGATGCACGAGGTTCTTTCGACAAACAGATCGTGGCATATGCCAAACAGAAGAATGCCGATGCCATCATGATCTCCACCGACCCTGACACCCTGAGCTGGAACCCCTTCGGCACCCAGCCCGAACGCATTTTGTATAACGAGGAGAAGATTCCGGTAATGTGTATCAACTCCAGAGACCTCAGATTGATTATCGGAGGGCCGTGATCTGAAATCCTCTTTTCGAAACACTTTAAAAGCCGGTCTGACCGGCTTTTTTGTTAATTTTACTTTTTAAACATCCCCCAAATATGGACCTGCAAACTGCTTCACGGAGAATCAAAGAACTTACCCGAGAGATCAACCAGCACGACTATAATTACTATGTGCTGGCACAACCCCGGATCAGTGACTATGAGTATGATATGCTGATGAAGGAGTTGACGGACCTGGAGCAGGAATTTCCGCAGCTGGCCGATCCGGCATCCCCTACTCAGCGCGTGGGCGGACAGGTAACCAAGAAGTTTCCTGTTGTGAAACATAAGTATTCAATGCTGTCGCTGGGCAACACTTATAGCAGGGAAGAGCTAACAGAGTTTGACAACCGGGTACGTAAAGGCCTTGAGGAGCCCTATGAGTATGCCTGTGAGCTGAAATTCGACGGGGTGGCCATTGGCCTTACCTACGAGAATAAAAGGCTTGTACGTGCCGTAACGCGAGGTGATGGAGTGCAGGGCGATGATGTTACCCCCAACGTAAAAACCATCAAAAGCATCCCTTTGCGGATTGATCATGATGAAGCCCCCGCAGAATTTGAGGTGCGTGCCGAAATCTATATGCCACACCAGAGCTTCCTGGACCTGAACAAGCAAAAGCATGAGCGTAATGAAACCCCTTTTGCCAATCCGCGCAATGCCGCTGCCGGCAGCCTGAAGCTTCAGGATTCGGCCCTGGTAGCCAAACGCCAGCTGGATTGCTTTATCTATAGCATCCTTGGCCCGGATCTTGAGTTCACCGCCCACTACCAGAGCCTGCAAACGATCAGAAAATGGGGGTTCAGAGTCAATGACCTGATGAAAAAATGCAGTGACATTCATGAAGTCTTCGCCTTTATTGAATATTGCGAAACACAACGTCAGCAACTTCCTTTTGATATTGACGGGGTGGTGATCAAGGTCAATGATACCCGGCAACAGGAGAAGCTGGGATATACGGCAAAATCGCCCCGGTGGGCCATTGCTTATAAGTTTAAGGCCGAGCGGGTAAAAACTTTGTTGTTGGATGTGACCTACCAGGTTGGACGCACCGGAGCTGTTACTCCTGTTGCCGAATTGCAGCCGGTGGGGGTGTCGGGATCCATAGTGAAGAGAGCGTCACTGCACAATGAGGATTTTATCAGAAAACTGGACCTGCGAAAAGGAGACACTGTCTCGGTAGAAAAGGGTGGTGAGGTAATCCCCAAGGTCATAGAGGTTGACTTTTCATTGCGTCCTGATCATGCCCAGCCGATACAGTTTGCTGAATACTGCCCCGAATGCAACACCCGGTTGAAGCGTCAGCAGGGAGAAGCAGCCCATTACTGCCCCAACAGCGAACATTGCCCCCCGCAGATCAAGGGGAAACTGGAGCATTTTACCAGTCGGGGGGCCATGGATATTGACAGCCTGGGTGAAGAAAAAATCAGTATCCTTCATGATAAAGGATATGTAAAAGATGTAAGCGACTTTTACACCCTTCAGGACAAGAAGCAAGCGCTGATCGGGCTGGAAAATGTAATCAGGGAAAATGACAGTGGCTACATCCCGTTGCACCGGGTGTTCTATGCCCTGAAGTTCGGCATCACGAACATGACCCTTGATTTTGCCCGTAAACTCGAACAGGAAGCCGGCTCGGTGGATCATCTTTATAATCAGGAGCCCAGTGACTTTCAGGAGCTTTTCAACAAGGAAAAAAAGAACTTCGAAGGCTTCCAGCGGTTCATGCAGCAGAATAAATTCGAAGACAACAGGCTGTCGCTACTTGCCGAACATGAGACAGAGGGTCATGTGAGCCTACGCTCGTTGTTCAATTACCTGGGTATGGATCAGCTACCCAGAGACTTTAAAGAAGCCTTTTTCGCTGAATACAACAGTATTTACAAGATCCTGAAAATAAAATCTGAAGACCTGCAATCCTTTTCCAACCCTTCGGCAGCCACCTCTATGCTGAAGTTTATCAGCAATCCGGGCATTCACGACACCCTGGTTAAGCTCAATGACTCGAAGGTGATGAGCTGGGGCGAAAAAACGGTGAACAACATCCTTGAAGGGGTAGAACGCTCGAAGGAAAAGCCCTTCTCAAAAGTTCTTTATGCCCTGGGCCTTCCCGGTGTAGGTGAGGTAATGGCCGACACCTTAACCAATGAGTTCAGGAACCTGGATGCATTGACCAAAGCTGACAAGGAAGACCTCATCACCATTAATGGGATAGGAGAAACCCTGGCAAATAATATTGTGGAGTATTTTGCAGATTCCCGCCACCAGGACATCCTGCGAAAGCTGAAAGACCATGGCCTGAACTTTACGGCGACAGGCACTCCATCAGCCCCTGAGAGCAATACTTTGCAGGGTGCCACCATGATTGCCACCGGCAAGTTGAATCATTTTACCCGCGAGAGTATCATTGAAGCAGTAAAAAACCATGGAGGAAAATATGTTTCCTCAGTAAGCTCCAACCTTGATTATATCATCGTAGGTGAAGATCCCGGAAAGAGCAAGATCGACAAGGCCAGGAAGCTGAATCTCAAGACAATTACTGAAGAGGAATTTCTGAGGATGATTGACAATAAAAAGCAGGATTAATACCAGGATATTATCCAGGCAATGCAACTCAGCAAAAGGTGTCAGGGAGCCGGGGCTTGCACCGGACCTTCAATAATGCCATCCACGATGGTTAATTTGCGGTCGGCCATATTGGCCAGTTCAGGGTTGTGAGTCACGATCACAAAGGTTTGTCCCAGTTGTTCACGCAGCCTGAAAAACAGCTGATGCAACTCCTGCGACGACCGGGAATCCAGATTGCCACTGGGTTCATCGGCCAGCACCACTGCCGGATCGTTAATCAGGGCGCGGGCCACTGCCACCCGTTGCTGCTCGCCCCCCGACAATTCAGAAGGCTTATGTTCCAGGCGTTGCCCCAGCCCCAGCATCTCGAGCAACTCTTTGGCCCGTGCAAGGGTTTTTGCTTTTGGCTGATTGGCCATAAAAGAAGGGATGCTGACATTTTCAAGGGCAGTAAATTCAGGCAACAGATGATGAAACTGAAACACGAAGCCGATGTTCTTATTGCGGAAGGCCGACAACTGCTTATCATTCATGTTGGAAACATCTTCTGAATTGATGCTTACCTTTCCCTGATCATACCGGTCGAGGGTACCCATAATGTGCAGCAGGGTGGTTTTGCCAGCCCCCGAAGCCCCAACGATAGATACGATCTGCCCCCGGTGAATCTCCAGGCTGATACCTTTAAGCACCTTTAGGGCCCCATACGATTTGTGGATGTTTTCGACTTTTATCATGCAAACAAATTGGCTGGATTCGGCAACGACTTGTTAGGCGCCCCTGATTTGCTGATAATCCAGATAATAAAGGATCTTCAGCGAAAGGCTGTTATATTGGGGGGCCTGTCGGATGAGGTCAAAGTTATCAAAATAATTGGCAACCAAACCGCTTTGCTCATGCAGGACCGCATTTTTCCACACCACATTCAGGCTGCTTCCCGGGGCAAACAGCCAGGTAAACACAAAGTCGATATTAAAAGAATTAAAGTTAAAGTCTTTGTTGCCATCATATGAATAACCTTCTTCAAGACGCCCATCCTCCTTCAACCGGTAGAATTCATTGTACTCTCCCTTCGACCAGTATTGGCGCATCCGGAAGCTGAAATACATCTCGTTGGTGAGAATATAGTCACTGGAAAAAACATTCTCAACAGTCGTCACATCCCGGTTGCCAAACACAATGGCTTGATCAGCGGCTTTGGCCGCATACCCGATATCGTTGGTGTTATAGTTCATGTGCAGGGTATGGACGAAGGAAAAATGATCGTTTAGCCGGTAG